>JBAPUB010000332.1:0-3600 GCA_049282455.1 Actinomycetes bacterium
TCCCGGGCCCGGTCGACGCACGTCGCTAGGGTGAGATCGTCCGTTGCAGGCGAAGTACAGGAGTGGTCCGTGCCCGAAGATCCCATGCCGATCGAGTTCCGCAGCGACGTCACTGTCGAGCTGGTGCGGGCGGCAGCGCACGACGCCGACGTCCTGTTCGCCGCACGTGTCTCGACGAAGGGCGAGCAGTCACTCGACGATGTCGACGGCGACGCCAGCCGGTCGCAGGGTCTGATCAACTACCTGATGCGTGACCGGCACGGGTCCCCGTTCGAGCACAACTCGATGACCTTCTACGTCCAGGCGCCGATCTTCGTCTTCCGCGAGTTCATGAGGCACCGGATCGCCTCGTACAACGAGGAGTCGGGTCGCTACCGCGAGCTGCGGCCCGTCTTCTACACCCCGGGCCCGGACCGCATGCTCATCCAGGAGGGGAAGCCCGGCCACTACGAGTTCGTCGACGGCACGCCTGAGCAGCACGCCGTCGTCGAGCAGGAGACCCGCCGGGCCTGTACCCAGGCCTACGAGGCGTACCAGCGCATGCTCCACGCGGGCGTCGCCCGAGAGGTGGCCAGGGGTGTCCTGCCGGTGGCCACGTACTCGTCGATGTACGTGACCATGAACGCGCGCTCGCTGATGAACTTCCTGTCTTTGCGCACCAAGCGGGACGACTCGCACTTCCCGTCGTTTCCCCAGCGAGAGATCGAGATGGTCGCTGAGAAGATGGAGCTCTTCTGGGCCGGTCTCATGCCGTTGACGCACGCAGCCTTCGACGCCGGGGGTCGGGTCGCACCCTGATGGCCAGACCCACCCTGCTCGTCGTCCAACACACCCCGTCTCCGGCAGTTCAGGAGATGTTGGAGGCGGTGCTGCGCGGCACCCGACACCCGGATCTGGGCCCGCTCGACGTCGAGGTTCGTGCGGCCCTCACTTGTGGGGCGGCCGACGTGCTTGCGTCCGACGCTGTAGTCCTCGGGACGCCAGCGAACATCGGCTACATGTCTGGAGCGCTCAAACACTGCTTCGACACGATCTACTACCCCTGCCTGGAGGTCACAGCCGGGAAGCCGTACGGCGTCTACGTTCATGGCAACGACGACACCTCGGGCGCACAGCGGTCCGTGCACACCATCGCCGGAGCGATGGGCTGGAAGCAGGTCGCCCCCGACGTCTGCGTCACGGGCCACCCCACCCGACAGGACCTGGCCGCCTGCGAGGACCTCGGTTCGCTGCTGGCCTTCGCGGTCGCCCAGTAGCGTGCGCCCCCCTTGGTGCCTACACCCAGACAAGGCGTGACTGTCCCCATCGACACTTCGGCGTAGTTGCGATGGCGGGTTGCCAGGTCACGGTCCGTGCTTGGTCCCGCCGCGCGGGCTGGGGCTTCGTGAGGTCACCGTGACGAACCAAGCGAGAGGCAAGTCCTGGGAGCGGCAGTCGTGCGAGGCAGTGAACGGGGTCTGGGACTGACACATTGCGGGGCTGGTGGTTGACTGCTCTGGCTGCGGCTGGGGACACCAGCACCGACTGCGAAGGAGGGAAGTTCATGTCCGAGCCTGTGCGCGTATTGAGCGACGCCCAACTGGCAGAGGCCCAGGGAACCCCCGGTCTGACACGCCGGGTGGCCTTCGAGAACGACGGTCACTGGTTTGGGCACGTGCACGCGGCCCCCGAGACGATGTCGGGATGGCACCACCACGGTGACAACGTGACTATCGGCTATGTGCTCAAGGGGCACCTCACGTTCGAATTCGGGCCCGCTGGCGGCCAACGCGTGGAGGTGCACGAAGGCGAGTACTTCCAGGTGCCCAAGCATGCGGTCCACCGCGAGGGCAACACGTCGAGCTCCCCGGGGGAGGTCGTGCTCGTTCGTGTCGGCGAGGGGCCGGTCGTCTTTCCGGTGGAAGGCCCAGAGGCGGGCTGACTCACCCGGGGCTCCACTGCTCCGCGTCACGGAGTCGGCGCCGCGTCGACGCAGACAAGGGCGGATGGACCGGCGCACATCCTGCCGGATCTTGCCGTGGAAACCGAGTGAGAACGGCACTTCGCGTGCAGCCTCGCGACTCATCGAACTGGTCCGTGCAGCACGCGAGCGGCAGGAAGGTTGAATCAGATCGAGAACCTGCCTTGCCGTGAGTCTGGCATCTTGTGCGACATGTATGAGAAGCCCGGTATGGCGCGTGCCTTGGCGGCGGCACGGGAAGTCGCGCTTGCTCATTCCGTGGCCTGCGACGACGCAGTCGTGCTGGCTGGAGGTAGCAACGTGGTTGTACATCTCAAACCGGCTCCGGTGGTTGCGCGAGTGATGACTGCCACCGCGGTACTGCACCAGGATGTCGAGGCGTGGCTTGCCCGCGAGGTCGCCATCGGAGTCTTGCTGGGAGGACGGGGCTTAGGCGTGCCGCCCAGTGACGCGTTTGCACCCAGGCCATACCAGCGTGACGGACTCTGGATGACCTTCTGGGAGTTCGTCGAGCACGACACCTCCGGGGCTCTACCGTCTGCACACGAACTTGGCGGCTCGCTACGCGTGCTGCACGCCGCGCTGGCCGACTTCGCGGGCGAGCTCGGGACGCTCCGGGACGTGCGTGACTGGCTTGACCAGCTTCTTGTCCAGCTGCATCCATCGCCGAAGCTTGACAATCAGACCATCGATTCCCTGCGCGGCCAGCTCCAAACGCTTACTCCCACCGTCTTCGACAGCTCACTGCCCGTGCAGGCGATCCATGCCGACGCGTCGCTCTCAAACCTGTTCCGCACCGACATCGGGCTCCTCTGGAACGACTTTGAGGACGCCTGTGTCGGCCCAGTCCACTGGGACGTCGCAGGGCTCGTCGCCGAAGCCCGTGCCGCTGGAGGAAGCGAAGGGTTCGTCGCGGACTTCCTACGCGCCTACGGCGGAGTAGAACTTGAAGAGCTAGATGACTTCATCGAGGCCGAGCACCTCTTCACCACCATCTGGCAAGCGTTCGAGGCTCAGCGGCGGGCTGCCGAGAGCGGGATGTAGGGCTCCGCGTCGGTGCGATGACGCACAAGGCTCGTTCTGCGCCCGTTACGAAGAGAGGGGGAGCAACGATGCTCCTGCGAGATTCAAGATGGCGTCTGCGAGCGCACCGGACGGCTGCCCCTCCGGACAATGTCTCTTAGTCAGACGTCTCTGCCGTTGTAGCCAGGTTCCCGACTCGGACGCGGACCGCACCTAGCGGCGCTTCGCGTGCAGCCTCAGCGGCTCAGAGTCAGGTACGCGTCTGCGGGGGTCTTCGGTGCGGAGCTGTCTATCCCGCGGGCAAGGGGAGGGTCAGACTGAGGTAGCCGGCGACAGGGGCGTAGCCAATTCGTCGATAGATGGCGACTGCGGCTTCGTTGGTTTCCTCGGTCTGTAAACCCAAGCGGAGCGCTCCGGCCGTCTCGGCTGCCGACCGGACCGTATCGAGCAGGGCTAGGCCGATCCCTTGGCGTCTGTACGTCGGCACGACGAAGAGATCACGGATCTGCCACCAGTGACCTAAGCGGAGCGACGCGGGAACCTGAACGCACGCCGCAAAGCCGACAACCTCGTCTCGGTCTTCGGCCACGAAGACCTTCAGTCCACCGGTCTGGAGC
>JBAPUB010000333.1:0-9659 GCA_049282455.1 Actinomycetes bacterium
ACATCGGCATCGCGGCAGCCTCAGACCTCCTGGAACTCAAACAGGAAGAGCGTTGTCCCGAGCGACTCAGTTGCGGTCTTGAATTCCTGGAAGCCGGGGGCCTGCAGGGCCGCCATTGCACCATCCAACGTGGTGAAGTCCGCCTCAAGGATCCAGCCCACATCGCCTGCCTTCGCGCCTGGGCCCATGAGCGCGCCCGCACTGCGAGTAATCGACTGGCAGTCAGCCGTCGACCTCATTGACGAGGCGATACCCCCGATCAGAGCTTCGACCTCCGTCGGACTGGCAGATCTAGGGAACATCACCAGGGTGCGATACATGGGCTCACGGTAGTTGCCAAGCCGCCAAGGTGTCACCGATCGCCGTGGTGTCGAATGCCGGGTCTGGGGCTCTGGGTCAGGCGGCGCCGGCGATGAAAGCAGAGACGATGTAGTTGGCGTGGCGTTGGGCGTGGCAGCCAACCTTGTGCTCGATGCCGGCTCGTTTGGCTAGCCGGTGGACGATGCGGCTGGCGGCGTTGCGGTCCATCCGGGCCCCTGATCGGGTGCGTGCGAGCGGTCCAGGTAGCCGTCGATGGCGGCGAACCGGAAAAGCCCACCACGGTGGACAGCCGCCGGGCGGTGGTGGCGGGGGCGTATCCGCGCTCTTTTTCCATCCAGCGGACATACAGCTCCACGTGGGGGCGGCTCATCGCGAACACCTCCATCACGCGGGTTTGGCACCAGCCGAAGAACGTGCGTAGGTCCAGCGCGTGGGCGTCCCGAGTGCGCCCGGCATGACGGGCCAGAAGCCCGGCCGCGGCCAGGTGCGCCGGGCTCAGCCGCGGGAGAGGTTCGGGACGGACGAGGGCGGCGCATCGGTCCACCAATCCGGTTCGACAACTGAGGAAGAACCGGCTACTTGATGCTTCCGGTTGGCGACCCATTCGTGACCCGGATGAACTCGGAAGTCAGCCCCAACATCGAGTTCCCGGTGTTCCCATGCGGCCTTGGGTTCGGCCTTTCCGGTCCTAGGCCCGCCCTCGACCTACGGTCGTTGACCAGTGAGGAGATCCCAGGGGTTGGCAACGCGATACAGACTCCTGCGTCGCGTATCGAGCGACCATTATGGGCTGGAGCCCGGCCACGACGGTCTCGTCCTGACGAACGATGTCTGTGAGCGATCGAGTCTAGGTCCTCGCCGGCCACCCTCCGATGTGCCGGTCCCGGGCGCGAATGTCGCACGGGCTCGGCCCGCCGATCGCTGGTCACTGACCGGTGCGGCCGTCGATGCACTCGCGCAATAGGTCGGCGTGGCCTGCGTGCCTGGCGTACTCCTCCACCACGTGAACGATGACGTCCCGGATACTCACCGTCTCCTCGCCCATCGACACGTGCCGCCCGAGATCGTCCTCGTTGAGCTCTTCGAGCCACTTGTCGGCCGCGCCGATCTCTGCCTTCCACGCGGCGAAAGCCTCCTCGACTACAGCCGGGTCGGCGATCGCGCCGTTGAAGTCCGCGTCCCTGTCGTCCTCGTGCTTGAACAGGCTCGGCCCGTCGGTCCTCGCCTGAAGGACCCTCTGGAACCAGTGATTCTCCATCTGCGCCACGTGTCGGATCAACCCGAGCAGGCTCAACGTGCTCGGCGGGACTGAGCGCCGGGCGAGCTGCTCGGCGCTCAGGCCGCCGCACTTCATCTCCAAAGTCAATCGGTAGTTGTCGAGGTACTCCCGCAACGTTGCCTTCTCGCCCTCAGGGTTGCCGTAGGTTCGCGGATCCTCGGCGGGATCTACCCATCTGTCAGCCATACCCTCACCCTGTCGACGAACGGCGTATCAGGTCAAGAACGTTGCCGATCAGGACGTGAGTGCCGCCGTGACGTCCACCTCGACGAGTTGTCCGGCAAACCCGAGCTGCGCGACCCCCAGCAGCGTGGCGGCTGACAAGAAGGCATCCGCCACCGCTGAGGACGTCAGCGAAGTCCATACGTCGCTCAGAGCTGCACGGTCATCTGAGGCGACGTAGATCACTGTGCGCACCACGTCCGAGGGAGTGGCCCCGGCAAATGCGAGCGCGGACTCGATGTTTCGTGCGACCTGCCCCGCTTGTGCGACGAGGTCGCCCTCTCCGACCAGCGTGCCGTCGGCATCGAGCGGGCACTGCCCAGCCAGATGAACCGTGACTCCGGGCTGGACAACTGTGACGTGGTGGTAACCCGGCGGCCGGTGAAGGCCGACAGGGTTGCTGCGTTCAATCATGGGCAGAGTCTCACCATCCAGATCGGTCACCGCAACGACGATCAGCCACCAGACGTCATCGCTGCAGAGAACGGCGTCACTCGCGAAGTGCCGATATGCCCTTCGGATTGAGAGTCACTCAGCCGGGCCAGCGCCGATGGCTCCGCCTTCGGCGGTGTCCCTCAAAGCCCGGCTCCTGTCGTCCGCGGCGGACATCAGGATGACTACGCCGCCGACCGCCAAACCTCCAGCTGCGAGACCGTAGGACCACAGAGAGGGCTTCTGGGGCATCGCCGCCGCGATCCTGAAGTTCATCATCGCCTGTTGCGTATCGACTTCCCAGCTGGCCAACCGGTTGCTGTACGTGCTCGACTGGTAGGCGAAGCAGGCCATGACCACAACGGCCGCCAGAATCAAGATCCAGCCCAGAGTCGTCTTGGCGCGCGTTGTCATGGAAGCCTCCCGTGGACGACCAAGGTAGCCCCTAGCCGCACAAAGGGCTCCAACGATGACCGACGGAGCGGAGCGAATGGGGCACCGCACCGATGTGCCGATCTCGCATCATGTTGACTCTGGTAATGCGACACTTCCAGGACGGGTTGCGAGCCTCAAGTTCACGGTCTGTACCGCCCAAGGAGGAGCGCATGTCGGGACAACAGTCAGCTGCACAGTCCTGGCAATCGCCGGCGTCTGGACTCTCTACTTCGCCACCTCCTGGTCGGCGACCAGTTGGGGGCAACCCTCCTTCATCGTGATCGTCCTAATGGTCGGGTCAGCCGGGCTATGGCTGTCGCTGCGGCAGCAGTGTCGTGGTCGTTCCTAGCCCGAAGCAGCAGCTCTCACGAGGGGACTTGCGCCTCTGGCGACCCGCGGGACCACGGTGGAGGTTTGACCTGGAGGCGGCGTCCTCCGTGTCCCGTCGTCGGGTGTCACAGACCCGAACAGAATGTTGGGAGCCACTCATGTCCGCCACGACCGTCTACCAGGACTCCTGGATCAACCCGCGGATCAAGATCGCCGCACTGTGGGCATCCATGCTGTTCATCTTCGTGTACGTGGACTTGTTCAGCATGTTCCGAGCCGACATACGTGCCGACATTGAAGCCGGCAAGATGTTCGCTTTCACCATCGGACAAGGCTTCTTGCTGGGTGTGACCATCTACGTTGTGATTCCCAGCCTGATGGTGTTCCTCAGCCTTGTCCTGCCTGTGAGGGTCACGCGGATGGCGAGCATCGTCCTGGCCGTCGTATATGCCGTTACCATCGCGGGCGGCGCCATCGGCGAGTCGAACTACTACTACATCCTCGGCAGCCTCGCCGAGACCGCACTGATGGCAGGCATCGTCTACTACGCGTGGACCTGGCCGAAAGCGACCGACGCCGTTGTCGCCCCGTCAGACCAGGCCCGCGTCAGCACACCAGTGCACTCTGCGCCGGAGGTACGCCGGTAGCCGGACACCCGTCTCTTGAGCTTCAGGAGCCCCGGGCTCAGAAGGACGATCGCCATGGTGTCTGAAGTTCGCACGCCCAGGTCCGTCCCGCCCGCGCGGGCAGGTTCACCGTCAGCTTCGGCTTCGCCGCGGGGTGGCGGGCCGCGGATTCAGCTGACGCGACGGTACCGGATGTGGGTGGTCAGCGGTGAGTGAAGCACCTCGGCGGGCTCGAAGCCGAAGGACTCAACCCCGTCGAAGATGCGCTCGCCCGAACCGAGCAGAACGGGCGCGATGTCGAGGGTGAGCTCGTCGATCACACCGGCGGTCAACGCCTGTCGGACGGTCGAGGCCCCACCTGCGATGTCTACCCCGTTGCCTCCGGCGGCCTCACACGCTGCGGAGTAGGCCGCGTCGAACCCTTCGGCGACGAAGTGGAACGTCGTCCCCCCGTCCATCTGGATCGAGTCACGGCGGTAGTGGGTCAGCACGAAGACCGGCGCGTGGTACGGCGGTTCGGGGCCCCACCAGCCAGACCAGTCCTCGTCCCAGTCCCCACGGATGGGGCCGAACATGTTCCGCCCCATCACGTAGGCACCCCGTGGGCGCATGAGCCACTCGTTCGCGACCTTGTCAGCGTTGTTGGCCCGCGGGTCGCCGATGTGCCAGCTGTGCAGCTCCCGCCCCCGCCTTCCCAGGGGCTCCTCGCGGCTCTGGTCCGGCCCCGCGACGAAACCGTCCAGTGAGATCGACATGTGGCAGGTGGTGTCCGTCACCATGAGCCCCCAACTGTTGGGACGTGCAAGCGGGCGTCCGGGTGGAGTGAGCGTCAGCCGCGCCGGGCCGCCTCGATCGCCGCGACGTCGATCTTCTGCATCGTCAGCATGGCCTCGAAGGCGCGCCGGGCCTCATCGCCCCCTGCGGCCATCGCATCGGTCAGCACGCGTGGCGTGATCTGCCACGACAGGCCCCAACGGTCGGTGCACCAGCCGCAGTCGCTCTCCTGCCCGCCGTTGCCGATGATGGCGTTCCAGTAGCGGTCGGTCTCGTCCTGGTCGTCGGTGGCGATCTGGAACGAGAAGGCTTGGGTCTGCGGGAACCCGGGACCACCGTTCAAGCCCAGACAGGGAATGCCGGCGACCGTGAACTCCACTGTCAGTACGTCCCCGGCGCTTCCGGACGGGTAGTCGGCGGGCGCTTGGTGGACAGCCGATACCCGGCTGTCGGGGAAGGTTGCAGCGTAGAAGCGCGCGGCTGCTTCGGCGTCACCGTCGAACCAGAGGCAGATCGTGTTCTTGGCCATCGGCTTCCCATCGTAGGTGAAGCGACATCGTACCCAACCAACGTCACAACATGCTGCCGCACAATCGGGCCGGCCGACTCGTCACTGGGGTCGGTGTGGCCGTTGGAGTCAACCGCTCGTCTCGGTGTCGATCCCCACATGGGATCCCACAGGCGGCTGTGGTCGCATCCGACAGAACGGACCGGTCGCAGGTCAGAGTCGGACTCACCGCTGCTCCTCCCGTTGCACGCCATCGCCGATGCGTGTGCCGTTTGGGCTCGGTTATCGGGGCAGGATCGGGCAAAATGCCCTGGTGCACCGTTGTCTTACTCGGAGGCTGTGGCGATGAGTGACGCGTTGGATGAGGGGCCGTTCTTCCATGGCACGAAAGCCGATCTACGGGTGGGCGAACTCCTCACCGCGGGCTTCCGGTCGAACTACCGACCCGAGGTAGTGATGAACCACATCTACTTCACCGCTCTGCGTCACGGTGCGGGGCTCGCTGCGGAACTCGCGGCAGGCGATGCTGCTCCGCGCGTCTACGCCGTTGAGCCGACCGGGGCGTTCGAGGACGATCCGAACGTGACCGACAAGAAGTTCCCCGGTAACCCGACCCGGTCCTACCGCAGCCGTGATCCTCTCAGGATCGTCGACGAGGTCACCGACTGGACGCGGCTCACCCCCGCGGCGCTACAGGAATGGCGCGACCGACTGGCGGCGATCCGCGCAGATGAAGGCGGCGAAATCATCAACTAGCGGACTTGCCGTGTCCTGACCGTGACCGTCCAGCAGAGCCACAAGCGGTCCCTCACGCTGACCGACCCGAAGATCGCAGACCCCAAAGACACAGGATCGGAGATCGCGGAAGGTCAAGATCCGGCAGTATCGGAGGCATGGTTGATCCTGCCGCCACCGCCTGCGTGACGCCTTAGACGCGCTGGCCCAGGGTGCCGGGAGGACTCATGAAGGGCGGCGAGACGGGAGCCTGACGTGAAGATCGCGAGGCGAGTGATTGTCTTTGACGCCAGTGACGTCGAAGCCGAGAGCAGGTTCTGGGCTGGCCTCTTGGGCGGCGTCGTGCACCGCGACGAACACTGGCACAGCATCGTGGTCGACGGCGATTGGGTGATGGGCGTGCAACATGCTCCGAACCACGTGGCTCCGGACTGGCCTACTGGTCCCCAACAGCAACAGGTGCACGTCGACCTCCATGTAGACGACCTGGAGGCCGCAGACCGCCTGGCGGTCGAGCTGGGCGGCCGTCAGCTGCAGGGCGCGAAGAGACCAGCAGACAACCCCGACGGTGAGGAGATGTTCGCGGTCTATGCGAGCCCCGCTGGCCACCCGCTGTGTTTCGGGGTCCACTGACCCGCTGATGACCGCGGATGCAGCTCAATGCCCGCCGCGCTACTTCTTGCGCAGTGCCCAGACGATTCCCCAGATCACGCTGACCACAAAACCGACTACCAGCACGACGACGACGACGGTTCCCAGGCTCATGACCCCACCCTACCCAGGCGGCTCGAGGACGACTCGGCCCAGCGGAACGGCACTGCGTGTCCAACGCGGGTTTGGCCGAGGACCTGGCTCGCGCTTCCACTCGATTTCGGCAGCGGTGGTAGAGGGAGCTCTCCTCACTGGTTAGATCCAGCCAGGCCACGCCCACGGAGACCGCCAGGGCGGCCGATCGCAGAAACGGAGACACGATGAGCAAGGCCACCGGGGTGACATAGATGTCGACGGCGCCACGCATCGCTGACAGTCATGAGTTGATTCGTGTGCACGGTGCGCGCGTGAACAACCTCAAGGACGTCAGCCTCGAGATCCCGAAGCGCCGGCTGACGGTGTTCACCGGCGTTTCCGGCTCGGGCAAGAGCTCGCTGGTCTTCGGCACGATCGCCGCTGAGTCGCAGCGGCTGATCAACGAGACCTACAGCGCCTTCGTACAGGGGTTCATGCCGACGCTGGCGCGGCCTGAGGTCGACGTCCTCGAAGGGCTGACGACGGCCATCATCGTCGACCAGGAGCGGATGGGTGCCAACGCCCGCTCCACCGTCGGCACCGCCACCGATACCGGCGCGATGCTGCGCATCCTGTTCAGCCGGTTCGGGAAGCCGTACCTCGGCTCGCCCCAGGCGTTCTCGTTCAACGTGGCCTCGATCAGCGGCGCCGGTGCGGTCACGGTCGAGCGCGCCGGGCGGACCGTCAAGGAACGACGCAGCTTCAGCATCACCGGGGGGATGTGTTCGCGCTGCGAGGGCCGTGGGTCGGTGACTGACTTCGACCTTACGCAGCTGTACGACGACAGCAAGTCGCTCAACGAGGGTGCCCTGACGATCCCCGGCTACAGCATGGACGGCTGGTACGGCCGGATCTTTGGTGGCTGCGGGTTCTTCGACCCCGACAAGCCCATCAAGAAGTTCACCAAGCGAGAGCTCCAGGACCTGCTCTACAAGGAGCCGACCAAGATCAAGGTCGACGGCATCAACCTGACCTACGAAGGCCTGATCCCGCGGATCCAGAAGTCGATGCTCTCGAAGGACGTCGACGCGCTGCAGCCGCACATCCGGGCCTTTGTGGAGCGGGTGGTGACGTTCACCGTCTGCCCCGAGTGCTCAGGTACCAGGCTCAGCGACGCGGCCCGATCATCGAAGATCAAGGGGATCAGCATCGCCGACGCCTGCGCGATGCAGATCAGCGACCTCGCGGACTGGGTCCACGGCCTCGACGAGCCCACGGTGGCGCCGCTGCTCGCGGCGCTGAACCAGTCCCTCGACTCTTTCGTGGAGATCGGTCTGGGGTACCTGTCGCTGGACCGGCCGTCGGGCACGCTCTCGGGCGGCGAGTCGCAGCGAGTCAAGATGATCCGCCACCTCGGCTCCTCGCTGACCGACGTCACCTACGTCTTCGACGAACCCACCATCGGCCTGCACCCCCACGACATCCAGCGGATGAACGACCTGCTGCTGCGGTTGCGCGACAAGGGCAACACGGTGCTCGTCGTCGAGCACAAGCCGGAGGCGATCGCGATCGCCGAGCATGTCGTCGACCTCGGCCCCGGCTCCGGGACGGCCGGTGGCGAGATCATGTTCGAGGGCACCGTCGAGGGGTTGCGGGCCAGCAGCACGGTCACGGGGAGGCACCTGGGTGACCGCGCTGCCGTGAAGACGTCGGTGCGGACCCCGTCCGGGGTCCTGGAGGTTCGCGGCGCCAGCACCCACAACCTGCAGGACGTCGATGTCGACATTCCCCTGGGCGTACTGGTGGTCGTGACCGGTGTGGCCGGGTCCGGTAAGAGCTCACTGATCCACGGCTCGGTGTCGGGCCGTGACGACGTGGCGTCGGTCGACCAGGCAGCCATCAAGGGTTCGCGACGCAGCAACCCCGCGACGTACACGGGACTGCTCGACCCGATCCGCAAGGCTTTCGCCAAGGCCAACGACGTGAAGCCGGCGCTGTTCAGCGCCAACTCCGAGGGCGCGTGCCCCGCCTGCAACGGCGCCGGAGTGATCTACACCGACCTGGCGATGATGGCCGGCGTTGCCGTTCCCTGCGAGGTGTGCGAGGGGAAGCGGTTCGAGTCGTCGGTGCTCGAGTACACGTTCGGCGGCAAGGACATCAGCGAGGTGCTCGCGATGCCGGTGGCCGAGGCCGAGGAGTTCTTCGGCGACGGCGATGCCCACATCCCGGCCGCGCACAAGATCCTCGGTCGCCTCGCAGACGTCGGGCTGGGCTATCTCACTCTCGGCCAGCCGCTCACCACCTTGTCAGGTGGCGAACGGCAGCGGATCAAGCTGGCCACTCACCTGGCGGAGAAAGGCGGCGTCTACGTCCTCGACGAGCCGACCACTGGCCTGCACCTCGCAGACATCGAGCGGCTGCTCGGCCTGCTCGACCGGCTCGTCGACTCCGGCAAGTCGGTCATCGTGATCGCGCACCACCAAGCGGTCATGGCGCGCGCCGACTGGATCATCGACCTCGGCCCCGGTGCCGGCCACGAGGGCGGCCGGATCGTCTTTGAGGGCACACCGGCCGACCTCGTCGCCGCCCGCTCCACCCTGACCGGCGAGCACCTCGCGGCCTACGTCGGAGACCTGGCGAGACCCTCTCGGCAGGCTTGAGAGGCGCGAAGATGAAGGTGCTCACGCCCGAAAGGACTCGCCCATGTCGTTGACGACCCGGCCTCTGGACGCCTCCACGTGGGATGCCTTCGCAGAGCTTGTCGAACGCAACAACGGAATCTTCGGCGGTTGCTGGTGCATCGGGTATCACCCAGAGTGCGGCCAGAAAGGGATCAGCTACCGCTCGGTCAAGGAGGACCGAGTCCGGACAGGCCGCGCTCACGCGGCGCTGGTGCTCGACGAGGACGGCACGGCCCAGGGGTGGTGCCAGTACGGCAGCCCCGAAGAGCTCCCGGGCATCAAGCACAAGCGCGAGTACGACAAGCAGCCGCCGCCGCTTCCGGACTGGCGGATCACCTGCTTCTACGTTGACAAGAAGCATCGCGGCCAAGGCATCGCACGGGCGGCGCTGGAAGGCGCGCTCGACCTGATCGCCCGGGCCGGTGGCGGCCTTGTCGAGGCCATCCCCGAGGTGACGACCGGCCGCGAGGCGCCAGGCCGCTTCCTGTTCAGCGCGACCGTCGAGCTCTTCGAGCAGTACGGATTCACCCGCGACCGGCAGGTCGGCAAGCACGCATGGATCGTCAGCAGGTCGGTGGACCCCTTGTGAG
>JBAPUB010000334.1:0-2080 GCA_049282455.1 Actinomycetes bacterium
ATCGTCTCACCTGTCGGTGAACAGCACACGGCCCAAGGTCCCGACTCACCCGGGTGGAGTCCAGGGCCGCCTGTAGGTGAGCGGTCGGGCACCGCCCTCAGGGGGCGGACTTGGGACCCTGGACGGAAGTGCGGCGGCGGGGCACGGTTCAGGTGTGCTCAACGCCAGACGCCCACCGAACTCCGCCGAGCAGCCCGTGCTCCAGAGGCTGTCTCGGCTCGACCGGTTCCTGCCGGTGTGGATCCTGGCTGCGATGGTCGCGGGCCTGCTGCTCGGCAGGCTGGTTCCGTCAGTGCAGGCGACGCTCGACGCGGTGAAGGTGGGCCAGACATCGCTGCCGATCGCCCTCGGCCTCTTGCTGATGATGTACCCGGTGCTCGCCAAGGTGCAGTACGAGGACATGGGGCGGGTCACCGGCGACCGTCGGCTGCTGTGGCTGTCGCTGCTGCTGAACTGGGTCATCGGTCCGGCCCTGATGTTCGCCCTGGCGTGGGTGTTCCTGGCCGACCAGCCGGCGTTTCGCACCGGTCTCATCGTGATCGGGCTAGCGCGATGTATTGCCATGGTCTTGATCTGGAACGACCTGGCGTGTGGTGACCGTGAGGCTGCCGCGCTCCTGGTGGCGATCAACTCGGTGTTCCAGATCCTCGCCTACGCGCTGCTCGGCACGTTCTACCTGAGGATCCTTCCCGGCTGGCTGGGACTAAGCACCCAGGACGTCACCTTCTCCACGTGGGAGATCACCAAGGCGGTGCTGATCTTCCTGGGCATCCCCTTGGTCGCCGGGTACTTCACCCGCAGGATCGGTCTTCGGGTGAAGGGACGCGACTGGTACGAGACGACGTTCGTGCCGTGGATCAGCCCCTTCGCGCTGTACGGGCTGTTGTTCACGATCGTGGTCATGTTCGCGCTGCAGGGCGACGCCATCCTGTCCGACCCGGTCTCGGTGCTCCAGATCGCCGTCCCGCTGCTCGTGTACTTCGCCGTCATGTGGGGTACCTCGTTCGTGGTGGGCGCACGCTCTGGCCTTGGCTACCCCAAGACGGCCACAGTTGCTTTCACCGCTGCCGGCAACAACTTCGAGCTGGCCATCGCGGTCAGCATCGGAGTTTGGGGGGTTACCTCCGGTGAGGCCCTCGCTGGGGTCGTCGGGCCGCTGATCGAAGTGCCTGCGCTGGTCGGCTTGGTGTACGTGTCGCTGTGGCTGCGCCGACATTTCGCCAACGTGGCCGGCCGGGTCAGGGAGCCTGGCCGTACATGACGTCGACGTCCCAGTCGGTGAACCCCAGGCTTCGGTAGAGCTCGATGGCGGCGGCGTTGTCGGCGTCGACGTACAGCATCACCTCGGACAGGCCGCGGCTGCGCAGGTGCTGCAGCCCGACGAGCGTGAGGGCGCGACCCAGGCCTTGGCCTTGCTCGCTCGGGTCGACGCCCACGACGTACACCTCGCCGATCGGCTCGTGCCCGTGGCCGTGAGCTTCGGCGGGGTCGTCTGGGTCGTCGTGACCGTGGGCCCGGTGGGCACTCGGGTCGTTGCCGTGCGTCTTGGTCCAGTGGAACCCGACCAGTGTGGCCCCAGCAGGTCCATGGCGCTCGGCCAGGAAGAAGCCGGACGGGTCGAACCAGGGCTCGTCGACCCGCTGGCGCAGGTCGTCGAGGGTCCAGCTGCCCTGCTCTGCGTGGGCCGAGAACGCGCGGGCGTTGAGCGCGAGCCAGTCGGCGTCGTCGGCTCCCGGTCGGAACGGACGGACGCTGACGCCCTCGGGAAGCGCGGGTCGGGGCAGTGGGGCGAACAGCGACCGACGCATCTGCAGGAGGTGCCTGGTCTGGACCAGCCCCATCGACCGGGCCAGGGCCGAGGCGCCGGGATGGTCGCTGTGCGCCCACAGCCGCAGCCGGCCGTCGGGTGACTCCGCGATGAGTGCGTGGCCGAGCAGGCGGCCGATCCCCTCACTGCGCCACGCGGGGTCGACGACCAGCTCGGCGCTGGCGCCCTCGACCACGTCGGTGACGTCGAGGTGCGCATACGCGGCCAGGTGCGGCCGCTCGCCCCGGCCCTCGCCGTAGACCAGCAGGTTGC
>JBAPUB010000335.1:0-14424 GCA_049282455.1 Actinomycetes bacterium
GACCGGGCCCGGGACGGTTCCGGTCTCAGCGGAAGCGTGCGAGTGAGAACGACCCGGAGTCGGCGTCGAGGCTCACGTCGGTGGCGAGGTCGGCGAGGATCTCGCCCAGGACCGGCAGGAACTTGAAGCCCTGGCCCGAGTCGCCGCAGCCGATCACCACGTCGCCGACCCGGTCGAGAACGAAGCTCTCGTCCGGGGAGGCGGTCCAGCTGCAGACCTCGGAGCGAAGCAGCGACGGGCCGAACCCCGAGAGGTGGTGCTCGACCAACGACTGGGTCAAGACTGCCCGTTCGGGGCTGGGGCTGCGGTCGAGGTCGTCGGATCGCCAAGGCCGCAGCGGCGTGTCGATGCCGACCTTGTAGCCGACCCCGGGTGTCGGCATGGCGTAGAAGGCCTGACCGCCGTGTCGCGTGAAGTCGTCGATGACGCAGGGCCGCTCCTCCCAACCCGGCGGACCGTTGACGTACGAGACCTGCTCCAGCAGCGGCCGCAGGGCCAGGTCGACGCCGAGCCGCTCCAGCAGCTCCGACGCCCACGGCCCAGTCGTGACCACAGCGACGTCGGCCTCGTACGTGGCTCGCTCACTGGTGACCGTGACGCCGCCTGTCGACCTGGGCACCACATCCAGGACCCTCTCCCCCACGCTCAGCGCCCCTCCGGCCCGGGCCAAGAGCTCGACCTGGGCGTCGAGTGCGTCGGCGGCGAGCACCACGCCCGCCTCCGGCTGCCAGACCGCAGCACGGGCCCGGTCCGGGCGCAGCTCGGGGAACAGCTGGGCCTGGCGGTCGTGGTCGACCAAGTCCGCGACGACGCCTTCGGCCACGCAGGCGCGGTGCACGTCGACGGCATCGTCGCCGCGCCAGAGGAGGCCGACCTGCTTGAGCAGGGTGCGGCCGGTTCGGCGCTCGAGGTCGTGCCACGCTGACGTCGTCCTCAGCGCCAGCCGGACCATGCGCCGCTCGCCGTGGGCGAGCCGCCAGATCCGGGTGGGCCCCGAGGACGACGCAGAGGTGTTGGCCACGGCGAAGCGGTCGAGGGCCACGACGTCATGACCGCGCTCGGCCAGAACCCGGGCCGTGGACAGCCCCATCACTCCGGCCCCGACGACGACCACCCGCATGACCCCGCAGGGTACGACGTCGGCCGCTCCCGGGCAGGATGTGGCCATGGCCGATGTCAGCGTGCGCCCGGCGCGACTCGTCGACGTCGAGCCGCTCGTCGAGCTCCAGCGGCGGGTCTGGGCCGCCCTCCCGGCCGACATCTGGGCCGTGCCCGACGTTGCCGACCTCGACGCCGCCGCGATGGGCCGCAGCTGGGAGCGTGCCGTGCTCGTCCCACCCACGCCGCGCCACCGGCTGCTCGTCGCACTCGACGGTGACGTCGTGGTCGGCGCACTGGCCCTGACCCCGGCCGACGACCCCGACCTCCGCGACCCGGACTCAGGCGTCGACGAGCTCGCCCTCCTGGTCGTCGACCCGCCGTACCGGCGTCGGGGTCACGGCTCACGCCTGATGGCCGCAGCGGTCGACGTGGTGGTGCCCGACGGCGTCGCCACCATCGTCGCCTGGGTCCCCGCGGCCGACGACGAGGCCCGCAGCTACCTCGAGGGTGCCGGATTTGCCGTCGACGGTGCCTTCCGGTCGGTGGAGGCGCAGGGCCGCACTGTGCGTGAGCTGAGGTTCGTGACCGACCTCGGCCCGGAGGCCGCGTGAGCGCGACGCCAGACCTGGAGTGGGCCAAGGAACGCCGACGGATCCTGGTCGACGCTGCCAGCATTGGTCTGGCGGTCGGAACGTACGGGTTGTCCTTCGGTGCGCTCGCCGTCACGGCGGGCCTCACCATGGGGCAGGCCATCGCCCTGTCGACCCTGACCTTCACCGGTGCCAGCCAGTTCGCGTTCGTCGGTGTCGTCGCCGCCGGTGGCTCGGTCGTCGCGGCTGTACTGGCCGCGCTCTTCCTAGGTATCCGCAACTCGCTGTACGGCCTGTCGCTGGCTCCTCTGCTCTGCCTGCCGGCGTCCAGGCGGTGGCTGGCGGCCCAGCTCGTGCTCGACGAGTCGACGGCGATGACGATCAGCCAGCCGAGCCCTCGCTCGGCACGCTGGGGGTTCTGGTCCACCGGGACCGCGGTCTTCGTCTGCTGGAACATCGCCACGGTGCTCGGCGCCGTGGGCGCCAACGCCGTCGGTGACCCCCAGAACTTCGGCCTCGATGCGGCGGTGGGGGCGGCATTCCTTGCTCTGCTGTGGCCACGGCTGACGCGGCTCGACGCGCGACTCACGGCCCTGCTGGGTGCTGCCCTCGCCCTGGCCCTGACTCCGGTCCTGCCACCTGGCGTGCCCGTTCTGGTGGCGGCAGCGGCCGCCTTCGTCGTCGCTTGGCCTACACCGGCCAGCGAGCGACCTGACCGCTCGCCGGTCGGAGGCGCGTGATGTGGGCGGCCGTGCTCGCGACGTCGGTCGGCTCGTACTTGCTCAAGCTGTTGGGGCTGTCAGTACCGCAGCAGGCCCTGGACCGACCACGCGTGCGCCGGGTGGCCACCTTGGTGCCGGTCGCCCTGCTGGCGGCACTGAGCGCCGTCCAGATCTTCGTCTCCGACGGCGCTGTCGTGGTCGACGCACGGGCCGCCGGTCTGGCGTTCGCCTTCGTCGCGCTGACGTTGCGGGCGCCCTTCCTCGTGGTCGTGCTCGGCGCCGCAGTGGTGACCGCGGGGCTGCGGGCGCTGGCCGGCTGAGCGTCGGCCATGATGAACGCGTGAGCTACTGGCGAAGCGGCTGGAAGCTGTGGCCGGACCAGCCACAGGGCCCGGTCGACGACGCCTTCCGCCAGGTGCCGTGGGTCCGCCCGTACCGACCGGGTTTCCCCCGGGTCGCGTTCGTGGTGGCCTGCGCGGTCCTGGCGTTCTACCCGCTGTCGATGGGGATGCTCCTTGCATTGTCACCCGCTGTTCCCGTTACAGCTCGCCTGGTGTTCCTCGTCGGAGTGGTTCTGCCGATGGTCGGGGTGTTGATCGCCTTGGGACGGGGCTTCGCCAGCGGTGTGTACGTCAACGACGCCGGGCTTCGGGTCGTGCTACTGCAGCGGACCGTCGTCGCACCGTGGTCCGACGTGGTCGACGTGAGCGTCGTGCGGTCCCGGGCCCGAGGGGTCGGCATTCCGTTTGTCGTGGTGCCTGCCGAGGTCGTGGTCGTCACCCTCAGGGACACCGGACCGTTCCGAACCTCCTTGACTTCGGTCGGGCCTGACTTCGTCGGACGCGCCGAGAGCTTTGCGATCGCCTCGGGTGCTGTCGAGCGTTGGTGGCGGGATGCGGGCGGCGAGGCGCGCCGCCGTCAGTCGGCGGCGTGAGCCTGCTGCAGAGCGATGGCCCGGCGCATGGCCGCGCGAGCGCGCCGCCGGTCGCCGGCGTCGTCGTAGGCGATGGCGAGTGCGTACCAGGCGCCACAGTCGTCGGGGCTGCGCTCGACCTGGTCGCGGTAGACCACGAAGGCCTGGTCGGCGGCATCGCGGTCGACCCGACCGCTCGCTCGGCGCGCCACGTCGTCGACCGGTAGCCGACCTTCGGCCTCGAGCTGCTCGGCGAGCAGCTGGGTGGCCAACCCGAAGCGCAGCTCGCGGACGACGAGCACGCCCCCGACGACGGGAAGGATCAGCACGCCGACCCCGAGCAGGAGCCCGAGCGGCTCGCCCGAGGTGATCAGAAGCCACGCCCGCTGGGCCAGCAGCAGCAGGTAAGCCGATGTTGCCAGGACGAGCAGGACGACGATCCGGCGGGCGCTCATGGCGTCAGTCGAGCTGCAGCAGTGGTTCCAGACCGACTGTGAGGCCCGGTCGCCCACCGACCTGACGTACCGCCATCAGCACGCCCGGCATGAACGACTCGCGGTCGAACGAGTCGTGCCGGATCGTCAGTGCCTCACCGTGGTTGCCGAGCAGCACCTCCTCGTGGGCCACCAGCCCACGCAGTCGCACGGAGTGGACCGGGACGCCGTCGACATTGGCACCGCGCGCTCCCGTCAACGCAGTGACGGTCGCATCAGGAGCCCTCGGGACACCCGCTGCGGAGCGGGCTGCGGCGATCTCGTGCGCGGTGTGCTGGGCTGTTCCCGAAGGGGCGTCGACCTTGTCCGGGTGGTGCAGCTCGATGACTTCGACCGACTCGAACCACGGTGCCGCCTCGCGGGCGAACCGCATCAGCAGAACGGCGCCCAGCGCGAAGTTGGGGACGACCACGACGCCGACCGTCGGGTGGTCGGTCAGCAGCTCGGCCAGGTCGTCCAGACGCTGCTGGTCGTAGCCGCTCGTGCCGACCACAACGTGCAGACCATGGCGAACGGCTTCGCCGACGAGGGTCGGACTGGCGGCGGGAGTCGTGAAGTCGACGAGTACGTCGGCCGACGCCGCCACGGCCTGGGCCACCAGTCCGTCCCGGTCGATCGAGGCCACCAGCTCGAGGTCGGCAGCGGAGTCGACCGCCGCAGCGGTTTGCCGACCCATCCGCCCAGATGCACCGATCACGGCAATGCGCAGCACTGTGCCTCCTCGTCGTGCGGTCAGCCGACGGCGGCGAACGAGCGGTCGGGATCGAAGGGACCGATGACCGCCAGCGACTGACGCGCACCGAGCACGTCGGCGGCCACGGCGCGCACGTCGTCGGGTGTGACGGCCGAGATCCGCTCGAGGAGCTCATCGACGTTGAGCAGCTCGCCGTGGACCAGCTCGCTCTTGCCGATGCGAGTCATCCGAGAACCGGTGTCCTCCAGCCCGAGCACCAACGACCCGCGAAGCTGCCCCTTGCCGCGGGCAACCTCGTCGTCGGTGACCCCGCGCTCGGCAACGGAGACGAGCTCCCCGCTGCACAGCTCGATGACCTCGTCGACCTTCTGGGGCAGACACCCGGCGTAGACGCCGAACAGCCCGGAGTCTGCGTACTGCGTGCTGTACGAGTAAACCGAGTACGCGAGCCCGCGCTTCTCACGAACCTCCTGGAACAGGCGGCTGCTCATTCCACCACCGAGCGCGGCGTTGAGGACGCCGAGGGCGAACCTGCGGTCGTCGGTCCGGCTGATGCCCGGGACTCCGAGCACCACGTTCGCCTGCTCGCTCGCTCGCGTGTGGAGCAGGACGTCCGCCCGGTACGCGGGTCGCCTCCCGCCCACTCTCGGCGGAGTCGGAGCCTGGTCGCCATCGAGCTCGATCCCGGCCGCACGGAAAGCCTTACGGACGTGCCGAACCACTGCGGAGTGCTCGAGGTTCCCGGCAACAGCGACCACGATGTGCTCAGGTCGGTACCAGCGACGGTAGTACCGACGGACGGTGTCGGCCGCCAGAGCCTCGATCGACTCGACACTGCCCAGGATCGGTCTACCGAGCGGGGACTGGCCGAACACCGCCGAAGCGAACGTGTCGTGCACGACACCACCCGGGTCGTCGTCGTGCATCGCGATCTCTTCGCAGATGACACCACGCTCGGACTCGATGTCCTGACCTAGCAAGGTCGACGACGTGACCATGTCGGTCACCACGTCGACCGCCACGGGAAGGTCGGCGTCGAGAACCCGTGCGTAGTAGCAGGTGTACTCCTTGGCCGTGAAGGCATTCATCTCGCCGCCGAGCGCGTCGATCGACGCCGAGATGTCGAGGGCCGACCGGCGTTCGGTGCCCTTGAAAAGCAGGTGCTCCAGATAGTGCGTGGCGCCAGCCTGGGCGACCCGTTCGTCGCGCGAGCCGACACCGACCCACATGCCGAAGGAGACCGACCGCACCGTGGGCACGGACTCCGTGACCACACGCAGCCCGCCCGGGAGCACGGTGCGCTTGACCACGGATCCATCTCGTCCGTGGTGCAACGTCAGTGTGCTTCCCGGGCGCTGCTCGGCGGCAGCTCGCTGTCGGCGCACGGTCAGGAAGAGACCTCGGCAGGCGTGCCGGCCTCGGGTGACTCCTCCAGGACCGGGGCCAGCGAGAGCTTGCCGCGGTCGTCGATGTCCTTGATCTCCACGCGCACCTTGTCGCCGACCTTGATGACCTCGTCGACGGAGTCGATACGGGGCTTCCCGGCCAGCTTCTTGACCTCCGAGATGTGCAGCAGGCCGTCCTTGCCAGGCATGAGCGAGATGAACGCACCGAAGGTCGTCGTCTTCACCACGGTACCGAGGTAGCGCTCGCCGATCTCCGGCATGGTCGGGTTCGCGATGGAGTTGATCGCCATCCGGGCGGCCTCGGCAGACGGCCCGTCGACGGCACCGATGTAGATCGTGCCGTCGTCCTCGATGGTGATGTCGGCGCCGGTGTCCTCCTGGATGGAGTTGATCATCTTGCCCTTCGGGCCGATGACCTCTCCGATCTTGTCGACGGGGATCTTCACGCTGATGACCCGCGGGGCGTTCGGTGCCATCTCGTCGGGTGCGTCGATGGCCTCGGCCATGACCTCCAGGATGGTCAGCCGGGCGTCCTTGGCCTGGGTGAGCGCTCCGGCCAGGACCGACGCGGGAATGCCGTCGAGCTTGGTGTCCAGCTGGAGGGCCGTCACGAAGTCGCGGGTCCCGGCGACCTTGAAGTCCATGTCGCCGAACGCGTCCTCGGCTCCGAGGATGTCGGTCAGCGCCACATACTCGGTCTTGCCGTCGACCTCGTCGGACACCAGACCCATGGCGATACCGGCCACCGGAGCCCTGAGCGGCACACCGGCGTTCAGCAGCGACAGCGTCGACGCGCACACCGACCCCATCGACGTCGAGCCGTTGGAGCCCAGCGCCTCCGACACCTGCCGGATCGCGTACGGGAAGTCCTCGCGGCTGGGGAGCACGGGCTTGAGCGCGCGCTCTGCCAGCGCTCCGTGGCCGATCTCGCGACGCTTGGGCGAGCCCACCCGGCCGGTCTCACCGGTCGAGTACGGCGGGAAGTTGTAGTTGTGCATGTAGCGCTTGCGGTTGTCCGGGGACAACGTGTCGAGCATCTGCTCCATGCGCAGCATGTTCAGCGTGGTGACTCCCATGATCTGGGTCTCGCCGCGCTCGAACAATGCCGACCCGTGGGCCAGCGGGACCACGCCGACCTCGGCGGAGAGGCTGCGGATGTCGGTGGGTGTACGGCCGTCGATGCGCACCTTGTCGCGCAGGATCCGCTGGCGCACGAGCTTCTTGGTCAGCGCGCGGAATGCACCGCTGATCTCCTTCTCACGACCCTCGAACTTCGCGGCCACCTGCTCGACGGTCTCGGCCTTCACTGCGTCCAGGGTGCTCTCGCGCTCCTGCTTGCCGGCAATGGTCAGCGCCTCGGACAACGACGACGATGCAGCTGCCTCGACGGCCGCAAAGACGTCGTCCTCGTAGTCGAGGAACCGGGGGAACTCACCGACCGGCTTGGAGCTCTTGGCGGCCAGCTCACTCTGCGCCTCGCACAGCGCTCGGATGAAGGGCTTGGCAGCCTCGAGACCGGCGGCGACGACCTCCTCGGTCGGGGCAACCGCGCCATCGGCGACCAGGGCCACCGTCTGGTCGGTGGCCTCGGCCTCGACCATCATGATCGCGACGTCGTCGCCGACGATGCGACCAGCGACGACCATGTCGAACACGGCCTGCTCGAGGTCGACGTGGGTCGGGAAAGCCACCCACTGACCCTCGATGAGAGCCACCCGGACGCCGCCGATCGGACCGCTGAACGGCAGGCCCGCGATCATCGTGGACATCGACGCCGCGTTGATCGCGATCACGTCGTACAGGTCGTTCGGGTTCAGCGACAGCACCGTCTCGACGATCTGGATCTCGTTGCGAAGACCCTTGGCGAACGAGGGACGCAACGGGCGGTCGATGAGGCGGCAGGTCAGGATCGCTTCTTCGCTCGGACGACCCTCGCGGCGGAAGAACGAGCCGGGGATCTTGCCGATGGCGTACATGCGCTCTTCGACGTCGACGGTCAGCGGGAAGAAGTCCAGCTGGTCCTTCGGGCGCTTGGACGCGGTGGTGGCCGACAGGATCATGGTGTCGTCGTCGAGGTAGGCGACGGCCGAACCGGCCGCCTGCCGGGCCAGTCGCCCGGTCTCGAACTTGATGATGCGCTTGCCGAACGATCCGTTGTCGATCACGGCTTCGCTGTAGTTCACGTCGGGACCCTCCATGGGTCTCCTCCTTCGGTTTCAAGGGGAGGCACACCAGGCTTCGACGTCGGCGTTCGGTCTTCGATCGAGGCTCCCGGGACACCGAGGCGGCCCGGGGCGCCACTACCGAGGACCGGCGACGACGACGGCGAGACCGTCTGCGTACCGCCCCGGGGGCGTTCGATATTCAGATGGGATGGTTCGTGGTCGTTTCGGACTGAGCGGGTGAACGACGAAGGGGAGCGCCCGTGGGCTGCTCCCCTTCGATGGTCACCGGCGCAGACCGAGCCGCGCGATGAGGCTGCGGTAGCGCTCGACGTCGGTGTCGGACAGGTAGTTCAGCAGCCGACGTCGCTGCCCGACCATCAGCAGCAGGCCGCGCCGGCTGTGGTGGTCGTGCTTGTGGGACTTGAGGTGTTCGGTGAGGTCGGCGATCCGGCGGGACAGCAGCGCGACCTGGACCTCAGGTGAGCCGGTGTCGCCCTCGTGCACGGCGTACTCGGTCATGATCGACTTCTTGGTGGCAGTGTCGAGCGACACGACTCTCCTTTGTGTCTCGTTGCGCGGCGCTCCGGGGCAGGTCCACCCGGGCTCTTCGACGTCCGCGGCCGATCAAACGGCCTGGTCAGCGTATCAGCGGGGGGCGCTCAGGCCGAATCCGCGCCCGCTGCGCCAGCTGGGTCGGCTGGGGTGGACAGGATGGCCCGCGCGCGGACCACGTCCTGAGCCATCTGGACGAGCAGAGCGTCGACGGAGTCGAACGTCTCGGTGGCCCGCAGCCGGTGGGCGAAGTCGAAGGCGACCGGGTGGCCGTACAGGTCGAGGTCGTCTCGGTCCAAGGCGTAGGCCTCCACCTGGCGGGTCCGCCCGGCGAACGTGGGGTTCGTGCCGATCGAGATCGCTGCCGGGTACCGGACCGGATCGGTCCAGGGCCGGTCGACCAGCCAGCCGGCGTACACCCCGTCGGCCGGGACGGCGGCGCGCTCGTCATGGCCGAGGTTGGCCGTCGGGTACCCCAGGTCACGGCCGCGGTGGTCGCCATGGACCACCACGCCCTCGACCCGGTGCGGTCGGCCCAGGACCAGCGCCGCCTCGTGGACGTCACCCTCGAGCACGCACTGCCGGACGTAGCTCGACGACGCTGCCGTCGCGGCGCCGTCAGGTCCGGCGACCAGGGTCACCCCTTCGACGGTGAAGCCGAGCCGCTCGCCAAGGCCGACCAGCGTGGCGACCGTCCCGGCCGCGCGGTGGCCGAACCGGAAGTCGGCCCCGACCACGACCGCCGCCGCGTGCAGTCGGTTCTTGAGCACCTGCTCGACGAAGTCTTCGGGGGACAGAGCGGCCAGCTCGGGCGTGAACGGCAGAACCAGGACGGCATCCGCCCCGGCCTCGCCCAGCAGGGCGACGCGGTGCTCGACCGTGGCGAGCTGCCGTGGGCTGCTCCCGGGACGCACGACCTCGCTGGGGTGGGGGTCGAACGTCACCACGACCACCGGGAGCCCGCCCAACGCCAGCGAGTGGCGCCGGGCGTGCTCGAGGATCGCCCGGTGTCCGACGTGGACGCCGTCGAAGACACCGATCGCGACCACGGAGCGCGGCAGGTCGCTGGGAACGTCGGACAGGCCGTCGAACCGCCGAACCGGACCCAGGGCTGAGGACACCAGGTCACCTTGCCAGATCGTCGGACCCGGTGGTCCTCGGGCTAGCCGACCAGCCCGACGAGCACGGCGAGGTGGTCACCCTTCGGCGCCATCAGCGCCAGCACGCGGCCGTCGGCGTCGAACACCCCGGTCGGCGAGGTCTCGCCCGCTGATGCGATGGGCCGGCCGTGGCGAACCGCCTCTGCGTCGTCCGCGTCGACGTGTCGTCGGGGGAACGCCGCCCCGACCGCGTCGTCGAGCGAGAGGCAGGTGAACGACGTCTCGAGGTCGGCCAGTGGCCTGGCCTGGTCGATCGTGAAGCCGCCGACCCTGGTCCGCCGCAGCGCCGTCAGGTGACCGCCGGTTCCGAGGCCGGACCCGAGGTCACGGGCCAGTGCCCGCACGTAGGTCCCCGACGAGCAGGTCACGTCGAGGTCGACGTCGAGCAGGTCGGCCGTGGGGCGGCGCAGGTCAAGGACCTTCAGGGCGCTCACGACGACCTGCCGGGCCGGCAGCACGACGTCCTCGCCGCTGCGGACGCGCTCGTAGGCGCGGCGGCCGTCGACCTTGACGGCGCTCACGGCCGAGGGCACCTGCTGGATCGTGCCGGTGAGTGGTTCGACCCCCTGCACGACGTCATCGGCGGTGACTCGGGCCGCCGACGAGCCGCCGGTCGCCTCGCCCTGCGCGTCGTCGGTGACCGTCGACTGGCCCAGGCGCACCGTGGCGAGGTAGCGCTTGTCGTTTGCCGCCAGGTGGCCGAGCAACCGGGTCGCCCGCCCGAGCCCGACGACCAGGACTCCGGTCGCCATGGGGTCCAGCGTTCCGGCGTGACCCACCTTGCGCATGCCGGCCACCCGACGGATCCGGGCCACGACGTCGTGGGAGGTCATGCCAGACGGCTTGTCGACGACCACGATGCCGTCGGTGGGACTCACGAGACCAGGTGAGGAGCTTCGCGAAGGCCGGCGCGCACCGACTCGATCACCACGTCCAGGTCACGGGTCGCCGCGGTGAAGCCGGCCGCGTAGCGGTGCCCTCCCCCACCGAGAGACATCGCGATGACACTCAGGTCGATGTGACCCTTGCTGCGCATGGAGACCCGCAGCTGGCCGAGGTCGTCCTCCTTCACCACACACGCGACCTCCGCCTGCGCCGCCTTGCGCACGGTGTCGATGATCGGCTCGACCATGTCGAACGCCAGGTCGAGCTGCTGACGCTCCAGCGCCGGGACGACGGTCCACACCAGCCCCAGACCCCCAGCCGCGTCACGCTCGAGGACGCTTCGGTCGAGCGCTCGGCCGAGCAGGCCCAGGTAGTCGAAGGGGACGGTGTCGAACAGCTCACGGGCGATCAAGTCGAAGCGGATCCCCGTCTGCAGCAACCGCCCGGCCAGGGCGTGGGTCTCGGGGGTGGTCCCGACGTACCTGAAGGACCCGGTGTCGGTAACCAGGCCGGTGTACAAGTTGGCCGCGACGTCGTGGTCGACCGTGCCTCCGCAGCGTCGGATCAGCTCGTCGGCCAGGACGGCGGTCGCCGGTGCCCGCACGTCGACCGCGGCGATGGTGCCGAACCCGTCGTAGGAGGCGTGGTGGTCGACCACCACGAGATGGTCGGCCGCCTCGGCGACAGGACGCAGCAGACCGAGACGGTCAGCGCTGCTCGCGTCGAACGTGACGACGACGTCGGGCTCGACCACCTGCGACGGCTCGGCAAGCAGCGACAGACCTGGCAGCCAGGCGAGGTTGGCCGGGACCACGAAGGGCTCGTCACCGAAGGAGACCTGAACCCTCCGATCACCGGGCAACCGCTGAATGGCAAGGCCGACAGCAAGAGCCGATCCCAGAGCGTCACCGTCTGGTGACACGTGTCCAAGCAGGAGCAGGTTCCGCGCTGCCATCACCTCGGTGACGATGGTGTCCCAGGTGTCGTCGGAGATGCCCGGACACGGTGGAGCCGACGTCACAGCTGCTCAGTCTCCTCTTCGGGGTGTCGATAGGCGTCCGGCTCCCCCGCATACTGCGCCACCGCCGCCTGCCGGTGCACCTGCGCGTCGGCCTCGCGAGCCTGCTGCAGCAGGTCCTCGATGTGCCGGACGTTCTCCTGCACCCCGTCGAACACGAAAGCGAGCGTCGGCGTGAACCGCACACCGGTCTGCTTGCCGACCTCGCTGCGCAGCATCCCCTTGGCGCTCTCCAGCGCCGCAGCGGTGTCGGCCCGCTCGGTCTCGTCGCCGTACACGGTGTAGAAGACCGTGCCGTCTCGAAGGTCGTTGGTGATGCGTGCGTCAGTGATGGTCACGAAGCCCAGCCGCGGGTCCTTGACCCGACGCTCCAGGGTCTGGGCCACGATCTCGTGGATGCGGTCGGCCAGCTTACGAGCGCGGGCGTCCATCTCGGTCACGGGTTCTCCTCGTCCACCTTGAGCTGTCGGCTGAGCTGGCGGTCCGACGGCTCATCTCGTCTCGGTCTTGCGGAACTGGACACCCCCGTGGAGCGGGTCAAGGTTCGACGAGCCGGCACGCGTGTGCCGGTCACTTTGTCGAACCTTGACTCGTCCACCGGGCTGCCGGTCAGGCGCGGGGCTTCTCGCGCATCTCGAACGTCTCGACGATGTCGTCGACCTTGACGTCGTTGAAGGATCCGAGGTTGATCCCGCACTCGAACCCTTCACGCACCTCGGTGACATCGTCCTTGAAGCGTCGAAGGCCGGTGATCTCGAGGTTCTCGGCGACCACTGCTCCATCTCGGATGAGCCGTGCCTTGGTTCCCCGCTTGAGCTCGCCGGAGCGGACCAAGGACCCGGCGATGGTCCCGAACTTGCTCGATCGGAACACCTCGCGGACTTCCGCCGTGCCGAGCGCAACCTCTTCGAACTCCGGCTTGAGCATGCCCTTGAGGGCCTGCTCGATCTCGTCGATCGCCTGGTAGATGACCGAGTAGTACCGGATGTCGATGCCCTCGCGCTCGGCGAGCTCGCGGGCCCGACCCTCGGGCCGGACGTTGAAGCCGATGATGACCGCGTCGGACGCCGAGGCCAACGTCACGTCGTGCTGGGTGATCGCACCGACTCCGCGGTGGATGATCCGCATCGTGACCTCTTCGCCGACGTCGATCTTCAGCAGGGCGTCCTCGAGGGCCTCGACCGATCCGGACACGTCGCCCTTGATGATCAGGTTCAGCGTCTCGATCTTGCCCTGCTCGAGGATCTTCTGCAGGTCCTCCAGGCTGACCTTCTTGCGGGCCTTGGCCAACGCGGCGTTGCGCTCCATGGCCTGCCGCTTCTCGGCGATCTGGCGCGCGACGCGCTCCTCGTCGGCCACGATGAACCGGTCGCCGGCGCCCGGCACCGAGCTGAAGCCGAGCACCTGGACGGGACGCGAGGGGCCGGCCTCGTCGACGGGGTCGCCGTGCTCGTCGAGCATCGCCCGGACCCGCCCGAACGCGTCGCCGGCGACAATCGCCTCGCCCACGTGCAGGGTGCCCCGTTGGACCAGCACAGTGGCGACTGGGCCTCGCCCGCGGTCGAGGTGCGCCTCGATGGCCACACCACGAGCCTCCGTGTTGGGGTTCGCGCGAAGGTCGAGCGACGCGTCTGCGGTCAGCAGCACCGCCTCGAGCAGGCCGTCGATGTTCAGCCGGCTCTTGGCGGACACGTCGACGAACATCGTGTCGCCGCCGTACTCCTCGGCCACCAGCCCGTACTCGGTGAGCTGCTGGCGCACCTTGGCCGGGTTCGCGTCCTCCTTGTCCACCTTGTTGACCGCCACCACGATCGGCACGTCGGCCGCCTGGGCGTGGTTCAAGGCCTCGACGGTCTGCGGCATGACTCCGTCGTCTGCCGCGACCACCAGAACGGCGATGTCGGTGACCTTCGCACCGCGAGCACGCATGGCCGTGAAGGCCTCGTGACCGGGGGTGTCGATGAAGGTCAGCGCGCGGTCCCGGCCGTCGTGAGGCACGTGAACCTGGTAGGCGCCGATGTGCTGGGTGATACCACCGGCCTCGTCGGAAACGACGTCGGTGGACCTGATGGCGTCGAGGAGCTTGGTCTTCCCGTGGTCGACGTGACCCATGACGGTGACCACCGGGGGCCGCGCCACCAGGTCGGCGTCCTCCTGGTCGGCGACCTCGGCGTCGAGGTCGATGTCGAAGGACTCGAGCAGCTCGCGGTCCTCGTCGTCGGGGCTGACGACCTCGACGTCGTAGCCCAGCTCGGACCCGAGCAGGGCGAAGGTGTCCTCGTCGAGCGACTGGGTGGCTGTGGCCATCTCACCGAGACTGAACAGCACCTGGACCAAGGACGCGGGGTTGGCACCGATCCGGTCGGAGAAGTCGGTCAGCGACGCGCCCCGGGGCAGCCGGACGGTCTCACCCTGTCCGCGTGGGACGGCGACACCGCCGATGGTGGGCGCCTGGAGGTTGTCGAACTCCTGACGGCGCTGCTTACGTGACTTGCGGCCTCGCGGTTTGCCACCGCCTCGTCCGAAGGCTCCCTGGGTGCCACCGCGACCGGGACCACCCGGTCGTCCTCCGCCACCGCCGCCGGGGCGACCGGCGTACCCGCCGCCACCCCCGCCTGCGGGCGCTCCTGTCGTGCTGGGGCGGCCGGCGTACCCGCCGCCTGCGCCACCGGGCCGACCAGCGGGAGCCGGACGGCCACCGGGTGCACCGGGACGTCCGGGCGC
>JBAPUB010000336.1:0-5887 GCA_049282455.1 Actinomycetes bacterium
CCGGTCTCGGTCTGCCACCAGGTGTCATGCACGGGTCGATGCAGGGCCTCGAGACCCCAGGCCACGATCTCCGGGTTGAGCGGCTCACCGACGCTGGCCACGTGCCGCAGCGTCGACAGGTCGTGGACGAGCGCACGCTCGATGCCTCCTCGCATGAGCATGCGAAGGGCGGTCGGTGCCGTGTACCAGACGGTGACCGCCTGCTCCTGCAGGATCGTGTACCAGCGGTCGGCGTCGAACTCCAGCTCGTCGACCACCGACGTCACCCCACAGGCCAGTGGCGCGATGATGCCGTAGGACATGCCGGTGACCCACCCGGGGTCGGCGGTGCACCAGAAGGTGTCGTCGTCGTGCAGGTCGAGCACCAAGCGGGCCGTCTGCAGATGCGCGGCCACGGCATCGTGAACGTGGACGACGCCTTTCGGTGCACCGGTCGTGCCGCTGGTGAAGTGCAGCAGCGCCATGTCCTCGGGGTCGGTGTGGGCGATGTCGAAGACGTCGGAGGCATGGGCCATCGCGGCGTCCAGGTCGATCGCGGTGGGGTCGTCGACGCGCTCCTGCCCCTCGCCGACGAGGAGCACGTGGCGAAGGCTCGCAAGCTCTCCCCGGATCGGTGCGACCTTCTTCCGGTAGAGCTGAGGTGTGGTCAGCAGCACCGAGGCAGCGCCCAGCTGCATGCGTTGTCGCACCGGCTGCGGGCCGAAAGCGGAGAACATCGGGCAGAAGACACTGCGGTTCTTCAGGGTGCCGATGGTCCCCGCGTACAGGGCGGGCCGGCGTCCCATCAGTCCGAAGACCGTCTCCCCAGCCGCCACTCCGAGGGACGCCAGCACGTTGGCGAACCGGTTGGACTCGGCTGAGAGCTCGGCGTAGGTCAGCTCCTCGTCGACTCCCGAGGCTGCGAGGAAGCGCAGGGCGACCACCTGGCCACGCCCGTCGCGCACGTGCCGGTCCACGGCCTCGAAGGCCATGTTGACGCCGCCGTCGGACATCCCGGCCAGGCCGCGGCGGGCCGTCGTCCAGTCGTAGGTCGACCGCGCGGCCACGTAGTCGTGCAGCACCGGAGCCGGGCCGGCCGGCGGCGGTTTGGTGATGACGTCCCAGGTCATGGCGCCTCCCGTCGCTCCATCGTGAGCCACGGACCCCCTGCCTTCGTCAGGGTCGGAGGTCACCCGATGACAGGACCGGGGGCATCGCATTGCCAGGACATCAGCGGCAGGATGGAGGCAGGAACGACGGAAGGACGGCCATGACCGAGAACACCTGGTACATCAGCCCCGACACCGGGCCCGTGGCCGCCGACGACGACGACAACTACGACGAGGCCTACGGCCCGCACGACCCGGTTCCGCACGACGGACGCCTGGTCGAGGACGACGAGGGAGTCCGCTCGGACACCACGTCGGAGATGACCGCGCACGTCGCGGTCGGGGACACCGCCTGGAAGTCGGCGGAGGAGTCAGCGATCCACGTGGTCACCGAGGCGGAGATGGTCGACGAGGACCTGGTCGACCTGGATGCCCTGCCGGAGAACCCTGACGAACGCTGACGCCGAAGGCGAGCAAGGAGCTGGGGCGAAAGGACTGGGGCCGGCGGGTCAGAGGGGCTTGACGGCGTCGGCCTGCGGGCCCTTCTGGCCCTGGGAGATCTCGAACTCCACCCGCTGCCCATCGGCCAGGCTGCGGAAGCCGTCCATCAGGATCTGGCTGTAGTGGACGTAGACGTCCGGACCGTCGTCGACCGCGATGAAGCCGTAGCCCTTCTCGGCGTTGAACCACTTGACGGTGCCTTGAGCCATGACGTCCTCTCCCCGTGGGGTCTTGCGAATGGTCCGACCGCGGGCCGACCCGGATCGGACGAAAGCCTAGCCCCCCTGTCGGCGCCTGAGGCACCCACCTTGACCCCGCCGCGCCGAATTCACCCCCGATGGACGAGCGGTCCGTCCCCCCGGGTCGGACCGCCCGTCACCGTGCCCCCGAGCTTCAGGCTCGGTCAGCCCCCGGCGACCGCCGGGATGACCGAGATCGTGGCGCCGTCCGGCGTGGCCGTGGCGACGCCCTCGGCGAAGCGCACGTCCTCGTCGTCGACGTAGACGTTGACGAAGCGACGCACCTTGCCGTCGTCGTCGAGCACCCGTGCGGCGATGCCGGGGAACTGCTCGTCGAGCGTGGCCAGGACGTCGGCCAGGTTGCCGCCGGTGGTAGCGACCTCAGCCGCCCCCCCGGTGTAGGTGCGCAGGATGGTCGGAACCCGGACGACGACACTCATGACAGCCCCTGCTGGTCAGCAAACGAACGGAACGCCGCGAACGACGGCGCGATGGTGGTCGACGGACCGGCGACCGGCACGACGGCGTCCAGGGTCTTGAGGCCGTCACCGGTGTTGAGGACCACCGTCTCGGCCTCGGGGTCGAGCAACCCCTCGCGCAGCAGCTTGCGCAGCGTCGCGACGGTGACGCCGCCAGCGGTCTCGGCGAAGATCCCCTCGGTCGAGGCGAGCAGCTGGATCCCCTCGACGATCTCCTGGTCGCTGACGTCGGCGATGGCACCACCGGTGCGGCGCACGACGTCGAGCGCGTAGGGGCCGTCGGCCGGGTTGCCGATCGCCAGCGACTTGGCGATCGTCGACGGTTTGACCGGCTTGACGGCGTCCCAGTCGTTCGCGAAGGCCTGGGACACCGGCGAGCACCCGGTCGCCTGGGCCCCGAAGACCCGGCAGGGGGTGACGTCGACGAGCCCGAGCTCGCCGAGCTCGCGGAAGGCCTTGTCCACCTTGGTGAGCAACGACCCCGACGCCACGGGGACGACGACCTGCTGCGGCAGCCGCCAGCCCAGCTGCTCGGCCACCTCGTACCCGACCGTCTTGGACCCCTCTGCGTAGAACGGCCGCAGGTTGACGTTGACGAACCCCCAGTCGAGGTCGCCCGCCACCTCCGAGCACAGCCGGTTGACGTCGTCGTAGGTTCCGTCGACGGCGACCAGGGTTCCGCCGTAGACGGCGGTCGTCACGATCTTCCCGGCCTCGAGGTCGCTCGGCACGAACACGCACGACCGAAGCCCTGCGCGCGCCGCCGCGGCGGCCACGGCGTTGGCGAGGTTGCCGGTCGAGGCACATCCGATGGTCGTGTAGCCCAGCTGCTGTGCTGCGGTGAGGGCGACCGCGACCACGCGGTCCTTGAACGAGTGCGTCGGGTTGCCACTGTCGTCCTTGACCCACAGGGACTTCATGCCCAGAGCGGCCGCGAGGTTGTCGGCCCGGACGAGCTGGGTCAGCCCAGGTGCCAGGTTGCGCCGGGTCGCAATGTCGACCGGCACCGGAAGCAGCGGGGCGTAGCGCCACATGGACGACGGTCCGGTCTCGATGTCGGCCTGGGTCACCGCTCCGTAGGCGTAAGCGACCTCGAGCGGTCCGAAACAGTCCTCACACACGTAGATCGCGCTGAGCGGATAGGTGCGTGAGCACTCGCGACAGGCCAGGGAGGTCGCCGGACCGTAGTCGGTCGTGCCATGGGGCCCGTCGGCACGGCTGCCAGCACGGGCGGGGGTGTCAGTCGATGCAGTCATGAAAGCGAGGCCTCTCCTCATCTTTCCCGCGCGACTTCGCGCGAGACGGAGTTGGCACCTGTCCCGGTCGGCCTCGCGAACGCAAGGAGAACCGGGGGGTTGCCGGGGCTTCAACGGGCCGTTCCCTCTGCCCCTCTGGATGAGCGGTATGAAGTTGTGGGCTGCCTCGTTGTGGGAGACAGTCTGGGAAGCGTAGCCGACCCCGTCCGGAAACCGGGATCGGTGCCCAGATGCTGAGACGGCTCGGGCGACCCGTCACGGTGACACGTCAGGGAGCGACCAGCGATGCAGCAAGCGGCTCAGGAGTGGTTCCGAGCTCGCACCTACCAGGTCCACACCTCGACCCTCGCGGGGCTCGCGGACCGCAAGGGCGAGGCCTCGGTCAGTGTTGTCCTGCCTGCCCTGAACGAGCAGGAGACCGTCGGCGCCATCGTCTCCACGATCCGGGAGTCCCTGGTGGACATCGAGCGTCCGATCGTCGACGAGCTGGTGGTCGTCGACTCCGGCTCGCACGACGACACCGCGCACCGGGCCGCCGCGGCCGGCGCCCGGGTGGTGCACGTCGACTCCGTGCTCCCCGACGTCCCGTCGGTGCCCGGCAAGGGTGAGGCCCTGTGGCGTTCGCTCGCCGCCACCACCGGCGACGTCGTCGTGTTCGTCGACGCCGACCTCCTTGCGTTCTCCCCTCTGACCGTCACCGGCCTGCTCGGTCCCCTCTTCGGTGACCCGAGCATCCAGCTGGTCAAGGCCACCTACGACCGGCCGTTCACCGACGGTGGGCGGATGCACCCCGCCGGTGGCGGCCGGGTGACCGAGCTCGTGGCACGGCCGCTGCTCAACCTCCACTGGCCGTTGTTGGCCGGATTCGTTCAGCCGCTGGCCGGTGAGTACGCCGCCCGGCGCAGCCTGCTCGAGACACTCCCGTTCGCCACCGGCTACGGCGTCGAGATCGGCCTGCTCATCGACGCCCTCGACGCCGTAGGGCTCGACGCACTGGCCCAGGTCGACCTCGGTGAGCGACGTCATCGCCATCACGACGACCAGCGTCTGGGCCGGATGGCGGCCGAGATCTGGCAGACCGCGCTGAGCCGGCTGCAGGAGGCAGGCGGGTTCGCCGGTGCGGTCGACCCGACCTTGACCCAGTTCACCCGCGAGGCCGACGGCCCCGACCGAGCACGTGGCGCCTACCGGCCGGTCACGCACGAGGTCACGGCCTTGGAGCGGCCGCCGATGTGCACCGTCACCGGCTACGCCGACGGTGTCAGCCGGTCGGGAAGTCGCTCGTGATCACCACGGTGAGCGCGCCACTGGGCATGTTCGCGACAGCGGGCATGATCCGGCCGACATCGGGGAAGTCGGCCGTCAACGCCCGAGCTGCCGCCCGGTCACCGGGGCGGTAGTACACCGTCGTCGCAGGCACGGTGCCGACCCAGTTGTCGACGCCGACCACGTTCCAGCCGGCGAGCTCGAGCCGGGCAGCGAAGCGCGCCGCCAGTCCCGGTTCGGGGGTCTGGTTGAACACGACCACGGGCACGTTGCGGGCCGGCTCGGTCGTGGGGGTCTTGCGGGTCTTCGTCGGTTTCGGCGTGGGGCTCGCGCTCGTGCTCGGCGTGGGGCTCGGACGGTCGGAGGGCGACGCCGAAGGGGATGGCGACTCGGACGGCGACTCGGACGGCGACTCGGACGGCGACTCGGACGGCGACAGCGTCGCCACTGACGGGTCACCTGCAGGCGGCAGCGCCGTCTGCTCGTCGCTCCCGGGCGCCACGCCGATCCAGACCCACACCACGATGAATCCCAGTACGACCAGGGCCACGGCCATCAGGATCGGGACGACGACCGAGGAGGTCTTGCGGCGTCCGCGGTGCGACCCTCGGGGCGGTGCCGCCGACGGGTCGGGGGTGGTGTCGGACATGGGGCGGGCTGGCGCCCCTGGTCAGGCCTGGACGCCGAGGCGGCGGGCTGAGCGGGCCCGCTGCCGGGCGGCGCGCATCCGGCGCAGCCGCTTGACCAGCATCGGGTCGAACGCCAAGGACTCCGGACGGTCGATCAGCGCGTTGAGCACCTGGTAGTAGCGGGTCGCCGACATGTCGAACAGCTCGCGGATGGCCTGCTCCTTGGCGCCGGCGTACTTCCACCACTGCCGTTCGAAGGCCAGGATCGCCTGCTCACGCTCGCTCAGCTGGGATGGCGTGGCGGTCATGGCTGTCACGGCGTCCATTCGGTTAACCCCTCGGCGACTCGGGTGCTGGTTCGCGGCTGCTGGTTCGCGGGTGGCGGTTCGCGGGTGGTGCTGAGTGCGGCCCGGGCTTCCCCTCCCGGGC
>JBAPUB010000337.1:0-11664 GCA_049282455.1 Actinomycetes bacterium
GCGCAAGATCGTGTTCACGTCGTCGGTGGCCGCGCTCACGGGCAACCCGGGGCAGGCGAACTACACCGCCGCGAAGGGCGCCCTGATCGCGTTGGCCAAGACCTTGGCCCAAGAGCTCGGCCCCTTCGGCATCACCGTCAACGTCGTGGCTCCCGGCTTCGTCGAGACCCGCCTGACCGCTGCCAACGACGCCGGTAAGGGAGGGCTTGGCATCCCGACGTCGGTACGCGACTCGGTGCGCGGCATGATCGCCCTGGGACGGCTGGGCCAGCCGTCGGACATCGCGGCGGTGCACGCCTTCCTGGCGTCGCCGGACTCCGACTTCATGTCGGGGGTCACACTGCCTGTCACCGGTGGACAGTTCGGAGGGATGGGCTGACGTGGCGCTGAACCTGGACCTGCTGGGCAAGTCCTACGAGCCGATGACCTACGAGGTCGGCCGCGAGAAGATCCGCGAGTTCGCCGACGCCGTCGGAGACCCGAACCCGGCCTACCGCGACCCCGTGGCCGCCCGCGCCCTGGGTCACAGCGACGTAGTGGCTCCGCCCACGTTCGCCGTCGTGGCCACCCGAGGGCCGCAGATCAGCGTCATCGAGGACCCTGAGCTCGGACTGGACTTCTCGCGCGTGGTCCACGGTGACCAGAGGTTCGCCTACCGTCGTCCGATCGTTGCCGGCGACTCGCTGGTCGTGACCGCGGTGATCGAAAGCGCTCGGACCGTCGCAGGCAACGACATCCTCACGATCCGCAGTGACATCGTCGATGTCGCAGGCAACGATGTGGCCTTGGTATGGGCGACCTTGGTCTCGCGAGCGCCCGACGAGAAGGGTGCCTGACATGACGGTGCTGGTCGCCTATGACGACGTCGAGGTGGGCACGCAGCTGCCCGGTCAGTCGTTCAATCTGACTCGCGCGACTCTCGTCCGCTACGCAGGAGCCTCGGGTGACTTCAACGTCATCCACTGGAGCGAACGAGTCGCCACCTCGGTCGGACTGCCGAACGTCATCGCCCACGGGATGCTCACGATGGCCGAGGCCGTCCGCGTCGTCACCGACTGGGTCGGCGACCCGGCCGCCCTGGTCGAGTACGGCGTCCGATTCACCAAGCCCGTGCCCGTTCCCGACGACGAGGTCGGCGCTACGTTGACAGTCACGGGCGCGGTGACCGAGAAGCTCGACGACGGCCTCGTCCGGGTCGAGCTGAAGGCGATGTGCGGCGACCAGAAGGTTCTCGGCATGTCCCGCGCGCTCGTGCGGCTCGCCTGAGCGCCGCCAGCGCCGGGCATAGGTTGACCACGTGCAGGTGAGGACCGATGCCGCGTTCGCCGAGCTGACCACGCTTCGGGTCGGGGGACCGGTCAAACGGTTGGTCGAGGTCGACGACGCCGCCGAGGCGCTGGCGGTGCTCGGTGAGTGCGACGCTGCCGGCGAGCCCGTGCTGGTCCTCGGCGGCGGGTCGAACCTTCTCGTCTGCGACACCGGCCCCGACCTCACCGTCCTGGGCCTGCGAAGTCGCGGCTTGGTTCCTGTCCAGGACGGCATCGACGTGTTGGTCACGGTCGCCGCGGGTGAGGTCTGGGACGACGTCGTCGCCCGCGCCGTCGACTCCGGATGGTCGGGGATCGAGGCGCTGGCGGGCATCCCGGGCCAGGTCGGTGCGACGCCGATCCAAAACGTCGGTGCCTACGGTCAGGAGGTCTCCGACACGGTCATCAGCGTCGACGTCGTCGACCGTGCGACCGGTGAGCGCCTCACGCTCCCGGCTCCGGAGTGCGGCTTCGGCTACCGGACGAGCCGCTTCAAGCAGGCCCCCGGTGAGTACGTCGTCCTCGCAGTGACGTTTCGGTTGCGGCGTTCGGCGACAAGTGCTCCGATCCGCTACGCCGAGCTGGCCGCCGCGCTGGGCGTCGCGGTGGGTGACGTGGCCCCAGCGTCGCGGGTGCGCGAGGCGGTGCTTGCGCTGCGGCGTCGCAAGGGGATGGTGCTTGACCCCGACGACCACGACACCTGGAGCGCCGGGTCCTTCTTCACCAACCCGGTCGTCGACGCGGACCTGGCCGCGGGGCTGCCTGAGTCGGCCCCGCAGTTCGCAGCCGGGGACGGCAGGGTCAAGCTGTCGGCGGCATGGTTGATCGAGCAGGCCGGGTTCGGCAAGGGTGCGGGTGCCGACGTGACCGGTGGCCGGGCCACGCTGTCGACCAAGCACACCCTCGCCATCACCAACCGCGGCACCGCCTCGGCCGCTGACGTCTTGGCCCTGGCGAAGGCGGTCCAGGAGGCTGTCGCCGCCGCGTTCGCGGTGACGCTGGTCCCCGAGCCGACTCTGGTCGGCTGTCACCTGTGATCAGGGCGCCGCGCCGAGCCAATCATCGATGTCGTGGAGCAGGGCGGTCTTGACCTCGACCGGGGCGAAAGATCCCCGGACCGACATCCGGGCCAGCTCGGCGAGCTCGACGTCGGTGAAGCCGTGGACGGTTCGGGCGATTTCGTACTGCGTGGCCAGCCTCGACCCGAACAGCAGGGGGTCGTCGGCACCCAGCGACAGCGCGACGCCGGCGTCGAACAGGCGGCGGACCGGGACGTCCTCCAGCGCTCGGTAGACCCCGAGCGCCACGTTGGAGGACGGGCAGACCTCCAGTGTCACCCCCTCGTCGGCAAGGCGCCGGACCAGTGAGGGGTCCTCGATGCTCCGCACTCCGTGGCCGATCCGCGCCGGCGACAGCGTGTCCAAGGCCGAGCGGACGCTCGTCGCGCCGAGCAGCTCACCGCCGTGGGGGGAACCCGGCAGGCCCGCCTCGCGGGCGATCCGGAACGCGCGGGCGAAATCGGCGGCGTCTCCTCGTCGCTCGTCGTTGGCCAGGCCGAACCCGATCACCCCGCGGCCGGCGTGTTCGGCGGCCAGCCGGGCCAGGGTGCGGGCGTCCAGGGGGTGCCGGGTCCGGTTGGCGCCCACGATGACGCCGATGCCGACGTCGGTGGCGGCACTGGCGCGGGCAGCGGCGTCCAGCACCAGCTCCAGAGTTGCCGTCAGCCCGTCGAACCGGTGGGCGTAGCCGGACGGGTCGACCTGGATCTCCAGCCACCGCGAGCCGTCGGCCCGCTCGTCCTCGGCGACCTCGCCCAGCAGCCGGTACAGGTCGTCGGGGTGCTGGAGCACGGAGCGAGCGGTGTCGTACAGCCGCTGGAACCGGAACCAGCCGCGTTCGTCGGCGGCGGACAGGTGAGGCGGGTAGTGGTCGAGAAGCGCCTCCGGCAGCCGGACGCCGTGGGCGTCGGCCAGCTCGGTCATCGTCGCGTGGCGCATGGCCCCGGTGAAGTGCAGGTGCAGGTGTGCCTTGGGCAGCGTCCTCAGGTCGCGCACGGTGCTGCCGTCGTCGGACACACCGGAAGCGTGTCAGACCGCGACCAGGTCGGGACCTTGGGCCCACCCGCGGAGGGTCTGAATACCCTGGGGGGTATCTCTCGACAGGCATAGCGTGCAAGACATGCAGGAGATGCAGGACAGGCACGCAGGCCGGGAGCTGCTGACGGCGGACGCCGTCGCCCAGCTGTTCCACGTCGACGCCTCGACGGTCTACCGGATGGCGGGCGACGGTCGGCTCCCGGCGGTGAAGGTCGGTCGCCAGTGGCGGTTCCCGGCCGATCGCATCGCCCGGCTGCTCGAGGTCGACGAGGCCCGGTCCTCATCCACCGTCGCCCCGGTGCCGCCGTCCGCGACGCTCGACGCCGACCGGGCCCAGCCAGTGGTCGACGTCGCCGCTGAGCTGCTCGGCGTGATGATGGTCGTCACCGACATGCACGGCCAGCCGCTGACCTCGGTCGCCAACCCGTGCCCCTGGTTCGGGGAGCGCGCGGAGGACCCCGACCTGGTCCGGCGGTGCGTCGCAGAGTGGCACAGCCTGGCGGAGGACCTCGAGTTTGAGCCTCGCTTCCGCGCCGGCTCGTTGGGTTTCGAGTGCGCCCGCGCCTTCGTCCGCGACGGGGCGCAGCTGGTCGGCATGGTGCTGGCCGGCGGAGTCGCGCCGGATGACCAGCCCGCAGACGGCCTCTACGCGCTCGACCCGCAGCACCGGCAGCACGTTCTGGCCACCCTGCCGAAAGTGGCAGCCACGTTGTCTCGCGTCGCCCAAACGTCGGCGGCGACCCACCAGCCCGAAGGAGTTCTTCGATGAAGCGCCTGCTCATCCTCGGTGGCGGCACCGCGGGAACCATGGTCGCCAACAAGCTGCGGCCACGGCTGTCCCACGACGACTGGCAGATCACGGTGGTCGACCGGGACGACGTCCACCTGTACCAGCCCGGATACCTGTTCATCCCCTTCGGGATCTACCAGCCCGACGAGGTGGTGAAGCCTCGGCACCAGTTCATCCCTGACGGTGTCGAGTTCGTGCTGGGCGCCGTCGACAAGGTGCTGCCCGACGAGAACAAGGTGCTGCTGGCCGACGGGCAGGAGCTCGGGTACGACCAGCTCGTCATTGCTTCGGGCACCACACCGCGTCCGGACCAGACCCCAGGCATGGACGGCGCGCTGTTCCGCGACAGCGTCCACGAGTTCTACACCTTCGACGGCGCCAGAGCGTTGGCCGACAAGCTCAAGACGTGGGACGGCGGAAAGCTCGTCATCCACATCGTCGACATGCCGATCAAGTGCCCGGTCGCCCCGCTCGAGTTCACCTTCCTCGCTGACTCGTTCTTCCGCGAGAACGGCGTCCGCGACCAGGTCGAGATCACCTACGTGACCCCCCTCCCTGGCGCGTTCACCAAGCCCGTGGCCTCGAAGTACCTCGGGGGGATGCTCGACGAGCGCAAGATCGCCCTGGAGTCGGACTTCATGGTCGAGCGCGTCGACGAGGAGACCAAGACGCTCGTCAGCTTCGACGAGCGTGAGGTCCCCTTCGACCTGCTCGTGACGATCCCGCTGAACATGGGTGCGGACTTCGTGGCGCGATCTGGCCTGGGCGACGAGCTCAACTACGTGCCGGTCGACAAGGGCACGCTGCTGTCGACCAAGCACGACAACATCTGGGCGGTCGGCGACGCCTCCAACATCCCAGCGTCCAAGGCGGGGTCGGTGGCGCACTTCTCGGTCGAGATCTTCACCGAGAACTTCCTGCGCCACGTCGAGGGGCTGCCGATGACCGAGCGGTTCGACGGCCACGCGAACTGTTTCGTGGAGTCCGGCGACGGCAAGGCCATGCTCATCGACTTCAACTACGACACCGAGCCCTTGCCTGGCAAGTACCCGCTGCCGGGCGTGGGCCCGTTCAGTCTCCTCAAGGAGACCGAGGTCAACCACTGGGGGAAGCTGATGTTCCGCTGGATCTACTGGAACGCCCTGCTGCCTGGCCGCGAGCTTCCGCTGCCGGCCCTGATGTCCCTGGCCGGCAAGGAGACGACGAAGGAATCCGTGGAGGTGGCGTCATGACCGAGACGCTGGAACGTCCGACGATCAGCACCGACGACCGGCTGGACCAGATCAGTGCTCAGGTGGCCGAGCTGACCGCCGCACTGCACCGCCAGCAGGCGGAACGGCAACAGCTCACGGAGCTTCTCGGCGAGGTCAACGAGCTGGCCCGTCCCGTGATGGACGTCGCCATGACCCGGTTCGCCGAGTTCGACGAGAAGGGGTACTTCGCCTTCGCCAAGGAGTCGGCCGGTGTCGTCGACCACGTGGTCACCTCGTTCTCACCCGACGACGTCAAGGCACTGGGCGACAACGTCGTGACCATCCTGCAGACCGTGCGTGAGATGACCCAGCCCGAGGTCATGAAGCTCGTACGGCGCACCGCCGAGACGGCACAGGACGCCGACGAGGGGTTCACCACCCCGCCGTCCACCTTCGCGCTGCTGCGTCAGATGCGTGACCCCGAGGTCCGCCGCGGCCTGGCTCGCGTGATGTCGATGCTGCAGACGGTCGGAGCCGACACCCACCCATCAACGACCCCCGTCAAGAACTGACCCGAAAGGAACGACCATGCCTGTCACCACACTCAACGGACGCGACGTCCATGTCGACGACGAGGGCTTCCTCACCGAGTACGACGAGTGGGACGAGGACCTCGGCAAGGTGCTCGCCTCGAACATCGGCATCGACCTGACCGACGACCACTGGAAGGTCATCCACTTCCTGCGCGACGACTACAAGACCCAGGGTGAGACCGCGACCATCCGTCGTGTGTCGACCGTGGGAGAGGTCCCCACCAAGCACCTGTTCGAGCTGTTCCCCAAGAAGCCGGCCAAGAAGATGGCCTACGTCGCCGGCCTGCCCAAGCCACACGGCTGCGTGTGAGAGCCGAGAGGAAGCGAACACGATGACAACCACCACGTCCGCCGCGACAGCTCCTGCCGTCGTCCCCAACTTCGACGACGAGGACGCAGGCGGTCGCAAGCTCGCGATCATCTGCTCCAAGGGGAACCTCGACATGGCGTACCCCGGCCTGATCCTCGCCAACGCCGCGCTCGGTGAGGGTGTCGAGACGCACCTGTTCTTCACCTTCTGGGGCTTCGACATGATCACCAAGGCACACATGCACGACCTGAAGTTCAGCCCGGTCGGGAACACCGCGATGCACATGCCCGTCGGCGACGTCCGTGTGCCGCAGGCGCTCGCTCCCTTCCCAGGGATGCAGCCGATGGCGACCAAGATGATCAAGAAGTCGATCGCCGACCTCGGTGTCCCTGAGGTACCGGAGTTCCTCGACCTGATCGTGGCCTCCGGCGGCCACCTGTGGGCCTGCCGCATGTCGGCCGACATGAACAAAGTGACCGAGGAAGACCTTTACGACGGTGTCGAGGCAATCATCAACGCCTCTGACTTCATCGAGCTCACTGACGGCGCCCAGCTGCTGTTCATCTGACCAACAGCCGGTGCGTGGTCGACTCGGGTCAGTCGACGGCCTCGCCGAGCAGCGCGCCCATCCGGGTGACGCCCTCGACGAGGTCGTCGTCGCCGAGCGCGTAGGACATCCGCAGGTACCCGGGCGTGCCGAACGCCTCACCTGGGACGACGGCGACCTCGGCCTCCTCGAGCAGCACGTCGGCGAGCTCCAGGGAGGTGGCCGGACGTCGTCCGCGGATCTGCTTGCCCAGAACCCCCTTCACCGACGGGTAGGCGTAGAACGCGCCCTGGGGCTCAGGCGTCACGATGCCCGGAATCTCGTTGAGCATCTTGACGATGGTGAGCCTGCGCCGGTCGAAGGCCTCCCTCATGACCTCGACGTCGTCGAGCGTCCCGCTGACCGCGGCCAGGGCGGCTGCCTGCGCCACGTTGTTGACGTTGGACGTCGTGTGCGACTGGAGGTTGGCCGCTCCGGCGATGATGTCCTTGGGGGCGATCATCCAGCCGACCCGCCATCCGGTCATGGCGTAGGTCTTGGCGACCCCGTTGACGACGACGCAGCGGTCGGCGACCTCCGGGACCAGCGCGGGCAGCGACGCGAAGCGTGCGTCTCCGTAGACCAGGTGCTCGTAGATCTCGTCGGTCAGCACCCACAGGCCGTGACGCGCCGCCCACTGTCCGATGGCGGCGACCTGGTCCGGCGGGTAGACGGCACCGGTGGGGTTGGACGGAGAGACGAACAGCAGCACCTTGGTGCGTGGGGTCCGGGCCGCCTCGAGCTGCTCGACGGTCGCGAGGTACCCGGTGGACTCGTCGGTGGCGACGACGACGGGCACCCCTTGGAACATCTCGACGACCTCGGGGTAGGTGACCCAGAAGGGGGCCTGGACGATCACCTCGTCGCCGGGGTCGAGCAGGCTCGCCAGTGCGTTGTAGATGGCCTGCTTCCCGCCGTTGGTCACCAGCACCTGGTTCGACGCCACCGTGAGCCCGGAGTCGCGCAGGGTCTTCACGGCGATGGCCTCGCGAAGCGCCGGCAGGCCGGCGGCGGGGGAGTAGTGGTGCGTCCAGGGCTGCGCGGCGGCCCTGGCGGCCGCCTCGACGATGCTCGGAGGGGTCGGGAAGTCCGGCTCGCCGGCCCCGAAGCCGATGACCGGCCGGCCGGCGGCCTTGAGGGCCTTGGCCTTGGCGTCGACAGCGAGGGTGGCCGACTCGGCGATGCTCGCGACCCGGGTGGACAGCCGTGGGAGAGTCATGCAGCCATCTTCCCACCCGCCCGAGCTGCCTGCCCCTGCCCCTGCCCCGGCCACCGACGCTGACGCTGCCCCGGTGTCTCCAGGGGACCCAACCGGCGAGTTCGACGTGGCGCGGACCCACCCCGTAGACTCCCTGCCGGTGGCGTTCACACCACGGTCTTGGCGTGCCCGACAAGCCGACCGCCACTGGAGGGCAGTAGCTCAATTGGCAGAGTCCCGGTCTCCAAAACCGGTGGTTGGGGGTTCGAGTCCCTCCTGCCCTGCGGTGGTCGGAAGTACGGTCGTGACGGTCTGCGGCTGTTGGTCCAGTTCGAAGTCTGGCGAGAGTGGGTGAGGCAGTGAGCGAGCAGCGCGGGAGCACGGCGACCCCTGATCGCGGGCGCTCCCCCGAGCCCGCCAGGCCGGGGCTGTTCGGCCGGATCGCGCTGTTCTTCCGCCAGGTCGCCGCAGAGATGCGCAAGGTGGTCTGGCCCACGCGCAGCGAGCTGATCACCTACACCACCGTCGTGGTGGTCTTCGTGCTCGTCTTCAGCCTGATCGTGCTGGGGTTCGACCTCGGCATGGCCAAGCTGGCCAAGTTCTTGTTCGGGGGCTAGCCGCGGCGAGCAGCCCGGCCGGCCCTGCGTCACCAGCCGTTCCACGAGCACCATCCACCAGTCAGCGTCAGGAGAGACCCACCGTGTCGGAGTTCGAAGTCGACGAGGCCGTCGAGACCCTCGTGGTTGCCGACCCGGACACCGCTGAGGCAGCAGCCGAGGCAGCAGCCGAGGAAGCCCCCGAGGAAGAGGCCGAGCCCGACCTGCGGGCGGAGTTTCGCGACCACCTCAGCGTCCTTCCTGGCGACTGGTACGTCGTGCACTCCTACGCCGGGTACGAGAACCGGGTGAAGCAGAACCTGGAGAACCGCCGTACCTCGCTGAACATGGAGGACTTCGTCCACGACGTCCAGGTTCCCCAGGAGGACGTCGTCGAGATCAAGAACGGCCAGCGCAAGCAGATCAAGCGCAACAAGTTCCCCGGCTACGTGCTCGTTCGGATGGACCTCACCGACGAGTCGTGGTCGGTCGTGCGCCACACACCAGGCGTGACCGGGTTCGTCGGCCACGCCCACCAGCCGACGCCGCTGACGATGGACGAGGTCCTGTCCATCTTGTTCACCGAGCCCGAGCGCAGCAAGACCGCCGCCGCGGCCGGTGAGATCAAGCTCGTCGACTTCGAGGTCGGCGAGTCGGTCACCGTGATCGACGGCGCCTTCGCCACGCTGCCTGCCACGATCAACGAGATCAACGCCGATGCCCAGAAGCTGAAGGTGCTGGTCTCCATCTTCGGCCGCGAGACCCCGGTCGAGCTGTCGTTCGACCAGGTTCAAAAGCTCTGACGTCCCCCATCGACTGACGACGGTCCCCGCCGTCCGCGCCCACCTCAACCAGAAGGACCCGAACCACCATGCCTCCCAAGAAGAAGGTCGCTGGCCTGATCAAGCTCCAGATCCAGGCTGGCCAGGCCAACCCGGCGCCTCCCGTCGGGCCGGCGCTGGGCCAGCACGGCGTCAACATCATGGAGTTCTGCAAGGCGTACAACGCAGCCACCGAGGCCCAGCGAGGCAACGTCATCCCGGTCGAGATCACCGTGTACGAGGACCGCTCGTTCACGTTCGTGACCAAGACGCCGCCGGCCGCCCGCCTGATCCTCAAGGCCGCCGGCCTGGAGAAGGGCTCCGGTGTCCCGCACAAGGACAAAGTCGGCTCGCTCACCCGCGAGCAGGTGCGAGGCATCGCCGAGCAGAAGATGGCAGACCTGAACGCCAACGACCTCGACGCCGCCGAGAAGATCATTGCCGGCACCGCCCGCTCCATGGGTGTGACCGTCAACGACTGAGCCACCGCACCACCGTGGGAGGGCCGAGCGCGGTCCGACGTACCACGACTCCACACCGATCCAAGGAGAAGCAATGCAGCGCAGCAAGGCCTACCGACAGGCCGCCGAGAAGATCGACCCTGACACCCTCTACAGCCCCTTCGAGGCCGTCCGGCTGGCCAAGGAGACCTCCGCGATGAAGGTCCCCGCAACCGTCGACGTCGCCATGCGCCTGGGGGTCGACCCGCGCAAGGCCGACCAGATGGTCCGCGGCACCGTCAACCTCCCCCACGGCACCGGAAAGACCGCCCGCGTTCTGGTCTTCGCGGCTGGGGAGAAGGCCGAGGAGGCTCGTGCGGCCGGAGCCGACTTCGTCGGGTCCGACGACCTGATCGCCAAGGTTGCGGCCGGTTTCACCGACTTCGACGCGGCCGTCTCCACCCCCGACCTCATGGGCAAGGTCGGTCGTCTGGGCAAGGTACTCGGCCCCCGTGGTCTCATGCCGAACCCCAAGACCGGCACCGTGACCATGGACGTCGCCAAGGCGGTCGAGGACATCATGGGCGGAAAGATCGAGTTCCGCGTCGACCGCAACTCAAACCTTCACTTCGTGATCGGCAAGACGTCCTTCGACGTCCAGCAGCTCGCGGACAACTACGCGGCCGCGCTTGACGAGATCCTGCGGCTGAAGCCGTCCGCGGCGAAGGGGCGGTACCTGCGCAAGATCACCGTCTCCACCACCATGGGCCCCGGCATCCAGGTCGACCCCAACCGGACCCGCGACGTGGCGGTCGACGACCGCGCGGAGGCCTCGGCCTGAGCGGTCCCCCAGCACCATCCAGCGAGCCACTCGGCGTTTTGACGGGAGGACGACGCACTGCGTACGCTCGCCCCAACCGAAGACCGCTGGTTGCGGCGCATGCTCCGTGGAGCAGACGCCGCCGAAGGCCCGCACGTGGGCGGCCCGCGCAGGTGTCCGAGTCGAGCGTCCACCCTCAGGGTGGGCCACCGCCCCGTGCGCCCTGCGCCGGGGCGTTCGTCGTGTCCGGGCCGGGGGCACCACGACAGCACCACGACGGCTCCACACAGCAGCACGAAGGAAGGATCCTCATGGCGCGGGACACCAAGGCAGCCGCCGTCACCGAGCTCGCGGAGCAGTTCCGCTCCGCCGGTGGTGCTGTGCTGACCGAGTACCGCGGTCTCACCGTCAAGCAGATGCAGGAGCTGCGTCGTGCCCTCGGTGGGAGCGCCTCCTACGCCGTGGTGAAGAACACGCTGACCAAGATCGCGGCCAAGGACGCCGGGATCGAGGGCCTCGACGACCTGCTCGCCGGGCCCAGCGCCATCGCCTTTGTCACCGGGGACCCGGTGGAGGCGGCCAAGGGGCTGCGTGACTTCGCCAAGGCGAACCCGCTGCTCGTGATCAAGGGCGGCGTCCTCGACGGCAAGTCGGTGACCCCGGACGAGATCAAGAAGCTGGCGGACCTCGAGTCGCGCGAGGTCCTCCTCGCCAAGCTCGCCGGAGCGATGAAGGCGTCCCTGTCCGGGGCTGCTGCGCTCTTCAATGCCCCGCTCGCGCAGACCGCCCGTGCTCTGGGCGCGCTGCAGAGCAAGGCCGAGCAGGACCCTTCGGTCCTGGCTCCCAGCACCACCCCCGAGGGCTGACCGGCCCGCACCACCCAAGCCGGCCCCCGGGGCCGACGACCCTAGGAA
>JBAPUB010000338.1:0-7738 GCA_049282455.1 Actinomycetes bacterium
GCCCCAGGTCCAGCCCCAGGTCCAGCCCCAGGTCCAGCCCCAGGTCCAGCCCCAGCCGGAACCGGTCGCGAGCAACGGTGCGAACGGGTCGAGCCCGCGCACCGAGCCGGCGTCCTCGTGGTCGTGACCGATCAGTAGCCGCCACCAGACCTCCAGACGGGACGAGACGTGAAGCTCGAGGGTTCACTCGACGCATTCAGCCTCCCGGACGTCTTCCAGCTGTTGAGCCTGACGAAGAAGTCCGGGGGACTGCACCTGGCCAACGGCCAGGTCACCGGCGCTGTCTACTTCACCGACGGCGCCGTGACCGGCGCGGTCAGTGATGAGGCTCGGCAGGGACTGGCCCGCCGTCTGGTCGGCATGGCGGTGGTCGACGACGCTGCGCTGCGACGAGCGGTGGACCGCGCAGCCGCGGAGTCCGTCGGTGTCGCGCGCGCCATCTTGGAGTCCGGGTCGGCGGACGCCCAGACGGTCCAATCGCTGGCCCGTGAGCACACCGTCGACGCCGTGTTCGACCTGCTCCGCTGGCCCAACGGCGACTTCTCGTTCACCGTCGACGAGGCCAACCCTGACGACGTCGGGATCAGCGCACCCTCCGACGAGATCGTGACCGAGGCCAACGTCCGACGCGAGACCTGGGAGGGCGTGTCCAAGGTCATCCCCTCGCCGGACGTCGTGCTGACCATGGCCGTCGTCCTCGACGGCAGCCCGGAGATCAGCGCCGAGGAGTGGGCCCTGCTTGCCCTGGTGGACGGCTCCCGCAGCGTTGGTGAGCTCGTCGAGCTGAGTGGCGCCGGGCAGTTCGGCGTCGTGTCGGCCCTGGCCGCGCTCGTCCAGCGCAGCCTCCTGAACCTGCGCGACGAGGACTCAGCCGACCACGTCACGGTGGTACGGCGCAGGCAGGCGCTGCTGGCCGGGCTGGAGGGCGGCTACTCCCAGCCTGACCAGATCGTCGCCCCTGACCAGGCCGGTACGTCGATCGTGGCCCCGCTGGTGGCTGACCCGTCCGCCTACCCGAGGCAAGCCTCCCCCCAGGCGGCTCCCCAGCACAGCACCGGACCGGCTGCGGCCCAGGGTCCGCTGAGTGCCGGTGCCCAGCCGGACCTCCAGCAGGCCCCGCTCCAGCAGGCACCGTCCCACCAGCCCGACTACGGGGTTCCCCACGCGCCGGCCGCCCGTCTCGGGGGCGCCCACCAGCCGGCCGACGTCGTTCCACCACGCCCCGAGCCGTTCCTCCCCAAGCGCGCTGTGGACCACCCCGAGCCACACGCCGCCACGGCACGACAGGGATTTCCCGCGCCAGGGACCCCAGTCATGCCTGGCCACTCGGGCCAGCCTTCCAGCGCCCCGCAGGGTGCACCGACGGGAGCCGGGGGTCCGCCTGCGTCGGGTCTGGCGCCGTCCGCACCGGGGTCGATGTCCATGGGCGGGGCCGCAGCTGCCGTCCAGCCCGCGGGGCAGGTCGCGATCGAGCGTGACCCGTCCGTCAACCGCAGCCTCATGCTGAGGCTCATCGCCGGAGTCCGAGGGCTGTGATGACGACCAAACCGACGAACAAGAGGCGCCGCAACGGTGGACAGGCGGTGAAGATCGTCATCACCGGCCCGTTCGCCGCGGGCAAGACCACGCTGATCCGCACGGTCTCGGAGATCACGGTGCTGTCGACCGAGCGCGGGATCACCGACCACACCAAGTCGCGCAAGAACGAGACGACCGTGGCGATGGACTTCGGGCGGATCACGATCGACCGCGACCTGGTGCTCTACCTGTTCGGAACGCCGGGCCAGGAGCGGTTCGACTTCATGTGGGAGATCCTCGGCGAGGGGATGCTCGGCTACATCCTGCTGGTGGACCCGACCCGAGCGGACAGCCTGGCCGAGGCCTCAGGAATCCGGGAAGCCTTCCAGCGGATGGCACGCGTGCCGTTCGTCGTGGCGGTGAACCGGCTGGAGCGCCTCGACGACGTCGAGACGGCCCGGATCCGACAGGCCGTCGGCGTCGACGCCTCGATCCCGCTGGTCCCGTGCGACGCCACGGACAAGGACTCGGTGAAGTCGGTGCTGCTGGCCCTGCTGTACGCGGTGCTGGACGACGTCGAGGCACAGCCGGCCGGCGTGTAGCCCGCTCATGAGCTGGCTTCGGCGACAGCCAAGGGGCCGCCATGCATCCGGGCGGGCAGTGGCCGCTCACGCGACGTCGGACCACGATCTCCTGCCACCGGTCCCTCTCCCACAGGACCTTCCTGCGGCGCCAGTCCCTGCGGCGCGAGTCCCTGCGGCACCGGTCCCCGCCGAGCAGGTCCTGGACCCGGTCGAGCCCTCCCTCGCAGTACCGGAGGTGGCTCCGGTCAGTCCCACGGTGAGCCTGGTCTTCACCGACGGCTCCGAGCTGCGGCTGGGCCCCGACGACCCGTGGTACCACGCCTTCGTCGTCCTGGCGGGCGCGCTCAGGGCGGTCCCCGCGGGGGTCTAGGCCCGCGACCCTCCGTTCGGCCTCGGGCCAAGAACTGCCGGCACAACCTCGTGCCTGGTGACTCCAGCCACGGGCGCCGTCGGCCGATGAGACCCCGTGGAGTGCGTCGACGCCGGCAGGGAGGAAACCGCGTGAAGCAGCTGGGAGACATCCTCCTCGAGCGTGGGCTGGTCTCGGAGGACCAGCTGATCTCCGCCTACACCGAGCACCAGAAGGCGGGTCGGGCGCTGGGTCGGGTCCTGGTCGACCAGGGCGTGCTGACCGAGTCGCAGCTGGTGGCGGCCCTGGCTCAGCAGATCGGCCTGGAGTTCGTCGATCTCGCCGACTACCCCGTCGACGCGAACATCGTGGCCCGCGTGCCCGGCAACATGTGCCGCAAGCACAGCGCCATCCCGATCAGGGTCGACGACGACGGCAAGCTGCTGCTGGCGATGGCAGACCCGGCCAACGTCTTCGCGATCGATGACGTCAAGGCGACGCTCGCTTCGTCCAACATCTTCGTCGACATCAAGCCGGTGGTCGCCACCCGGGCAGACGTCGCCGCAGCGATCGACCGGTACTTCCGCGCCGACGACGCCCTCGACGACCTGCAGCAGGTGCTCGAGGACAACAGCGATGAGGACGACCTCTCCAAGATCAAGGAGGTCGTCGAGGACGCCCCGATCGTCAAGTACGTGAATCTCCTGATCACGCAGGGAATCCAGGACCGGGCGTCGGACATCCACATCGAGCCCAACGAGCACAACCTGGTCGTGCGCTACCGCATCGACGGCGTGCTGCACGAGGTGATGAAGTCGCCACGGACCATCCAGTCGGGCGTGACGAGCCGGCTGAAGATCATGTCCGACATCAACATCGCCGAGCGCCGGATCCCGCAGGACGGTCGGATGTCGGTAAGCCACCAGGGGAAGAAGATCGACCTGCGTGTGGCGACCCTGCCCACGGTGTGGGGTGAGAAGGTCGTCATGCGTGTGCTGGACAACTCCAACACCCGGCTCGACCTGTCCGACCTTGGCTTCTCCCAGCACAACTTCGACGTCTTCAAGCAGAGCTTCACCAAGCCCTACGGCATGATCCTGGTGACCGGTCCCACCGGATCCGGGAAGTCGACGACGCTGTACGCCACGCTGAACCAGATCGCGCGACCCGAGGTCAACGTCATCACCGTCGAGGACCCGGTCGAGTACCGGCTGCCGGGAATCAACCAGGTGCAGACCAACGCCAAGGCCGGGCTCACCTTCGCTGCGGCCCTGCGATCGATCCTGCGCTGTGACCCCGACATCGTCCTGATCGGTGAGATCCGCGACCACGAGACGGCGCAGATCGCCGTCGAGGCCGCCCTCACGGGACACCTCGTGCTGTCGACCCTTCACACCAACGACGCTCCGTCGGCGGTCACCCGTCTGACCGAGATGGGCCTGGAGCCGTTCCTGGTGGGATCGGCCCTGGACTGCGTGCTGGCCCAGCGGCTCGCCCGTCGGCTGTGCAGCAAGTGCAAGGAGCCGTACCAGCCGACCCCTGCCGAGCTGGTGACCGCCCGGTACCCGTGGCAGGACGGCGAGGCGTTGCCGACCCTGCACCGGCCGGCGGGCTGCAGCGCCTGCTCCAAGACCGGCTACAAGGGCCGGTTGGCCCTGCACGAGGTCATGGCGGTGTCCGAGGCCGTCGAGCGGCACGCGGTCGAGCACTCGTCGGCAACGGTGATCACCGACACGGCCAAGGCCGAAGGAATGATCACCTTGCGCCTCGACGGGATGAACAAGGTGGCACAGGGCGTCACCTCGATCGAGGAGATCCTGCGCGTTGTCGTGTGACCCAGTGCCTCGGTCGGACTAGTCCGTACGGCGTCGGCTCAAGGGGTGACACCCAGACGCCGATGCCCTGCCAGTAGGACGTGCGAGCGCCGACCGGCCTCGCCGAGAACCGTGCGTGTCGAAGGAGGCCCGTCTCGTGGAGACCTCGGGCTACAGCGGAGCGTCAACCACGCCGCCGGACGCCGACGCGGCGCCGTCGGCCGACTACGGCTTCTTCACGCCCACGAGCGCGGCGACCGTCGACGCCGACGTCCAAGATGCGGCACAGGAGACGGTCCCAGAGGCCGTGCAGGAGGCCGTCCCAGAGACCGTGCAAGAGACCGTCCCAGAGGCTGTCCCAGAGACCCAGCCCGACCCCGTCCCGGTGATGCTCGCCGAGCCGGCTGTGATGCCGAGCGAGTCGGCGTCCCCCCTGGGTGGGTCCCTGCCGATGTCCCTGGCCATCGCTGCCGAGGAGGCGGCCCAGGTCGACATCGTCGACGAGGAGCCGGCCCGTCCTGACTACGACGCCTTCTACGAGCAGTCCACCTCGCCCGCCCCCGACCAGGGTGAGCCGTCAGACCCAACAGCGGACTCCGGCGCCGAGACACCTGTCGAGCTCACCGTGCCGGCCGAGACGATGCCGGCCGAGGCGGTGCAGGAGCAGTCGCTCGACCCCGAGCCGGCACCGGAGTCGTCTGGGCAGTACGAGGAGATCTACTCCGAACCAGGGGTCGGGCTCATGGACTCCGAGGGCGACGAGTCGGCCTACCAGCGCAGCAGCACCGAGCCAGCGCTCGGCGGCGAGGACATCGTCCTGGCCGACCTGCTCATCCACGTGCTCGAGACCGGTGCCTCCGACCTGCACCTGACCGCTGGCGCACGGCCGGCCGTGCGGTTGCACGGCCATCTGGAGCAGATGGAGAACTACCCGGTCCTGACACCTCCGGTGATCCAGCGGATCATGTACGCCGCGATCACCCAGCGTCAGCGCGAGAAGTTCGAGGAAGAGCTCGAGCTGGACTTCGCCTACTCGGTCCCGGGACGGGCCCGGTTCCGGGTCAACCTCTACCGTCAGCGGGACGCACTCGGTGCGGCCTTCCGGCTGATCCCGTTCGAGATCAAGAAGCTCGAGGACCTGGGAGTCCCGCCGCAGGTGGCCAACTTCGCCAACTTCCCCCGCGGCATGGTCCTCGTCACCGGCCCGACCGGTTCGGGCAAGTCGACGACGCTCGCCTCCATCGTCGACCTCGCCAACCGGACGCGAAAAGACCACATCATGACGTGTGAGGACCCGATCGAGTTCCTGCACCGTCACCAGTCGTGCATCGTCAACCAGCGAGAGGTGGGGGAGGACACACGGTCCTTCGCCCAAGCCCTCAAGCACGTCCTTCGGCAGGACCCAGACATCATCCTTGTCGGTGAGATGCGGGACCTGGAGACGATCTCCATCGCCTTGACCGCGGCCGAGACCGGTCACCTGGTGTTCGCCACCCTGCACACTTCGGACGCCGCCCAGACGATCGACCGCATGATCGACGCCTTCCCGCCGCACCAGCAGCAGCAGGTCCGCAGCCAGCTTGCCGGCGCGATCCAAGGCGTGGTCTGCCAGACGTTGTGCCGCACCGCCGACGGTAAAGGGCGGGTGGTCGCGGTCGAGGTCATGGTCGCCACGCCCGCCGTTCGCAACCTGGTCCGCGAGGGCAAGACCCACCAGATCTACAGCTCCATGCAGGCCGGCGCCAAGTTCGGGATGCAGACGATGGACCAGCATCTGGCCGACCTGGTCAACAAGGGGCGCATCACCTACGAGGTGGGCGTCGAGAAGTGCCACCACATCGAGGACTTCAACCGCCTGACCGGGCGAAGCTGAGGCGGGAGCAGGCCATGGCAAGCACGACGACGTACCAGTACTCCGTCCGGGACAAGTCGGGGAAGGTGGTCAGCGGCACGATCGAGGCTGACTCGCCCGCCGCTGTCGCACAGAAGCTGAAGAGCATGGGCTACGCGCCCATGAGCATCTCGGAGTCCAAGGCGGGGATCAAGACCGAGATCAAGATCCCGGGGTTCGGCGAGAAGGTGAAGCTGAAGGACCTCGCGATCATGTCGCGTCAGTTCGCCACCATGATCAACGCTGGCCTGTCGCTGCTGCGCGCGCTGAACATCCTGTCGGAGCAGACCGACAACAAGAAGCTGGCTGGAGTGCTGGCTGAGGTCCGCAACGACGTCGAGACCGGGAACGCGCTGTCCGCCGCCTTGGCCAAGCATCCCGATGTGTTCCCGGGTCTGATGGTCAACATGGTCCGGGCCGGTGAGGTCGGCGGGTTCCTCGACCAGGTGCTCCAGCAGGTGGCCGAGAACTACGAGGCCGAGGTCAAGCTGCGCGGCAAGATCAAGGCGGCGATGACCTACCCCGTGGTGGTCTTCGCGATCGCCATCATCGCCGTGATCGGCATGCTGCTGTTCATCGTCCCCGTGTTCTCCAAGATGTTCGCCAGCCTCGGCGCCCCGCTGCCGCTGCCGACCCAGATCCTGGTCAACCTCAGCCACATCCTCAAGGTCGGGTTCATCCCGATCATCGTGATCATCATCGCGATGACCTTCACGTGGAAGAAGATCAAGAACCGTGAGGACGTCCGGGCCGTGGTCGACCCGCTGAAGCTGAAGCTTCCGGTGTTCGGCGACCTCATCCAGAAGATCGCCCTCGCTCGGTTCACCCGCAACTTCGGGACCATGCTCCACGCAGGGGTGCCGATCCTGCAGAGCCTGGACATCGTGGCCGGCACCTCGGGCAACGTGGTCATCGCGGATGCCGTCCGCGACGTTCAGGAGAGCGTCCGAAGTGGTGAGTCGCTGAGCGGACCGTTGGCCAACCACAGCGTCTTCCCGCCCATGGTGGTGCAGATGATGTCGGTCGGTGAGGACACCGGTGCCCTGGACGCCATGCTCCACAAGATCAGCGAGTTCTACGACCAGGAGGTCGAGGCGACCACTGAGTCCCTGACCGCCCTCATCGAGCCGCTCATGATCGCGGTCCTCGGCGGGATGGTTGGGTCGATGATCATCGCCCTCTACATGCCCATCTTCAAGGTCTTCGACCTGATCAAGTGACCCCACGTCGGTGACGGCTGCAGCATCGTCGCCAACATCTGCGCGCCGCCGGCTCAAGACGAGCCGGCGGGGCGCCGATGTGTGAAAGGCAAAGGAGCCAACCGGCCAGAACGGGCACTCCCGTCGCGAGGCGGGGTCGCAAAGCCAGGGGACCCACGTGGTCAGCCCAGCTGCCTCGGTCAGCCCCGTCCGGGGCGCCAAGGGCGAGCGCCGTACGGCTCACTCACCACGTCCGGAAGGGACACGTAATGCTCGCTCGCATCCGCAAGGCCATGGAGGAGCGTGATGGTGGTTTCACCCTCATCGAGCTCCTGGTTGTCATCATCATCATCGGCATTCTCGCCGCGATCGCGATCCCGGTC
>JBAPUB010000339.1:0-32031 GCA_049282455.1 Actinomycetes bacterium
GGGTGCACCGGTCCGGCCCCCTGGCTGGGGCCGCGGCGGCATCATCCCGGGGTTGGGACGCGCCACCCCAGGCCGTGGGGGCATCCCCGGCGTGCGCGGGGCCCCCGTCGGCTCACGGGAGGTGTACGGGTTGTTGCCCGGGCGCGGTCCGGCCGGACGGGCCGGCGCGGGCTCGCGCGAGGTGAACGGGTTGTTGCCCGGGCGCGGTCCGGCCGGACGGGCCGCAGCCGGCACCTCGGTGTCCGCGGATGCGGCCGGTGCCAGCGGAGCGGGAGCGGGAGCGGGAGTCTCGAGCGCGACCGGAACTGGGGCGGCCACCTCGGCGACGACCGGCGCCTCGGCGGCCACGGCCTTGGCGTCGGGCTTGGCCGCGGCCTTCTTGGCCGGCTTCGCGGCGGCCGGAGCAGCTGGTGCTGCTGGCATCGCCTCACGGAGCCGACGGACGACGGGTGCCTCCACGGTCGACGAAGCCGACCGGACGAACTCACCCATTTCAGCGAGCTTGGCCAACACGACCTTGCTCTCGACACCGAGCTCTTTTGCGAGCTCGTAGACCCGGACCTTTGCCACTGCTCTCCTGTCTTCGGTCCGGACCCGGTGTCGGGTGCGGACCCCTAGTTGATGTGCATGCTCATCGCTGCTGGCTCATCGAGCGCTCATCTGTCGTCGCCGCCTTCGTTTGCGGTGTAGAGGGACCCTGCAGGTCGTGCTGGTCCTGCTGGTCGTGCTGGTCGTGCTGGTCGTGCTGACTGGTCTCGACGTACTGCCTGACCTCGTCGAGGTCGAGGGGCCCGGCGAGCCGAAAGGCCCGCGCGAACGCCCGGCGACGGACGGCGAGGTCAAGACAGGCCAGCCGCGGGTGCAGTGACGCACCGCGACCGGGCCGCCGGCCGGTGGGGTCGGGCACGACCCGAGGAGGGTCGGTGTCCGACGAAACCACCAGGCGCAACAGATCAGTCTTGGCCGCCCGCTCCCGGCACCCCACGCAGGTGCGGACCGGACCCGGACGACCGGACCCTGGGGAGTCTACCCCGTCGGTCACTCGGGCTGACCAGCGTCGGCCGCCGGCGCAGATGCTGGCTGCGCCATGCCGGTCGCCGGCTCTGGCGCCATGTCGGAGCGGATGTCGATGCGCCAGCCGGTCAGGCGGGCCGCTAGCCGGGCGTTCTGCCCCTCTTTCCCGATGGCCAGACTGAGCTGGTAGTCCGGGACGATCGCCCGGACCTGCTTGGTCTCGGGGTCCACGACTGTGGCCGAGCTCACGCGGGCGGGCGACAGTGCATGGGCGACGTACTCGGCGGGGTCCTCCGACCAGTCGACGATGTCGATCTTCTCGCCGTGCAGCTCGGCCATCACCGCCCGGACCCGCTGACCCATCGGGCCGATGCAGGCGCCCTTGGCGTTGACGCCCGCGGTGTGGGAGGCGACCGCCAGCTTGCTGCGGTGCCCGGACTCGCGGGCGATTCCCATGATCTCGATGCTGCCGTCGGCGATCTCGGGCACCTCGCGGGCGAACAGGCGTTTGACCAGGTTCGGATGAGTGCGCGACACCGTGATCTGTGGACCGCGGGCTCCCTTGCGGACGGCGACCACATAGCAGCGCAGCCGCACGCCGTGGTCGTAGATCTCGCCGGGGACCTGCTCACCCACAGGCAGCGCGGCCTCGACCCCGCCGAGGTCGACGAGCACGGTGTCCGGGTCGGGGCCCTGCTGGATCACGCCGGACACGATGTCGCCCTCACGCCCCGACCAGGTTCCGTACACGGCTTCGTCCTCAGCATCGCGCAGGCGCTGCAGGATCACCTGCCGCGCGGTCGTCGCAGCGACCCGTCCGAAGCCCTCAGGAGTGTCGTCCCACTCGCGGAGCACGCTGCCGTCGTCGTCGACCTCGGCCGCCCACACCGTGACGTGGCCGGTCCGCTTGTCGAGCTCTACGCGAGCCACAGGTTGGGCGCCGGGCGTGTGGTGGTAGGCCGTCTCCAGGGCCTTCTCGATCGCCGACACCACCAGGTCGAAGGAGATGTCCCGCTCACTGACCAGTCCGCGCAAGGCGGCCATGTCGATGTCCACGTCACTCTCCTTCGATGGGGTCGGGACGACGGAACTCGACCTCGACGTGGGCTTGCTGGACCTCGGCGTAGGGGATCTGGTGGACGCCCCCGTCGTCGACCACGGTGGCTGTCAGCTCGTCTGAGTCGCTGACCCGCCCCTGGATGGTCGAGTGGTCCCGGAGGGTGACCGAGACCAGCCGACTGCGCGCCCGACGCCAGTGCCGCGGCTGGGTGAGTGGTCGGTCGACCCCAGGAGAGGTCACCTCGAGCACGTAGGCCTGGTCGCCCATCGCGTCGGAGGCGTCGAGCGCGGCCGACAGGTCGCGTGAGATCGTGGCGACCGCGTCCAGGTCGACCCCACCGTCACGGTCGACGACCACCTTGAGCAACCGTCGTCGTCCGGCCGGCTGGACCTCGAGCGCCTCGAGGTCGTACCCGGAGGCCGCCAGCACAGGCGACAGGACACGCTGGACCCGGTCGGCAACGGCGCTCATGGTGCCTCCGGTGGGTCCAGTTGTGTGATCGGTTGTGGAGCCAGCCTACTGGGAGTGGCGGGCGGTCATGCGATGTCACCGCGGTCACCGCGGTCATGCGATGCTGCCGCGGTGACCGCGACCGTCCCGCCTGACGCCGAAGGCGCGTCGGGGCCCTCGCGTCGTCTCGTGCTCACCGTGCCCTTGCTGGCGGGAGTCGGGGCGTTGACCAGCTGTACCGGATCGAGCAGGGCGGGTTCCTCAACGTCGCCGTCTGCGTCCGTCTCGACATCACCGCCGATGGACCTCCAGCTGGAGAACACACTGATGTTCGAGGTGACACTGCTCGACTGGGCCACATCACTGCGCCTGATCGAGTCGCAGCAGGTGCTCGGCGCACACGTCGACGCCCTGAGAGCCGCCGGCGCGACCGGGGCGCTCGACGGTGCTCCCGCGGCGGCCCGGACCAAGGCAGGCTTCGTCCGCGCCCTCGACGCGGCAGCCGACCGAACGCAGCAGTCCGCAGTCCGGGCCGGGTCGGGTTCGACGGCCTCGCTGCTGGCCTCCATCGCCGCGAGTGATGCCGCCTTGGCAGCGTCGCTGCGCCCAGCACTGGGTACAGGCCGTGGCTGACCTCTCAGCGCTGCAGAGCGCGCTGGCGGTCGAGCACTCTGCGGTGTTCGGGTACGGCATCGTCGGCGGGCGTCTTGGCCCCGAGGACCCGCTCGCCCGTCGGTCCTACGACGTCCACCGCCAACGACGTGACGCGCTGGCAGCCGCCCTGGTGGCCGCGCAGGTGGTCCCCACGCCCGCGGCAGCGGCCTACGAGCCCGACGGCCCCGTGGTCACGTCGAGACAGACTCGTGCGCTGGCCGCATCCATCGAGGAGCACTGTGCCACCGCCTACGTGGCGCTGGTCGAGACGGGCGACGCGCAGTGGCGTCGTACCGCCTCGGCCTGGTTACGTGACTGCGCCGTGCTCCGCTACCGGTGGAGCGGTGAGGTACCCGCCTTGCCCGGCCTGCCGTCAGCCTGACCACGCTTCACAGCGCTCAGCTCTCGCGGACCATCTCGACGATCCGCGCCGCCGCCCTGGAGACCGGAACCGTCTCGCGCAGGTCCGTGGCCCGGTCGCGCACCTCGATCTCACCGTCGGCCAGACCCTTGCCCACGACCACGATGGTCGGGAGGCCGATGAGCTCGGCGTCCTTGAACTTCACGCCTGGAGACACCTTCGGCCTGTCGTCGAAGAGCACCCGCACGCCCGCAGCGTGCAGCTCGTGGGCCAAGGACTCGGCCGCCGCGAAGATCGCACCGTCCTTGCCGGTCGCCACGAGGTGGACGTCAGCCGGTGCGACCTCGCGCGGCCACACGATGCCGAGCTCGTCATGGGAGTTCTCGACGACCGCCGCGACCGCGCGCGAGATCCCGATGCCGTAAGAGCCCATCGTGACCGTGACCAGCTTGCCCAGCTCGTCGAGCACCTTCAGCTCGAACGCCTCAGCGAACCGCCGCCCCAGCTGGAAGATGTGGCCGATCTCGATCCCACGGGCGATCGACAACGGCTCTCCGCAACGTGGGCACTCGTCGTCCTGGCGGACCTCGGCCGCCTCGATGACGCCGTCGGCGGTGAAGTCCCGACCGGCCACCAGGTCGATGACGTGGCGGCCGTCCTGGTCCGCACCCGTCACCCAGGACGTTCCGTCGACGACTCTCGGGTCGACGACGTAGCGGATGCCGGAGGCGTTCTTCTCGCCCAGTGCCGACGGCCCGATGTACCCCTTGCGCAGCGCAGGGTTCGCGGCGAAGTCGTCCTCGGTGAAGGCGGCGAGCTCGGCCGGCTCGACCTGGGCCTGCAACCGCTTCTCGTCGACCTCACGGTCACCGGGTACGCCGATGGCCAGCGGCTCACGAGTGCCGTCGGGGCGCACGAGCATCACGACGACGTTCTTCAGGGTGTCGGCCGCGTGCCACGGGCGGTCCTGGCGCGGGAACGCCTGGTCGAGGTGCGCGACCAGAGTGTCGATCGTCGGGGTGTCTGGGGTGTCCTCGACGTGGGCTTCAGGAGTGCCGTCGAACGGCACAGCCTCGGGCACCCGGACCCGCACGGCCTCCACGTTCGCCGAGTAGTCGCAGCTGCTGCAACGGACGTAGGTGTCCTCGCCGTTCTCAGCAGCGGCCAAGAACTCCTCGCTGGCCGAACCGCCCATCGCGCCCGACATCGCCTCGACGATGACGTAGTCGAAGCCGAACCGGTCGAAGATGCGGATGTAGGCGTCACGGTGCGCGTCGTAGGACTTCTGCAGTCCGGAGTCGTCGAGGTCGAAGGAGTACGAGTCCTTCATCACGAACTCTCGGCCGCGCAGGATGCCGGCACGCGGCCGCGCCTCATCGCGGTACTTGGTCTGGATCTGGTACAGCCACACCGGCAGGTCTTTGTAGGACGAGTACAGATCCTTCACCAGCAGCGTGAACATCTCCTCGTGCGTCGGCCCGAGGAGGTAGTCGCCGTCCTTGCGGTCCTTCAGCCGGAAGATGAGGGGTCCGTACTCGGTCCAGCGGTTGCTGATCTCGTAGGGCTCGCGCGGCAGCAGTGCGGGGAAGTGAACCTCCTGCGCCCCGATCGCGTCCATCTCCTCGCGCACGATGCGCTCGATGTTGCGCAGCACGAGATAGCCCAGCGGCAGCCAGCTGTATATTCCCGGCGCAACCCTGCGGACGTACCCGGCCCGCACCAGAAGCCGATGGCTGGGAACCTCGGCATCGGCCGGATCCTCACGCAGCGTGCGAAGGAACAGGGTCGACATCCGCAGCAGCACCCGGAGCTCCTCAATCGACGACGGCAGGTTCGTGGAACGGCACCGAGACTATCGGCGCTCACTACTGTGCCATCCATGGCCGATGCGCAGACACCTGATTTCGACGAGCACCGCGAACCCAGCCCGGCACATGGGGGGCTTTTCGTTCCCGACGGGTTCGAGATACCGGCTCCCCCGGGTCACGCACGGTTCGTCCTGGAGCCGCTCTCGCCGGAGCACAACGACGCCGACTACGCGGCGTGGACGTCGTCGGTCGACCACATCCACGCGACCCCCGGCTTCGAGCATGGGCGGTGGCCGCACCCGATGACCCTCGAGGAGAACCGTGGCGACCTGGTCATGCACGCCAGGCACTTCGCCGAACGCCGCGGCTTCACGTACACGGTGCTGGACCCGACCACGCGCGACGTCATCGGCTGCGTCTACATCTACCCCAGCGAGGATCCGACCATCGACGCGCAGGTCCGGTCCTGGGTCCGCGTCTCGAGTGCGGGGCTGGACGACGTTCTCGCCGTCCACGTCCAGGACTGGCTAGACGTCGCGTGGCCTTTCACCTCGGTCAGCTACCGGTAACGCCGACAACGGCGGCCGGCGTCAGTACCGACATCGGCCGCCGGCCTCAATAAGGTCGACCCGTGGGCGACTGGTACCAGGCATACCTCGTCGAGACCGGTCGGTCTGCGGCACTGTGGCTGTTGATCGGCTTCCTCGTGACCTTCAGCCTCACCCGCTGGGTCACGTTGCGCATCCGAGCGCACAAGGAGCACGGAGCCGGGCTCGACGAGTCCGCCATCAAGGACGTCTACATCGGCGGAGTTCACATCCACCACCAGGTCTGGGGGATCCTGCTGGTGCTGACGGTGGGCCTCCTCGAGTTCCGGTATAGCCCCGGATCGCCGTGGGAGGAGGTGCTCGCCGCGCTCTTCGGCGTCGGAGCCGCCCTCGCCCTAGACGAGTTCGCGCTGTGGCTGCACCTCGAGGACGTGTACTGGACCGACGAGGGCCGCAAGTCGATCGACGCCGTCATGGTCGCGCTCGTGGTCGGGTTCGCGCTGTTGCTCGGCACCTCACCCATCGGCGTGGACGCGAACACCCTGGCAGCCGATGGGATGGCGGTGGCATCCGTCGCTGTCGTTCTTCACATCGGGTACACGGTCGTATGCCTCCTGAAGGGCAAGCTGGCCACCGGACTGATCGGGCTCCCGGTCCCCCTCCTCGGCCTCGTCGGTGCGATCCGGTTGGCCAAGCCGACATCGTTCTGGGCCCGTCGCTTCTACTCCGAGGTCACGATGGCCAAGGCCCAGCAACGCTTCAGCGCGGAGCACGATGCTCGGCGCGAGCGGCTGCGCGACCTGTTCTCCGGGAACACCTGATCCACGGCTTCGCTCGTCTCCACCGTTGACACCGGCCGGCCGGACAGTCGACGACTCTCAGAACAGTGAGTCTCAGAACAGTACGGTCGTGAACGTGCCGGCCTGGGTGAAGCCGACCCGGTCGTACGCGCGCCGGGCGGGGACGTTGAACGCGTTGACGTACAAGCTCACCGCCGGCGCCAGGGTGCTGCGGGCTTGTTCGACCACGGCGGCCATCCCTGGAGCGGCCAGACCCTCGCCACGACGAGCCGGATCGACCCACACCCCCTGGACCTGGCACGCCGACGGCGTGGTGGCGCCCACCTCGGCCTTGAAGACCACTCGACCCTCTTCGATGCGGGCGAAGGCTCGGCCGGCGGCGATCAGCTCGGCGACCCTGGTCCGGTACAGGCTGCCACCGTCGTGCGCGAGAGGTGACACCCCGACCTCCTCGGTGAACATCGCGATGCAGGCGGGCAGAACCAGGTCGATCTCATCAGGTCGGACCGGACGCACCAAGGGGTCCGGCTCGATGTCCGGCTGACGGTCGATCACCAGCAAGGGCTGGTCCTCGCGCACCTCTCGGCTGGGGCCCCAGGTCGGTTCGAGCAGCTGCCACAACGTCGCGACCTGGTCGGCCACACCCACGATCGACGAGCACCGACGACCCTGGCGTCGCATCCGGTCGGCGAAGGTCCGCAGCGCCGGTTCGTCGGCCTCCACCGGTACGACGTTGGCCCCGGAGTAGCACAGGGCACGCAGCCGGCCACCCTCGACGTAGCCCCAGAGCTCGCCGCCAAGCCGCCAGGTTCGTCCCCCGCTGGCACGGACCCGGGACTCGACGAAGGTGTTCGCGACCGGGTTGCGGGCCAAGACGTCGAAGACCTCGACCAGGTCGCGCTCGCCGAGCAGCCGGAGGGTGGACGTCGAGAGCATCGCGGTCAGCCGACGACGACCTGGGGCGAGGCTACGACCGACGTCGTGGCCGTACCGGTGTCGGGGTCGACACACATCTGCTCGGCCAGCTTGAGCGCCTCCTCGATCAAAGTCTCGACGATCGCATCCTCCGGGACGGTCTTGATGACCTCGCCCTTGACGAAGATCTGGCCCTTGCCGTTGCCGGAGGCGACGCCGAGGTCTGCCTCGCGGGCTTCTCCGGGACCGTTGACGACACAGCCCATCACGGCCACCCGCAGGGGAACCGTCAGCCCCTCGAGCCCGGCCGTCACCTGCTCGGCGAGGGTGTAGACGTCGACCTGTGCCCGCCCGCACGACGGGCACGAAACGATCTCGAGTCCGCGCTCGCGCAGGCCCAACGCCTCGAGGATTGCCGCGCCCACCTTGACCTCCTCGACGGGGGGTGCGGACAGCGAGACCCGGATCGTGTCGCCGATCCCCTCAGCCAGCAGCGCTCCGAAGGCCACGGACGACTTGATGGTGCCCTGGAACGTCGGACCTGCTTCGGTCACCCCGAGGTGAAGGGGGTAGTCGCACTGCTGCGAGAGCTGACGGTAGGCGCTCACCATGACGACGGGGTCGTTGTGCTTCACCGAGATCTTGATGTCACGAAACCCATGCTCCTCGAACAACGAGCACTCCCACAGTGCCGACTCGACCAAAGCCTCGGGCGTCGCCTTGCCGTACTTCGCGAGCAGCCGCGGATCGAGCGACCCGGCGTTGACCCCGATCCGGATCGGTACTCCTGCGTCGCCCGCAGCCTTGGCGATCTCGCCGACCTTGTCGTCGAACTGCTTGATGTTGCCAGGGTTCACCCGCACGCCCGCGCATCCGGCGTCGATTGCGGCGAAGACGTACTTCGGCTGGAAGTGGATGTCGGCGATCACCGGGATCTGCGACTTCTTGGCGATGGCTGACAGGGCATCGGCGTCGTCCTGGCTCGGGCAGGCCACCCGTACCACCTGGCACCCGGACGCGGTGAGCTCGGCGATCTGCTGCAAGGTCGCGTTCACGTCCGCCGTGACCGTTGTCGTCATCGACTGCACCGAGATCGGGGCGTCACCTCCCACGGGCACCGGATGCGTGGGGTGGCGCAGCACGATCTGCCGCGTGGTGCGCCTTGGGGCCAGAGGTTTCGGCGGCGTCGAGGGAATCCCGAGTGAGATCGGCGTCGACGTCATGGGGCCAGTATCCCCCGGGCTCCTCGGCGGCGCTTCGCCGACCGCGACGCCCGCTCAGCCACCGAGCCTGATCGGGTTGACGACATCGGCGTACATGAGCAGAGCCGACATCCCGATGAGAGCGAACGCCACGCCGTAGGCGAGCGGCAGGGCCTTGGCCACGTCGACCGGTCCGGGGTCCGGACGGTGCCGCCACCTGGCGACCTGACGCTTGGCCCCCTCGTACAGGGCGCCGGCCACGTGACCGCCGTCGAGCGGCAGCAGAGGGATCAGGTTGAACAGGAACAACGCCATGTTCAGCGCCGCGAGCAGCATCAACAGGTTCGAGAAGCGCCAGGACAGGCTGGCCTTGTCGGCCGCCACCTCCGCGCTGAACCGTCCGACTCCGACCAGGCTCACGGGTCCGGTCGCGTCACGGGTGGCACCGCCGAACGCCGCCTGCCAGACCCCGACCATCTTCGACGGGATGCTCAGGACCGCTGAGCCGGAACGGACGCCGAAGTCCCACATCTGTCCGGGCACGGCGGTGATCGGCTGTCTCACCTGCTGAAGGGCCGGACGGATGCCCACATAGCCGGCGTCCACGTACTTGTTGGGGTTGTCGACGGTCGGCCGCTGCGTAGCAACGACGTCGACCGTGAGGTTGGTGTCGACACCCCCCCGCTGGACCGTGAGCACGGCCTGCTGTCCACCCATGGCCCGGATGCGGTCAGCCGCAGCCGTCCAGTCCGAGACGGACTGGCCATCGATGGCCACGATGACGTCACCTGGCTTCACCCCCGCGGTCAGCGCTGGGCTACGCGGATCGGTCGGGGCGCAGCTGTCCGCGCCGACCGCCGGGACGCAGGGAACGACGGAGTCGACCTTCGTCGTCAGCTGCGGCACACCGAAACCGCTCATGGCCATCGTGAACAGCACGCCAGCGATGACCAGGTTCATCGTCGGGCCACCGAGCATGACGACCAGCTTCTGGTGGGTCTTCAGCCGGTAGAAGACGCGGTCCTCGTCACCAGGCAGGACCTCTTCGGCGGACTGGGCCCGGGCCGAGTCGACCATGGCTCGAAACGGCCCGGTGGCCGTCGACGCGACCACCATCTGGCCCTCGCGGTTGCGGTGCGGAGGGAACATGCCGATCATGCGGATGTAACCGCCTAGGGGCACGACCTTGACGCCGTACTCCGTCTCGCCCCTTCGACGCGACCACACCGTGGGGCCGAAGCCCACCATGTACTGGGTGACCTTCACGCCGAAGCGCTTGGCCGGGAGCAGGTGACCGACCTCGTGCAAGGCGATCGACGCCGCCACCCCGACGGCGAAGAACAGCACGCCGAGCATCCCGGCCACGTTCATCGGTCTCCTTCGAGTAGCTCGTCGGCCCTGGCACGTGCCCAGGACTCCGCATCCAGGACATCGGCCAAAGTCAGGTGCGTCTCCAGCGCCTCGTCGGTCTGGGCGTGCAGATGCTCGGCGACAACCTGTCCCACCGTTTCGACGATCCGGGGGAACGTCAGGTTCCCTCGCAAGAATGCGGCCACCGCCTGCTCGTTGGCCGCGTTGAAGACTGCAGGGGTCGTTCCCCCGGCGGCTCCAGCCCTGCGAGCCAGCCCCACCGCCGGGAACGCTTCGTGGTCCAGCGGCAGGAACTCCCAGGCGGTGGCCGTGGCCCAGTCGCAGGCCGCGGCAGCATCAGGCACCCGGTCCGGCCAGCCCAGGCCCAAGGCGATCGGCAGCCGCATGTCAGGGGGGCTGGCCTGCGCCAGGGTGGCGCCGTCGACGAACTCGACCATCGAGTGCACCACTGACTGCGGGTGGACGACGACGTCGATGGCGTCGTACGGGACGTCGAACAGCAGGTGGGCCTCGATGACCTCGAGGCCCTTGTTCATCAACGTGGCGGAGTTGACCGTCACAACCGGACCCATGTCCCACGTCGGGTGGGCGAGAGCCTCCGCCGGTGTGACCGAGTCGAGGCTCTCGGCGCTGTGCCCTCGAAACGGCCCCCCACTGGCCGTGAGGACGAGGCGGCGGACCTCCGCACGCGTTCCGCCACGGAGGGCCTGCGCCAGCGCCGAGTGCTCGGAGTCGACGGGCACGATCTGGCCGGGCCGGGCCGCAGCCGTGACCAGAGGGCCACCGACGATGAGCGACTCCTTGTTCGCCAGGGCGAGGGTGTGGCCGGCCCGCAGTGCTGCAAGCGTCGGGGCGAGCCCGATCGACCCGCTCATGCCGTTGAGCACCACCTCGCAGGGCCACGCCGCGAGCTCGGTCGCGGCGTCCGGGCCGGCCAGGACCTTAGGCAGCGCCGCCCCTCCGGTCTCGTACCCGCGTCGCTGAGCCTCGGCGTTGAGAGCGAGCTGGAGGTCCTGGGCCGCCGTCCCCTTCGCGACTGCCACCACGTCGACGCCGAGCTCGACGGCCTGCTGGGCCAGGAGGCCCACGTTCGCGCCGCCCGCGGCCAGGCCCACGACCCGGAACCGGTCGGGGTTGGCGCGCACGACCTCGACCGCCTGGGTCCCGATGGACCCGGTCGACCCGAGCAGCACGACGTCACGCATGGGGACAGTCTCCCCTACCCGAGCCGACCGGGCCCCGGTCAGACGGCAGCTTGCACCGGAAGGGCCAGCTCGTCGGACTCGCGGACGCCGAACCGCTCCCAGAGCCGGGCCAGTGGGCCGGGCGCCCACCAGTTCCAGCGCCCCAGCAGCTGCATCGTGGCCGGGACCAGAAGGGCCCGCACGACCGTGGCGTCGATGAGCACCGCCACAGCCAGGCCAACGCCGATCATCTGGATGAACGTGATCCCGCTGGTGGCGAAGGCGCCCACGACGACCACGAAGAGCAGCGCAGCGCTGGTGATGATGCGTCCGGTCTTCTGGAGGCCGCGCTCGACCGCCAAGGAGTTGTCACCGGTGCGGTCCCACTCCTCACGGATCCGGCTGAGCAGGAACACCTCGTAGTCCATCGACAGGCCGAACGCCATGGCCAAGATCAGCACCGGCTGGGTCGCCTCGAGGGTGCCGGTCGAGGTGAAGCCGAGGAGTCCGGACAGGTTGCCCTCCTGGAAGCCCCAGACCAGCACCCCGAACGTCGCGGACAGCGACAGCACGTTCATCACCATGGCTTTGAGGGGAAGGACTACCGAGCCGAACGCCAGGAACAGCAGGACGAACATCGTCACGAACAGGTACAGGCCGGCCCAGGGCAGGCGATTGCCGATGCTGGACAACAGGTCGGTCAGCCGGGCCGACTCACCAGCGACGAGCGTCGAAGCGCCGTCGGGTGCGTTCAGCGAACGAATGTCAGCCACCAGTCCCCTCGCGCTGTCGGACGTGGCGATCCCGTCGAACGACACGTCGATGAGGGTCTCGCTTCCGGTGCTCGCGACCACCTGCGCACCAGTCGCGCCCGGAAGGGCCTTGAGCTGAGCCAGGTACGGACCGACCTCCGACTGGGTGGCGCCGGTCACGACGACCTCGATGGGTTGGGCCGACGTGGCAGGGAACTTCTGGTTGAGCGTCTCCATGGCCACCCGCGACTCGGTGCCGTTCGGGAGAGCCCGGTGGTCGACGCCGCCGAAGGCGACTGAGAAGAAGGGCAGTCCCAGCACTGCGAGCAGGGCAACCGTGGCGCCGGCGACCAGGAGCGGGCGACGCATCACGGCTCGGGCCAGCCTCGCCCACGCACCCTTCGAGGGGTCAGCAGACGACGAGACGCGTGACCTCGACCACGGCATGGCCAGCCTGTTGACGCGGTGCCCCAGCACGGCGAGAAGCGCGGGGAGCAGGGTCAGCGCCGCCACCATGGCGACCAGCACAGCGGCGATGCCGCCGTACCCCATCGACCGCAAGAAGTTCATCGGGAAGAGCAGGAGGGCCCCCAGTGCCACGGCGACGGTCAGACCGGAGAACGCAACCGTGCGTCCGGCTGTCGCCACGGTCCGCGCCACGGCGTCCTCGACGCTGTCGCCCACGGCCAGCTGCTCTCGGAACCGGCCGACGATGAACAGCGCATAGTCGATAGCCAGTCCCAGGCCGAGCATGGTGACGATGTTGACGGCGAAGATGCTGACGTCAGTGAACAGCGTGAGGACCTTCAGCACCGTGAAGGCGCCGAGAATGGCCACGCCGCCCACGGCCAGCGGAAGACTCGCGGACACCAGCGATCCGAACACGACGACCAGCAGCACAAGCAGCAGGGGGAACGACAGCGACTCGGCGCGTGCGATGTCCTGTTCGACCTGGGTGTTCATGGCCACGAACACCGGCACCGGGCCGCCGCGCAAGGTCGTCAGTCCGTCGGCCACCAAACCGTCCGCCATGGCCTTGTACGCGTCCTCGCGGGCCTGCTCGTCAGCGCCCGCGAGCTGCAGGACAGCGAACGTCGTGCGTCCGTCCGAGGAGACGAAGGTCGGCGAGCGGCCTGACGACCAGTAGGTGCTGACACTGCTCACGTCGGCCGCTGGGACTGTCGCCAGAGCTGACTGGACGGCGGAGCGAAACGCGGGGTCGGCCACGGTGAGGGTGGAACCAGCAGGTGCGCTGTAGACGACGACCACGTCGGAGCCGAGGTGGCCGAACCGGTCGTCGATCACTGCGGCAGCCTTCGACGACTCGCTGCCGGGATCTTCGAACCCGCCCCCGCCCAAGGCGGAGAAGACGCTGGTCCCCCACACGCCGGCGACCACGAGCAGGAGGCCAGTCAGCCCCAAGGTGAGCCGGCGGCGTCGGTAGACCAGGCGCCCCCACCGACCGAACAGGCTGTGGTCCACCTGGACCACGCGGTCAGGCGGGGTGAGCTCGGCCTCGGGGGTGGGACCAGTGCGGGACAAGAGCAAAGACATGGCGTGGATGGCCTTTCGGGCGGGTCACCGGGACTAATCTGGAGCGGTGATCGGTGAACGTTGTTTACTTAACGGCGTTCACTATGCTAACGTCGTTCATGGTTGTCAAGCCTGTTCACCAACATCTATCGGAGCTGCCCGATGAGCACCACGCCGGCCGCACCCGGGTCCGCCACGGTGGTTCCTCGCCGCGACCGGATCCGGGGCCAGACGGTCGAGGAGATCAAGTCGGCCGCCCGGGCCCAGCTGGTGGCCCACGGCCCCGCAGGCATCCAGCTTCGTGCCGTGGCCCGCGACGTCGGCCTGACCGCGCCGGCGGTGTACCGCTACTTCCCGGGGATCGACGAACTCATCGAGGCAGTCACCGTCGACCTGTACGGAGAGCTCTGCGACACCCTCGAGGCAGCCCACGCCAAGGCACCGGCCGACCCGATGGCCCAGATGCTGGCGATCAGCCGCGCATTTCGCACCTGGGCGGTAGACCATCCCCACGAGTTCGCGCTCATGTTCGCGACTCCACCCACTGCTATCGGACAGCAGCCGAGCAGCGCCTGCGAGGAGGCGAGCAGCCGGTTCGGCAGTATCTTCGCCGGCCAGTTCATCGCGATCTGGGAGGCCGAGGCGTTCGCCGTCCCCGCCGACGATGCCCTCGCCCCCGGGATCGCCGAGGCTCTGGACCCTTACTGGACCTGGCTGACGTCATCCCTGGCCCCTGCGATGCCCAAGGGGGCGGTGGTTCGCTTCCTCGAGGGCTGGGTCCGGATCTACGGGTGCGTGGCGATGGAGACGTTCGGACACCTGTCGTGGGCGATGCCCGACGGCGAGCCGATGTTCGAGCAGGTCATGCGCAGCCTGGCCGAGCTCGTCGGGCACCCCGAGCGCTACGCCCCACCGGCCTGAGCCCCGTCGGGGCCTGTCCACGTTGCGGCGGCACCAAGCGCTGGCGCACGCAGCCTGTCGGTCAGAGGTCGAGACCGGTGAGCACGAGGACGCGCTCCTCGGTGAAGTCCTCCATCGCGTAGCGCACGCCCTCACGTCCGACACCGGACTCCTTGACTCCGCCGTACGGCATCTGGTCGGCCCGGAAGCTCGGCACGTCACCGATGATGACGCCACCGACATGCAGGTCGCGGTGCAGTCGGAACGCGGTCTGCAGGTCGTGGGTGAACACGCCGGTCTGCAGACCGAATCGGGACGCGTTGACGGTGGCGACGGCGTCGTCGACGCCGTCGATCGGCGACAGGGTCACGACCGGGCCGAACACCTCTTCGCAGGACACCTTCGCGTCATCTGGAACGTTGACCAGCACGGCTGGGGCGATGTGCGAGCCGTCGCGCTCGCCACCGGTCAGGAGCTTGGCGCCCTGGGAGACCGCCTCGTCGATCCACTCCTCGACCCGTCGAGCAGCCGCCTCGTCGACCAAGGGTCCGACCACCGTGGCGTCATCGGTCGGGTCGCCCGTCGGCAGGGCCTGCACCTTCTCGACGACCTTGGCGACCAGGGTCTCGTAGACCGGACGCTCCACGAGCACTCGCTGCACCGAGATGCACGACTGGCCGGCCTGGTAGTTCGCGAACGTGGCGATCCGGGTGGCAGCCCAGTCGAGGTCGGAATCACTGGAGAAGTCCTGCAGCACGACGGCAGCCGCGTTCCCACCGAGCTCGAGGACCACGTGCTTGCGAGGCACGGAGGCCTGGATGGAGTAGCCGACCGGAGCAGAGCCGGTGAACGAGATGATCGGCAGCCGGGCGTCGCTGACCAGGCTGGGCATCGAGTCGTTGCCCACCGGCAGCACCGACCACATCCCGGCCGGCAGGTCGGTCTCGGCCAGCAGCTCACCGAGGAGCAGGGCCGACAGCGGGGTGGCGGGTGCCGGCTTGACCAGGATCGGTGCCCCCACGGCAATCGCTGGGGCGACCTTGTGGGCCACCAGGTTCAGCGGGAAGTTGAACGGCGCGATGCCCAGCACCGGACCCTTGGGCACGCGTCGGACCAGGGCCATCCGGCCGGTGGTGGCCGCCTCGGTGTCCAGCCGCTGCACGTCACCGTTCCAGCGGCGGGTCTCCTCGGCAGCCCAGCGGAACACGCTGGCCGCTCGCGCGGCCTCGGTCCGGGCCCACATGATCGGCTTGCCGTTCTCAGCCGTGATGAGGGCGGCGATCTCCTCGGCCCGCTCGGTGATCCGGCGGGACACGTGGGCCAGCGCCTCCGCACGCTGACCGAGCGTGAGCCGCTCGGCGTCCTGCGCACTGGCGGCGAGGGCCTCGACGGCCTGCTCGACCTGTGCCGGGGTGGGCACGGACACCGCGGCGACCACCGCACCGGTGTGGGGGTTGACCACGTCGAGCGCCATCTCCCCCAGGGCGGGACGGCCGGCGATCCAGAACGGTCGAATGTCAGTCATGGCTCGACGGTAGGTCGAGCCAAGCACCTGGCCGATGTCCGGAACGGCCAAGACTTATGAACTTTCAGGACGCTTTGTCCAAGCGATCAGCCCTGAGAGTCACGGTCCCGGATGGCCAGGGCGATCCACAGGTCGGCCCGCAGGTCGGCGTCGTCCAGACTCTTGCCCAACAGCTCCTCGACCCGGCGCATCCGATAGCGCAGCGTGTGCCGATGGACCCCCAGCGAGGTGGCCGCCGCGTCCCACTGTCCGTGGTGGGCCAACCAGGCCCGAACCGACGCGACGAGGTCACCGCGCTCACGCGACTCAAGCGGTGCGAGCAACCGGTCGGCGAACCCACGGCCGGTCTCCAGGTCCAGCAGCCCGACGACTCCTTCGCGGGCCAGGTCACCGAATGTCCTGACCCCGTCCGGTGCTGCGGCGGCCAACGCCCGCCGGGCCTGGCGCAGTCCGTCCGCCAGGTCCGTCGCCGCGAGGACCGGGTCGCTCACTCCCCACGGCAGTCCGGGCCCGAGCCCCACCACCGTCGCCAGCTCCTCGGCCACGTCGGGAACCAAGACGACGAGCCGACCGTCATGGCGCGCCGCTCCTCGCCACCCCTGGCCGGGCGCAACGTCCTCCACCGACTCGAGCACCTCGAGCAGCCGAGCCGGCGATCCCTCCGTCAGCAGGACCCGGACCGACCCTGCTAGCACCTCGTCCCAGCCGACGCCGGCCACGGGCAGGTCACCCATGGCCGAGCCGTCGACCAGCAGCGAGAAGACGGCGTCTCGCAGGTCGCGCCGGGCGGTGTCGGTTCCTTCCGGACGTTCCAGCGCCAAGGACACCAGGGCCACCCCGACCCCGATCAGCTGGTGGTCGGCGACGCTGAAGGCCTGGGAACGCGCGAGCGCGAGGTAGCCACGGACTCGCCCAGCCGCCGCAAGTGGCTGGAGCACGACCGACGAGCCGTCGTGGTCGAAGGCGGCTGACGACTTGGCGCCGAGCCCACGGAGCCGTTCAACCTGCGGCGCCAGCGCCTCGACGAGCGCCCGTGCATCCCGCGGTGCCGCGTGGACGACCCGACCGGCCGGGTCGAGCAGCACCACCTGCGCCGCCAGCTCCTTCGACAACCGCGCCACCACCGCCCCCGCACCGTCGGGTTCCAGCGCCGCTCGGGTGAGGTCGCCTTGGGTCTCGACGGCCCGGAAGACCGCCTCGTACTCGGCCGCGGCCAGCAGGTCGGACACCGCCTTGCTGATCGCGATGAAAGGCGTGGGCTCGGGGACCTCGAGGACAGGCAGCCCGTGCTCGTCGGCGGCCCGCAGCAGGGTCTCCGGGATGACCGCATGGGTGAGGCCGACCCCCAGTCCGAGCCCGGTGACGCCCACGGCCACCAGCCGTTCGACGTAGCGGCGGGCGTTCCTGCCGTTGAGCCTCAGGCCGGTCGTCAGCAACAGCTCGCCGCCCTCGAGGTAGGGCGTCGGGTCCTCCAGCTCGCTGACTGCCACCCAGCGCACGGGTCGGTCGAGCGCGTCCCGCCCGCTGCGCAGCACCACGGACAGGCCTGGCATCCCCAGGACGGTACGCAGCGTGGGTGCCCGCAACCGCCCGAGCGGCTGCGCGGGGGCTGCCTTCCCGTCAGGCATGGAGGTGGACACAGCGGCCAAGCCTACTGGCTGAATTGTCCATTGGGTCAGGACGACGGGGGCGAGACCCTGTGTCTACCCTGAAAGCACCGGGCGGGGCTTCGACCTTCGGATCTGGCCCTCACCCAGCCGAGCACCTTCACCCAGCCGAGCACCCTCATCCAGGCAAGCATCAGACAGCCACCGGCAGACCTCAGGCGACCAAGGACGGCGATCCCCATGACCGACGTGACGACCGGCTCCCCACTGGGCGGCCCCGATCTCCCGCAGGAGCGTCGGGTCGTGACGGCCATTCCCGGCCCCAAGTCGACCGAGCTGCTGTCCCGCAAGACCGCGGCCGTCGCCGACGGCGTGGGCACCATCCTGCCCGTCTTCATCACTGCGGCCGGCGGTGGCGTCGTGGTCGACGTCGACCAGAACTCCCTGATCGACCTGGGCTCAGGCATCGCCGTGACCAGCGTCGGCAACGCCGCCTCTCACGTCGTCGACGCGGTGCAGCAGCAGGTCGCGCAGTTCACCCACACCTGCTTCATGGTCACGCCCTACGAGGGCTACGTCGCGGTGGCCGAGCAGCTGAACCGCCTCACGCCCGGCGACCACGCCAAGAAGACCGCACTGTTCAACTCCGGCGCAGAGGCCGTCGAGAACGCGGTGAAGATCGCGCGTTACGCCACCAAGCGACAGGCCGTGGTCGTGTTCGAGCACGGCTACCACGGGCGCACCAACCTGACGATGGCGCTAACGGCCAAGTCGATGCCTTACAAGTACGGCTTCGGACCGTTCGCCGGCGAGATCTACCGGATGCCGTTGGCGTACCCGTTCCGCTGGCCGAGCGGGCCGGAGAACTCCGGCCGTGAGGCGCTCGCCCAGACCATCAGCAAGATCGAGAAGGAGATCGGCGCCGACCAGGTCGCCGCGATCTTGATCGAGCCGATCGCCGGCGAGGGCGGCTTCATCGTTCCCGGCGAAGGTTTCCTGTCGGGCCTGGCGGAGTTCGCCAAGGACAACGGCATCGTGTTCATCGCCGACGAGGTGCAGACCGGCTTCGCGCGGACCGGCAAGATGTTCGCCTCCGAGTGGGACAACGTCGTTCCCGACATCATCACCACGGCCAAGGGCATCGCCGGGGGTCTCCCGCTCGCTGCGGTCACCGGTCGCGCCGAGATCATGGACGCTGTGCACGCAGGTGGGCTCGGCGGCACGTACGGCGGAAACCCGATCGCCTGCGCCGCCGCCCTCGGCGCCATCCGCACCATCGAGGAGCTCGACCTCGTCGGCCGTGCCCAGCACATCAACGAGATCATGGTTCCGCGGCTGCGCGAGATGCAGCTTCGGCACCCGGTGATCGGAGAGGTCCGCGGCCGAGGGGCCATGCTCGCTGTCGAGATTGTCGTCCCTGGCACCAAGACCCCGAACCCTGAGGTCACCACCGCGGTGACCAAGTACTGCCACTCCGAGGGCGTCCTCGTGCTCACAGCAGGGACGTACGGGAACGTCCTGCGCTTCCTGCCGCCGCTCGTGATGCCCGACCACCTGCTCGACGAGGCGCTCACGGTCCTCGAGAAGGCGTTCGCGTCCGTCAGCTGACCGACGGCACGAGTCCAGTTCACCCGTTCGGCGCAATCTGGCGGGACGACGCGCGGGGCGCTACACCGAGCCTCGAAGACTGCCGATTCCTTGTCGACGAGGAGGTGGGTGCACCCGCGTGTCCATGGCCATGTTCGACCAGGCGACGACCGGTGACGCTTTGACGCCTTCACCGGCGGGCGCCGTCACCTCGGGCAGCACCGGTTCACGGTCTGGTGCGGCCGAGCTCGGAGGCGACGAGGCGCGATCGATGGTGGTCACGGCCTTGCACGCCGGCTCGCCCAGCGTGGTGGTCCAGCCGATCCTCGGGCTGGCCACCGGTCGGGTGCTCGCCTACGAGGCCCTGGCCCGCTTCACCCACGGTGGCCCGTCACTGACCCCCGACCGATGGTTCGCCATGGCCCACAGCGTGGGGCTGGGACCGATGCTCGAGGCCCGAGCCGTCGACCATGCGCTCCAGCTGGGGGCCGGCCGCCCACCGGGCACCTTGCTGTCGGTCAACGTCAGCCCCTCCGTGCTGGGCTCCGAGGAGCTGCAGGACGTCCTCCCCTTCGACCTCACTGGTCTGCAGTTCGAGGTGACCGAGACCGAGGCCGTCGACGACGCCGAACGGGTCCAGCTCGTCCTCGACGCCCTGCGCGGCCGTGGCGCCCGGATTGCCGTCGACGACGTGGGCGAGGGCTACGCCGGCCTGCAGCGGGTCATGGCTTTGTCTCCCGACCTGCTCAAGCTGGACCGCTCACTCGTCACCGGCGTTGAGGCCGAGCCCGGCAAGGCGGCCATGGTCGAGGCCGTCGTCCGCTACGCCGCCCAGGTCGGCGCCATGGTGTGTGCCGAAGGCGTGGAGAGCCTCGAGGACCTCTACGTCCTGGCCGAGCTAGACGTCGCCGAGGCACAGGGCTGGGTCGTCGGGATGCCTCTGCCGGAGTTCGCGGACGCCAGCGAGTCGGCGCGCCTGACGTGCGAGTCGTCGTTCATCAGGGCCATGGCCGTAGGCGGTAGAGGTTCTGAGGTCAACGGCACACCCACCCTGGAGCACCTGATCGGTCGCCTGTCCGACGCCGGCGACCTCGACACCCTCGCACGGCTCATGGCCCTGGTGGCCGAGGTGCTCCACTGCGACCGGGCTGAGCTGTCGTTCGTTGACCCGACCGGGCAGTGGCTGGAGGCGGTACGGCGGGACAGCTGGGAGCCCGAGGGCGTGCGCTACGCGCTCAGCGACTTCGAGACGAGTCGCGACGTGATGGCGACCATGAAGATGGCGCAGGTGCTCGCCAGCGAACCCGAGGCCGACCCGGCCGAGGTTGAGTGGATGACCAGCAAGGGCTGGCGCAGCCTGATGCTGGTGCCCGCTGCGAGTGCAGGTCGCGCAGTCGGGCTCCTCGAGTGCTCTCACGCGCAGGAGACCGCCTGGACGCGGTTGCAGGTGCGCCAGGCCCGGGCCATCGCCTGCGTGCTCGGTCCGGTCCTCGACAACCTTCTGTTCACCCAGCGGTAGTCGGCTTCTCCTCGCGCATCCCCCACGGAGACCCGTACTCGACGAGCTTGTCCAGGAAGGGCTGAGGGGCGAACGCCTCCGGTCCGAGGACGCCGGCACCTGACCAGGTGCCCTCGGCGAGCAGCTCCAGCGCGATCACCGGGTTGACGGCGGTTTGCCACACCACGGCCTGCGACCCGTACTCGCGCATCGACCACTCGTTGTCGACCACGTGGTACAGGTACACCTGTCGGGGCTCGCCGTCCTTGCCAGTGCCTGTGACCCACGTACCTGCACAGGTCTTGCCCCTCATCCGGTCGCCCAGGCTCGCGGGATCGGGAAGCAGGGCGGCCACAACGTCGCGCGGACTGACCTCGACGTCGCCGACGCTGACCTTGCGAGTGCGGTCCAGCCCCAGCTTGTGCAGGACCTGGAGCACGTTGATGAACTCCTGCCCGAGCCCGTACTTGAAGGTCGAGCGCTTGCAGTCGACCCAGCGCGGGATGAGCAGGACCTCTTCGTGCTCGACGTTGACGCACTCGACAGGCCCGATTCCCTCGGGGAAGTCGAACACCTCGGGCTCCGAGAACGGGGCCGTGGTGAACCAGCCCTTGTCCTTCTCCCAGACCACCGGAGGGTTCAGGCACTCCTCGATGGTGGTCCAGATGGAGAAGGAGGGTGCGAAGGTGTACCCATCGACCTCAAGGTTCGAACCGTCGCGGACGCCGGCCTCGTCGATCTCGCTGAACAGCTCGTCCGCTGCGTAGCGGGCGAAGATGTCGGAAAGACCAGGCTCTACTCCGATGCCGACCAGGGCCAGGCGTCCGTTCTTCTTCCACTCTCCGTCGGCGGCGAACTGCTCGTCGCCGAGCTTCACCCCAGTCTTGGTGAACGGGTCGTCGGGGTGGGGGTAGGACAACGACATCGCCATGTCGAGGTAGTGGGCACCGCCCGCAAGAGCACCGTTGAAGATCGGTAGGACGAATCGAGGGTCAACGGCGTTCAGCACGTGCGTGATCTGGTGGTCTCGTACGAGTCCTGCGACCGCCTCGGCGTTGGACGCATCCACCTGCGCGGCCACGAACCGACCGTCGTCGACCTGGCCGACCGCCCGGTCCGCGCGCTCGCGCTGGTAGTCAGCGACGACCATGCACTCGAAGTAGCCACGTCGTGCCGCGATGGGAACCACCGCTGACCCGACTCCGCCTGCGCCGATCAGCAGGACCCGCATGGAGGAACACGTCCTTCCGTTGTCTTGGCGACGACCCCCGGGCCGGTCCCGGTTTCCGAAGTCGAGCCGATCCGGTCATGCTAACCGACATCGACCACATTGCTGGTTAGGGAGGCCCCCAGGTGCCGGGCGGTCCCCGCCGCCTACGACCTGGCCTACTACCTCGTGCCCGACGGACTCTGCGTGTCAGCAGGCTGGGACGCACCCGGCCCGTTGGCCAGAGCCACAGCCTCGTCGATGGCCGCCTCGGCCGAGCCCTTGACCAGCCTCGAGCCGCAGATCTTCTGGGCGCCGTAGAAGGCCCCGAAGACAATCACCACGTCGCCGAGGCTGAAGACGTTATGCAAGGGCATCGGGGTCGGCCAGGCGAAGACGTCACCCAGCCACGGGAGCACCGGGTGCGCGACCGTGGCCGAGTTGATGAACTCCCCCGGCGTCTCGGTGATCCCCGCCGCTCGTTGCGCCGCGGCGCTGGCAGGCAACGCTCCGCCGTTCAACGCGATGGTGACGCCGTTCATCAGTGCACCGACCGCGATGATCGCAAGTCCAGGCACCCGGAGGTTGAGCAGAACGAAGGCACCCGCGGCGAGGTAGGTCGCCAGGTGGACGCCGACGAGGATCGAGCGCGGCGCTTCAGGGATCACCTCGATGATGACGACCTGGGCCACCAGAGCCGTGACCGGGATCCACACCGCCGTGAGGCGGACCGAGGCGAGTCGGGAGAGCTTGCCCCCGAACAAGACAGGCGAGACGACGGCCAAGACCGACAAGAGCAAGATGAGCACGTTGCCTCCTATGCCAGTCCGACCAGGCGCAGCCGTCCGCCACCCGAAGCGGGCTTCTGCTGCGGCTGTTGTCCGAGGCGGCGCCAGGCCAGCTCCTCGACGGCCTCGGGAGCCATGGGACGCGCCAGGTGGTAGCCCTGGGCGACATCACAGTCGACGTTGCGCAGCCACTCGAGTGTGGCTGCGTCCTCGACGCCCTCGGCCACGATGCGCAGGCCCAGGTTGTGACCCAGCTCGATGGTCGATCGCACGATGATGGCGTCGTTGCCCTCCGCGGTCATGTGCATGATGAACGACTTGTCGATCTTCAGCTCGTCGATCTCCAGTCGCTTCAGGTACGTCAGCGAGGCGTGCCCGGTCCCGTAGTCGTCGATCGCCACTCCGATCCCGACCTGCCTTAGGTGCCGGATGACCCCGACCGCCCGCTGGGGGTCCGTCATGATGCTGCTCTCGGTCACCTCGACGGTGAGCTGGGATGCCGGTACTCCCCATCGCTCGAGCGCAACGCCAACCCGGTCAGGCAGGCTCATGTCGCTGAGATGACGCACGGACAGGTTGACCGCGACACCGATGTCGAGCCCCTGGTCACGCCAGTAGCGGCACTGCTGCAACGAACGCTCGATGACGAACCACGTGATCGGTGCGATCAGCCCGGTGTTCTCCGCCAGAGGGATGAAGTCGTCCGGACGGATGATTCCCCGCGTGGGGTGGTTCCAGCGAACGAGCGCCTCGGCACCCATGACCGTGTCCGTCGCGAGGTCGATCTTGGGCTGGAACTCCAGGAACAGCTGGCCTTCGTCGACGGCGGCCCTCAGGTCGGCCAGGATCGCCAGGCGCTGCGGCGTGTGTACGTCGGAGTCCGGTTGGTACGCGCTGAAGCGCGCACGCTCGCGCTTCGCCTCGTAGAGGGCGATGTCGGCGTTCTTCATCAGCGTGTGGACGTCCGCTCCGTGGTCTGGAGCCAGCGAGATGCCAATGCTGGCCTGGACGACGAGCCGCACGCCACCCGCCGAGAACGACTTCCCGAGCACGGACAACAGGTACGTGGCGACCTCCTCCGCGACTGAGATGTCAGGGACGTCGGGCAGCAGGACCGCGAACTCGTCGCCGCCCAGGCGCGCCACGGTCGAGCCCACCGGACGCGAGTCGTCGAGCCGACGAGCCACCTCGCGAATCAGCTCGTCACCGATGTGGTGGCCCAGCGTGTCGTTGATCTCCTTGAAGTGGTCCAGGTCGATCATCATCACCGCCAGCGGTACCCCGGTCCGCTGGGAATCCTCCAACGCGTGGACGGCCCGGTCCCGGAAGAGCTCGCGGTTCGGGAGCTCGGTCAAGGTGTCGTGGTAGGCCTGGCGCTCCTTTTGGATCGCCAGGTCGGCGCTTCGGTACACCGCGACCACGGGCGCCACGAGCAGGGGCAGCATGAACGGCTGCTGCTCGAGAGCCACCGCGGCCACGGGACCGAGCGCGGCCAGCACGCCGTTGGTCATCACCTGGAAGCGGATGTCTCCGCTCATGATCACGAGGATGGACTGCTGGGTCTGCATGGCGACCACGATGGAGACCAGACCGTGGTTCACGACCAGGAAGGTCGCACCGGCCAGGATGGCTCCGGTGAAGGCCAGTGGCGTGGGATCGAACGTGGAGGTGGGCGCGGCGAACGGCGTCCCGGAGACGGCGGCGTACACCGCGCGGGCCGCCACGATCGTCATCACGTACTGACCAGCGTTGAACAAGACCTTGCTCGGCGAGCGGCGCATTCGCAGGTCGTCGACGAGAACGGCGACAACCTGGGCCCCCACGGCGATGCTCACTGGGCCGAGCACGATCAGGGCCACCGCAAACGTGGTGGAGATGGAGATCCAGTCCGTCAGGTCTCCACCGCGGGAGATCGGGATGGGGCGCAGCTCACCGAGGACGAGGGCCGCGCACAGGAGGGAGATGACGATGATCGCGGGGGTTGAGTTGGTCCACGCGTCGCCGGTGCTCATCTCCCAGGGCGGCGCCAGCCACCAGGTGAGGACCAGGAGGGCGACGCCGCTGACGGCTACCCACCCGACGTACATCGAGAGCTGCCACTGGGCATGACGAAGAGGGGCCGCCGGAGCACCGGCGGCCCCTCCACTGCGTGGGGTCAGACCGCCCACTTGCGGCCTGCACCGACGATGCTGACCAGCGTCACAACCGTGCCGGCGCTGATCAGAACTCGGGTCACCACAGAGTTCTTGATGTTCTCCATGTCAGACCCCCTAGAACATCCACTTGGTGCCGGCGCCGACAGTCGACACCAGCGCGACGAGACCTGCGAGCGCGGCACTGCCGCGGACGAGGGTCCCCTTGTCAATCTTCTTCATCGCTTCCCCTTCCCTAGCGTTGCGACGAACGGGTGGGAACGGCCGAGGCACGGTCCCCCCTGTGCTTAGTTGTCGCCCTCCGGGGCCCCCGTGTTAGTCGGCCGAACGGGTGGACACGCTGTGTCACCTCCATGACTCAACGTGAGCAAGGAGGTGACCGGGGGTGAAGAACCAGCTCAGCGCGAGGTGCCGCGGCCCTCGAGGAGCGGGGTGGCGCGGTTCCAGACGGTGCCGGACTGGCTGTCCTTGGCCCGCCTGGCCATGCCGGCCAGTGACTCGAGGACCACCCGGTTGCCCAGCATCGTGGTGATCTCGGCGTGGTCGTAGGGCGGGGAGACCTCCACGACGTCGATCCCCGCCACCGGCAGCTCGTAGCAGATCCGGGAGACGGCGTCGAGCAGCTGTCGAGCCGTCAGCCCACCCGGCTCGGGAGTGCCGGTTCCGGGGGCATGGCCGGGGTCGCAGACGTCGATGTCCACCGACAAGAAGACGGCGTCGCAGTCGTCGGTCGCGATCGAGAACGCGTGGTCCAGGACCTCGTCGAGACCCCGGTCGACGATCTCGCTCATGTGGAACGAACGCATCCCCTGGTCGGCCATCCAGTCGAGCGTCTCCGGGCCCGGCCAGTAACCGCGCAGTCCGATCTGCAGGAAACGGTCGCCGCGGGCGGCGCCCGACTCGATCAGGCGACGCATGGGCTGCCCGTGCCCGTACAGAGAGCCGAACTCGATGTCACCGGTGTCCGCATGGGCATCGAAGTGGATGACCGACACCCGCCCGAACCCCTTCGCCTGGGCCACACCCGTGACGTCGGGCCAGGTGATGGTGTGGTCCCCTCCCAGAACGAGGGGCACCTTCCCGGCCCCGGCAATTGTGGCGATCGCCTGCTCGATCGTGGCGCAGCTGCGCACGACGTCCCCGGAGTAGACCTCGAGGTCGCCGGCGTCGAGCACCGTGAGGTCCTCGGTGAGAGCGTCCACCCGCATGGACATGTGGGGACGTGAACCGTCGGCCGGCAGGTAGTCGGTGGCCCGCATCGCCATGGGCCCGAATCGGGTTCCTGGGCGGTGGGATGTCCCGCCGTCGAACGGCGCGCCGATGATGACGACGTCGGCGTCGGCATAGGTATCGGGCTCGTCCCAGGTGCAGGACGGAATGCCGAGGAAGGTGATGTCGGGGCCGAACATGGGTCCGTATCTCGTCACCCAGCAAGCCTACTGGTGCTCGACTCGCGAATGCCCTTCAGGCAGCCAGGTACTTGGCTGTGGCCGCACCAAGCGCACTGAGCAGGTCGACGTCGTGGTCACCGAAAGGCCGGTCTCGGCTCAGCCAGAGCTCGCCCAGCAACGTGCCCTGGCGCCGGATGGGCGCGCCCAGGCAGGCCGCCTTGCCGAGACGCCGGAGGAGCTGCTCGTACTCGGCGGGGCACTCAGGGTCGGTCAGGTCGGACCGGAAACCGCGCCCAGCGAGCAGGGTCATCGTCGTGAACGGGTACTCGTCGAATCCGTAGGTCTCGGCCTCCGGGTGGAACGACTCACCCGGGCCGAGGCGCCCCACGTTGACCACCGAGCGGTAGAAGCCACGGACATGGTCCGTGTGGTTGACCGTGACCGACGCGGCATCGAACGTGTCACGCGCGAACGAGGCGACCGTGTCGACGATCTCGAGCTTCCCGGTGCGATCCGCGATCGAGCGGTGGAACTGGCGGAGGACGTCGACGACCTCTGATCCGGTCGTAACGGGCGTGATGGTCACAAGAAGAGATTCTCGACTCCCGAGAGGTCAGCGTCGATAGGCCGACCGGGTGCCAGGGCCACGAGCTGCGCTGAACCGCGCACCGGCGCCCCGGTCGTCGTGGTGTCAGTCTTGCGGCTCGATGAGAACCGTCGACGCGAACGCGGCGTCAAGTGCGCCGCTGGCGGGGCTCCACTCGTGAACGTCGATGGCTGTGTCGGCCAGCTTGATGACGTGCTCGTCACCGTGCTCGACCGCCCGGTCGAACACGGTGTCCGCATCCATGGGCTGCACCACCGCAGCGGGTGGGCTTGTCGTTGCGCCTCCTGGGTTGTACATCATCGTGATCGCGGCGCTGGCCTCCCACGCGGCGTGAAGGCTGCCTACCCAAAGGTCAGGCGGCAGGGACGGGAGAACGCGCAGTACCGCGTTGGCGGAGGTCGCCGCATGGACCAACATGATCGGATCGCCGTGGCCGTGGCTGCGGTAGTGGAGGGTCGCGGCCGTCACGAGGGCCTTCAACTGACCGCTCACTTCCTGCGGATCCGTCGTCAGCCGGACGCCGGCACAGCCGGGCCACCGTCCATCGGTGCCGAGGGCGTCCAGGAGGTCCGGGAATGCCCCCGACACCCCCAGCGCAGGCAACTGGGCCAGTGAACCGGCGATGTCGAGGTCCCCTTGGCCGGAGACGTTCCCGGACACAGGGAGCCAGCGGCCGGCCCAGTAGCCCAGTGACTGCGAGAGCTCCGCAATCGCCGGAGCTGACTCGCCCCGATCGCGCAGCGTCCGAACGGCGTGACCGAGCCGAATGACCGAATGCGTGGCGCTGGCAGCCAACCCGGGGAGCATGTGCGGCCACCAGCGGACCAGCACGTCCTGCCATGGGTGCTCAGCCAGCTGGTCCTCGAAGAAGCCGACCCAGTCGGTGAGCCGAGACGGGTCACCGAGCGCCGACCCCCAGTCGTCCGGTGGGATGCGACCGACCACCGGGGGCGGCGGCTCCAGCACCGACTGGTAACGGTCGACCCATCGCTCGACGCTGTCGGCCCGTCCGTGTCGCACCATCGCCTCGACCACCATCGGGGCATGGTTGGACAGCCTGCCGTGCCATTCCGGGCCCCACGCATGGAGCCGGACGAGAGCCTCATCGACCGCGTCGGACAGGCCGTCTCCCAGGTCGTCGATGTCACCCGACACAGGCGGCCGCCCCGGCAGACGTTCGAGGGTGTCAGACGTTCTGGGGGAACCCGAGGTTCAGACCACCGTGGCTGGGGTCAAGCCAGCGACTGGTCACGACCTTGCCCCGCGTGAAGAACGTGATGCCCTCCAGGCCGTGGGCGTGAAGGTCACCGAACAACGAGTTCTTCCAGCCTCCGAACGAGTAGTACGACATCGGCACGGGGATCGGGACGTTGACGCCGATCATCCCGACCTCGACCTCGTTCTGGAACCGGCGGGCGGCACCACCGTCGTTGGTGAAGATGGCCGTACCGTTTCCGTAGGGGTGGTCGTTGATCAGGCGCAGGCCGGCCTCGTAGGACGAGACCCGCACGACCGACAGGACCGGCCCGAAGATCTCCTCCTGGTAGATCGACATGTCAGGGGTGACCTGGTCGAACAGTGTGGGACCGAGCCAGAAGCCGTCTGCCGCACCGTCGGGCTCGACGTCACGACCGTCGACGACGAGCTGTGCACCTTCGTCGACGCCCGCCGCGACGTAGCCGCTGACCTTGTCACGGTGCTGGCCGGTGACCAGCGGGCCCATGTCGGTGCCGCGGCGTCCGTCACCAGTGCGCAGCTGCCCCATGCGGTCGACGATCTTGCCGACGAGCTCGTCACCGATCGGGTCGACGGCCAGGACGACCGAGATGGCCATGCAGCGCTCGCCTGCCGAGCCGAAGCCTGCGTTGATCGCCTGGTCCGCAGCCAGGTCGAGGTCGGCGTCCGGCAGGACCAGCATGTGGTTCTTGGCACCACCGAGCGCCTGGACCCGCTTGCCGTTCGCCGTACCGGTCTCGTAGACGTACTTGGCGATCGGGGTGGACCCGACGAAGGAGATGCTCTTGACGTCGGGGTGCTCGAGCAGCCGGTCGACGGCCACCTTGTCACCGTGGACGACGTTGAACACCCCGGCCGGGAGGCCGGCCTCGGCCCACAGCTCGGCCAGGTAGTTGGCCGTCGACGGGTCCTTCTCGCTCGGCTTGAGGATGACCGCGTTGCCCGTGGCGATGGCGAGGGGGAAGAACCACATCGGAACCATGGCGGGGAAGTTGAAGGGGCTGATGATGCCCACGACCCCGAGCGGCTGACGGATCGAGTAGGAGTCGACGCGGGTCGACACGTTCTCGGAGAACCCACCCTTGACCAGGTGCGGGATCCCACAGGCGAACTCGACGATCTCCTGGCCGCGAGTGACCTCGCCGAGGGCGTCGGACAGCACCTTGCCATGCTCGGCCGTGATGATCGCTGCGATCTCCTCCTTGCGGGAGTCGAGCAGCTCACGGAACTTGAAGAGCACCTGCGTGCGCTTGGCCAGTGACGCCTGGCCCCACTCCTTGGCGGCGGCGGTCGCGGCGGCCACGGCCTCGTCGACCAGGGCGACGTCCGCGAAGTCGACGTGCCCGGAGACCTGGCCAGTGGCTGGGTCGAAGATCTCGCCGGTGCGCTCGGCCACTCCGCCGAACTGCTTGCCGTCGATCCAGTGGGTCACGTGCTTGCTCATGGGAGTGCCTTCCATCAGAAGTGCGGGGCTGTGCACCCAGTCTGTCTGGCCTTCGAGCCTGGATCAAGCCGCATCCTGTCGCGCATTCCGCCAATCAGTTGGCAGAGTGTAAGACAGCGTCTAGGAGTCGAAGCCCAGACCGAGCCGGTCCAGCGTCCGCAGCCAGGGGTTGCGCCGTCCGTCGTTGCGGTCGGCGCGGTCGATCGACCACCGCGTGAGCTGAACGCCGGCGAACCGGACCGGCTCGGGCGGGAACGGGACCGGCTTGCTGCGCACGAAACGCAGCTCGGTGCGAGCGGTCGGGCGCCCGGACAGCAGGTCGAGCAGCACTCGGGCTCCAAAGCGCGTGGCACCCACGCCGAGCCCGGTGTAGCCGCCGACATAGGCCACCTTGCCACCGTAGGCCTGGCCCCAGAACGCACAGAACCGCGTGCACGTGTCGATCGCACCACCCCACGCGTGGCTGAACCGGACGCCGTCCAGCTGTGGGAACGTCGTGAAGAAGTGCTCGGCGAGCTTGGCGTAGGTCTCCGGCCGTTGCTCGTGCCGGGAGTCCATCCCGTTGCCGTAGTAGTAGATGGCGTCGTAGCCGCCCCACAGGATCCGGTTGTCGGCCGTCAACCGGTAGTAGTGGAACTGGTTGGAGGAGTCCCCGATGCCCTGCCGCCGCTTCCAGCCGATCGAGGCGAGCTGGTCGGCCGTCAGCGGCTCCGTGGCCAACACGTAGTCCCACACCGGGACGACGTAGGGCCGCGCCCGCTTCACCAGGTTCGGGAAGACGTTGGTGCCCAGCGCCACCTTGGCGGCGCGGACCCGCCCGTAGGCAGTGGTCGCCACCATCTGCCCGGACTCGTCGGACAGGGCAGTCACCTCGGTGCGCTCGTACATCCTCACCCCGAGCTCGAGGCAGGCCCGACGCAGCCCCCAGCAGAGCTTCGCCGGGTTCACCAGGGCCGTTCCAGTGGCCTCGTAGGCCGCGCCGAGGTACGTCGGTGACGCTACCTCCGCCTGGATCCGGTCGGCGTCCCACAGCTCGACACTGCCGCCGTAGCGCCGGGCCAGCTCCGGAATCGCTGCGAGGTGCTCGAGCTGCCACGGCTCGTTCGCGACCGTCAGCTCACCGTTGAGCTCCCACTCGGCGTCGATGCCGTAGCGCACGAGCGAGTCCTCGATCCCCTGGAGGTTCTGCGCACCAAGGTGCTCCAGGGTCTCCATCTCGTCGGGGAACCGCTCGACCCCGTTGAGCAGCCCATGGGTCAGGCTGCTCGCGACGAAGCCACCGTTGCGCCCCGATGCGGCCCAGCCGACCTCGCGGCCCTCGACGAGGACGACGTCGAGCGACGGGTCGTCCTCCTTGGCCTGCAACGCCGTCCACAGCCCGGTGAAGCCACCACCCACGACCAGCAGGTCGCAACGGACGTCACCGACCAGAGCCGAGGATGGCTGCGGCGCGTTCGGGACATCGAGCCAGACCGACTGAGGCACGGCGTCGGCGAGGGACGCCAGGAATCGCGGGTCGGCCGCCTTGGGGGCGCGCACTGCCACCGTTCTCACCTCGACTGGTCAGTATGCCGAACAGCGACGGCTCACGCCTTCTGCCGACGCTTCAGCAGCTGCGGCGCCACGACCACGATCAAGGCGATGAAGAACATCGCCGCACCCACCACGTTCGCCTCAGGCGGGATGCCACGCAACGACACACCCCACACCCACAGCGGGAACGTCTGCGTCGTCCCCGCGTTGAGGTTGGTGATGACGTAGTCGTCGAAGGACAGCGAGAACGCCAGGAGAGCGGCCGCCACGATGCCGGGCAGCACCAACGGGAACGTGACCTTCCAGAACGTCGTTCGCTCGTCGGCGTAGAGGTCCATGGCTGCCTGTTCGAGGCGCGGGTCCAGCCCGGCAACCCGGGCCTTCACCGTGACCACCACGAAGCTGATGCAGAACATCACGTGGGCGATGACGATGGTCCCGAAACCGAGCTTGCCGCCCTGCCCCGCGTTGTAGAACAGCGTGAGCAGCGAGGCACCCAGCACGATCTCAGGTGTTGCCATCGGCAGGAAGATCAGCAGGTTGGTGGCCGACCGCCCACGGAACCGGTGTCGCCCCATCGCGAAGGCCATGAGGGTGCCCAGGAACGTCGCCACGATCGTGGCGATGAAGCCGATCTCCAGACTTGTGGCGACGCCGGAGCACATCGTGGCGTCCTTGCAGGGGTCCAGCCAGGCGTCCAGGCTGAAGCCGGCCCAGTCGTAGTTGGTGCGCCCCGTGGGGTTGTTGAACGAGAACGCCACGACTACGAAGACGGGGGCGAACATGAACAACAGTGCAAAGACCGCACAGATCGGGATGATGTGGTCCCGAAGCCACCACCAGCCACGCTCGAGTGCTCCTCGGTGGGGCGCAGGGGGCAGCTCGGTGGTCGAAGCCACCGAG
>JBAPUB010000340.1:0-7906 GCA_049282455.1 Actinomycetes bacterium
TCGCCCGTCTTCTCGCGGCCGTCGCGGCCACCTCGGGTGACGCCCGGGACCAGGCCCGCGACGCCCTTCTGGAGCTGTTCGCCATGGTGGGCGACGACGACCCGCGGGTGCTCGCCGGGCGCCGTCAGCTGGCCAACGCCCTCTTCTAGCCCGCTGGTCTGACCGACCGTTCACCCGTTCGCAGCAACGGGTCGCCCGGTCGGACTAGCAAGCCCCCTCCACATGTCGGCCGATCCTGCCTGTGGTGGAGGAGGTCGTTTCATGGCACGGGTCGCAACCACGGTCGGCGCACTGACGCTGACCGCTGTGGCCGCACTGGCGGCGGTGGTCGTGCCCGCGGGCTCGCACCCCCCGCGGGCTCAGGCCGGCGGCAAGCAGTTCGTGATCTCGCACTGGACCGACCCCAAGGGCAGCTCCCACGTCGTGCGCTGGGACCCCTGCCAGACCATCACCTACGCCGTGAACGCCCGCAAGGCCGGCTCGACGCCGCGCGCCAGGGCGGCCGCAGTCAGCGACGTGCAGGACGCGATGGTGCGCGCTGCGAACCGGACCGGTATGTCGTTTCGGTACGTCGGCACGACCCGCCAGGTCCCGCGCGACGCCGGAGGCCAGTCCTGGGCCGACCGCCAGACCGCAGCCGAGATCGTGGTCGCCTGGGTCAAGCCGGGCAGTGCCACCTACGGGTCCAACCTGCTGACCCAGGTCAGCGGCGGCTACGCCTCAGGTACGGGCGGCTGGGCCTGGCGTGCTTGGCAGAGCGGGTCGGGCCAGTGGCGTCTGGCCATCGGTCGGGGTTTCGTGGTCATCAACGCCAGCCAGAACGGGTCGTTTCGGCCCGGCTTCGGCTCGGGAACGACGCGCGGGGCTCTGCTGCTGCACGAGATCGGTCACGCCGTGGGTCTCAACCACGTGGGGTCGACCGACGAGCTGATGTATCCGACGATGCTGCGCCGCGCCGCGAGCACGTACAAGTTCGGCGACAAGCGTGGGCTGAGCAAGGTCGGGCGCTCAGCCGGGTGCCTCGACGTCACTGACTCCATCTGGGCTCCGCTGCCCGCGTAGCCGCGAGCTGCACCTCTCGCTCGTCTGCGTCCACCGGCAGGGGTCTGGCGTCCTAGAGTCGGAACATGGCTGACCTGGTGTCTGTGAGCGTGGTCGACTCCGTGGCGACGATCCGTCTCGACCGTCCCCCCATGAACGTGCTGTCGACGCAGATGCAAGACGAGCTGCGGGCCGCCGCGATCGACGTCGGCCAACGCAGCGACGTCGCCGCCGTCGTGGTCTACGGCGGCCCTTCCGTGTTCGCCGCCGGGGCCGACGTCAAGGAGATGGCCACCATGGCCTACGCCGACATGGCGGCCCGCTCGGCGGCCCTGCAGGCGTCGTTCACCGCGGTCGCGCACATCCCGAAGCCGGTCGTCGCGGCAATCACTGGGTACGCCCTGGGCGCTGGGTGCGAGCTCGCCCTGGCCGCGGACTTCCGCGTGTGCGCCGACAACGCGAGGCTCGGCCAACCGGAGATCCTGCTGGGCATCATTCCCGGTGCTGGGGGCACCCAGCGGCTGTCCCGACTGATCGGCCCGGCCAAGGCCAAGGATCTCGTCTTCTCCGGACGGTTCGTCGCGGCCGACGAGGCGCTGGCGCTCGGTCTGGTCGACGAGGTCGTGCCGTCCGACGACGTGTACGACGCGGCACTGCGCCGTGCCGCGACCTTCGTCGGCGGCCCGCGCCTGGCCCTTCGCGCGGCCAAGGAGGCGATCGACTCCGGCCTCGACGTCGACCTGGACACCGGTCTGGCCATCGAGCGCATGCAGTTCACTGCGCTGTTCGCCACGGACGACCGAGGCATCGGCATGACGTCGTTCACCGAGCACGGGCCGGGCCACGCGCAGTTCACCGGACAGTGAGGCGCACGCGCGCACGGTTGGTTCAGGTCCGTCGGGGCGGCTCAGCCGCGGTCGGTCGCGGTGCCGAGCAGGCCGAGCGGTGGGCTGCCCAGGTCGAGCAGGGCCTCGTGGAAGCGCGGCAGTGAGAACTGCGAGCCCCAGGCGGCGCGCGCACCCTCGCGTTGGCGCAGGATCTCCAGCTTCCCCCAGGTGTACATCCCGTACCCGGGGTCGAACGTGCCCCGCTGGGCCTCCGACCTCGCCGCCGAGTGGCCGAGGAGAGCGTCGCGCTCGAACCGCCGCGTAGCCTCTGCGACGTCCATGGTCGCGGTGTGCAGCCCGATGGCGCAGGACAGCCGAACGACCCGGCACAGTGCCTCCAGGGCAACGCCTACCGCATAGGCAGGGTCGTGGTCGCGGAAGCCCTCGTCGATGAGGGCCTCCTCGACGTAGTGGGCCCAGCCTTCGGCGAAGGCTGCCCCGATCAGGGTGCGCCGCACATCGCCGCGGACTGCGCGCAGAGCGCGACCATGCGAGTAGTGGCCCGGGGCCACCTCGTGAGCAGTGATGGCCGGCAGCGACGAGCGGTTGAACATCGCCATCCACTGCTCCTGCTCGTCGCGGGGCCACGACACGTCGGGCGGGGTGATGGCGTACGTCGAGGGTCCCTCCTGCTCCCCGGGCGCCGCCCACGTCATCATCGCCACGGCCCAGCGTCGAGACTCCGGGGCGATGTCGACAAGCAGCTCGCCGTCGGTGGGTGCGAGGCGATGCTCCCGGGTGAACGCCAGGACCTCGGCGCTGACCACCCGCGCCTGCTCGACCACCTCGTCGGGTCGGGGCTGGTCGGCCATGAGGCGAGCGACCACGTCGCGCACGTCGCTGGTCGGGTCGATCCGAGCCGCCCCTTCGACGAGGAGGTCCCACAGCCGCTCCCGCTCGCGCTCGGCGTGCCGGGACCACTGCTCGACGTCGAAGGGCAGCGACTCGGCACTGCTCATCAGCCGGGCCAAGCCGCTCGCTCCGATCGCGACGTCGGGATCGCCGTCGACCGACAGTGCCCTGACGTGCTCCACGAGCCGCTGGTGGGCCCGAAGGGCCCGCTCGACCACCGGGTCGGTCGGGTCGCCCAGGCCGGCCGCCAGCCCGCGGACGGGTCCGTCGAGCGCGACGGCGATCGGCGCCGGAACCAGGTCCAGGGCCTTGACGGCAGCATCGATGGCATCGGGCCACTGCGTCAGGTGCTGCCGTCGGGCCGCGGACCGTTCGGGACCGGGAGCGTACGCGCGGTCGTAGCAGGCGAGTTCGAGGTTGGACAGGTGGAGCAGCGGGTTGCGCCGGTGCATCTGGAGCTCACCGAGGCTGACGCGCAGGGCCTCCTCATGGGCGGCCAGGTGGGCGTCGTCGTGCGGGTCGTCGCAAGGCTCGCCGCCGAGGGCTGCCAAGCCGGCGCGGACGGAGTCGGGGGACAGGTCCTGTACGACCCCGTCGTACTCGTGACGGCCGGCCTCCTCCCGCGCGGAGGGGATGGTCAGGTCGAGGACTCGACGCACGCGAGGCTGCATGGCTCGAGCCTAGAGCGAGCCTAGAGCGAGCACTCCGCGGCTGAGGGTCCTCCCTCGTGGGTTTGACTGGTCGGTCAGTTAGCGAGTCGGTAGAGTCCGACCCCCGGGAGCGCCCGGCTCGGTGTACCCGGTAGGCTCACCGAAGATTGGATCCAATCTGGTGGGACCGTATGGGCCCCCGGGTGAACAGGGAGGTCGGCGAAGCCGTCATGAAGATCGTCGTCTGTGTGAAGCAGGTCCCCGACTCCTGGGCCGAGAAGAAGCTCGACCCCTCTGACAACACCCTCGACCGCGAGGCTGCCGACGCGGTGGTCAACGAGCTCGACGAGTACGCCGTCGAGGAGGCGCTGCAGCTGCAGGAGCGGCTCGGCGGCGCTGACGCGTGCACGGTGACCGTCTTGACGATGGGGCCGGAGAAGGCGACCGAGTCCATCCGCAAGGCTCTGAGCATGGGTGCCGACGACGCCGTCCACGTGGTGGACCCAGCGCTGCACGGCTCCGACGCCGTCGCCACCTCGCTAGTCCTGGCGACGGCCGTCAAGCGCCTGGCCCCGGACCTGGTGATCCTGGGCTCGGAGTCCACCGACGCGCGCATGTCGGTCGTCCCGGCGATGGTGGCCGAGCGACTCGCGTGGCCGCAGCTCACCTTCGCCGGCAAGGTCGAGGTCGACGTAGGTGCAGGCACCGCGACCATCCAACGACAGACCGACTACGGGTACGACGTCGTCGGCTCCGCCCTGCCGGCAGTCATCAGTGTCGTGGAGAAGATCAACGAGCCGCGGTACCCGTCGTTCAAGGGAATCATGGCCGCGAAGAAGAAGAACGTGGAGACTCTTTCGCTGTCCGATCTCGGCGTCGAGGCGGACCAGGTCGGGCTCGCGGGCGCGTGGAGCAGCGTCGACGCCTTCTCGGCCCGACCCCCCCGCCAGGCAGGCACCGTCGTCACCGACGAGGGAACCGGCGGCATCAAGCTCGCCGAGTACCTCGCCGCGCAGAAGTTCATCTGAGGGAGACGCATCCAATGGGACAGGTACTCGTTCTCGTCGACCACTCCGACGGCGAGGTCAAGAAGGTCACACTCGAGCTGCTGACGTTGGCGCGCACGGTTGGTGACCCCGTCGCTGTCGTGGTGAGCGCCGACCCTGCCGCGGCCGAGAAGGCCACGTCGACCCTGGCTGAGTACGGCGCCTGCGCGGTGTGGTCAGCGAGCGGCGACGGGTTCGCCGACTCCGTCGTCACGCCGTCAGTCGCCGCGCTGGCCCAGGTCGTCGCCGACCTCGCCCCCGCAGCGGTCCTGGTCCCCTCGTCCGTCGAGGGCAAGGAGATCGCTGCGCGGCTCGCGGTGCGGATCGGTTCAGGGGTGATCACCGACGCCGTGGCCGTGTCGGCCGGCCTCGAGGCCGACCAGTCGGTCTTCGGTGGCTCGACCCTGGTCAAGTCACGGGTCACCCACGGCACCCCCATCATCACCGTGCGGCCGAACTCCACCGCACCGGTCGCGGCTGCGGCTACCCCGACCGCGCACTCGCTCACCGTCACGCTGAGCGACACCGACCGCTCGGCCACGGTCACCGACCGCGTCGTGCAGGCGCGGACCGGCCGCCCCGAGCTGACCGAGGCTGCGATCGTGGTCTCCGGCGGCCGCGGCGTCGGGTCGCCCGAAGGCTTCGCGGTCGTCGAGGCACTCGCGGACAGCCTCGGCGCAGCGGTCGGTGCCTCGCGCGCTGCCACAGACGCGGGCTGGTACCCGCACCAGTTCCAGGTCGGGCAGACGGGCAAGACCGTCTCCCCGCAGCTCTACGTGGCCAACGGGATCTCGGGAGCCATCCAGCACCGCGCGGGGATGCAGACCTCGAAGACCATCGTTGCGGTCAACAAGGACCCCGAGGCGCCAATCTTCGACCTGGTCGACTTCGGGGTCGTCGGAGACCTCCACGTGGTGCTGCCGCAGCTGACCGAGGAAGTCACCAAGCGCAAGGGTTGAGGTCTTCGCGCCTGCGATTCCACGGCTAGGGTCGGGACGCGCGCCCACCCCCGACCAGGAGTCGCTCAGCAGTGCTCTTCCCCACCATCGAGTTCGCGGCGTTCTTCGCCGTCGTCCTGCTGCTGAACTGGCTGCTCATGCCACGCCGTACCGCGTGGAAGTGGTTCATTCTCGGCGCCTCGTACTTCTTCTACGCGTACGCGGACCCGTGGCTCACCATCCTCCTGATGGTGGTCACCGTGGTCAACCAGGGTGGGGCGACCCTGCTGGTACGCGCGTCCACGGCGCAGACCCGTCGACGGTGGCTGATCGCCACGGTGGCGGCTGACCTGGCTCTGCTTGGCTGGTTCAAGTACTTCGACTTCTTCGTCGTGCAGGTCAACGAGGCACTTGCGCGGTTCGGAATGGACGCACCGCTGCCGGTCCTGGCCATCGTGCTCCCGATCGGGATCTCCTTCTACACCTTCCAGGGCATCTCCTACGTCATCGACATCTCACGTGGTGACGTGGAGCTGGCACACCCGTTGGACTTCGCTGTCTTCCAGGCGTTCTTCCCGCACCTGGTCGCCGGGCCTATCGTTCGCGCACGCGAGTTCATCCCCCAGCTTGCGCGAGCTCGGAACCCGCGCGCCGTTCCGTTGACCCCTGCCCTGTTCCTGATTGCCGGCGGGCTGTTCAAGAAGATCGTCATCGCCGACTACCTGGCCACCTCGATCGTCGACCCGGTGTTCGACGTACCTGGCCAGCACTCGTCCGCCGAGGTGATCACCGCGTTCGTCGCCTACTCGGTGCAGATCTACGCGGACTTCTCGGCGTACACCGACATCGCGATCGGCCTCGCCCTGCTCTTGGGTTTCCGGTTCCCGCAGAACTTCGACCGGCCCTATGCCGCTGCGAGCCTCCAGAGCTTCTGGCGTCGGTGGCACATGTCGCTGTCGCGCTGGTTGCGCGACTACCTGTACGTCCCACTGGGCGGCAACCGTCGTGGATCGGCCCGTACCTACCTGAACCTGATGCTGACCATGCTGCTCGGAGGGCTGTGGCACGGAGCGAGCTGGACGTTCGTCATCTGGGGCGGACTGCACGGAGCCGGGCTGGCGGTCGAGCGGTGGTGGAACCGACGCCGACAGCGGCTCGCCGCAGGGCATGACGAGATCGTCGGCCCGTCCAATCCTCCCCCCGGGCTCGCTGTCGGTGCCGAGGCCTTTCGTGAGCTGACCGAGAAGCAGGCCGTCGTCGAACGCCCGGTGAGCGGAGGGCTCGCTCGTCCGGTCGCAGTTCTCGCCACCTTCTCGTTCGTGACCTTCGCGTGGGTGTTCTTCCGCTCACCGAGCCTGGCCGTCGTGGCCGAGCTGCTCCGGCAGCTGTTCGTCCTCGGGCCAGCGCCCCTCGTCACGCTTCCCGTCCTCGCCGCGATCGCCGTCGGGCTCGGATCCCAGGCCATCCCTCAGCGAGGCTGGGCGCTGGTCGAGCGAACGGCCTCTGCGCTGCCCTGGTGGGCTCAAGGGCTGGCCTTCGGCTGCTTCGTCGTGCTCATCGACGCCGTGGTGCCGCAGCAGGGAGTGGCTCCCTTCCTCTACTTCAGGTTCTAGCTCAGGCAGGTCCTAGACTGGTCGTTCCCAGCCATCCTCGAACGGACCTCGATGTCGACGAGCACCAGACCGCCGGACCAGCGGTGGATCGACGCTGTCGAGCACCCGGCAGCGGCTCGGGGACGAAGCCGACGTGTGCCGGCCGGCCAGGTGGTCGGGGCGGTGTTCGTGGCGCTCACGGCTGCGGCTGCGTTGAACTCCACGGCCATGGTCCGCGCCGGGGAGGGCATGGACGACGGCGTCACGCGGAACCTTGTCCTGGGTGTCGCGCGACCGCTCGACACCTTCGCCACCAAGGTCGGGCTCGACCTGCCCCGGCGCGGGCTCGACGCAGTGTTCGGCCAAGGCGCCTGGGTGGCGGAGGGGACCGCTCTGACCGACGGGAGCGACGACGTCCTGGCCCTGCCCGTCGCGCCGTCGGCCCCTGCGCCGGGCCCGTCGTCGAGTGACGCCGCGACGAAACACCCCGGATCAGACGCGCAGCCAGGCACCGCCGTCAAACTGATGTACCCGCAGGACATCGGCGGAGTGGCCACCATCGCACCTGCGACGGCAAAGAACCCGGTCACGATCCTCGTCACGGGTGACTCGTTGGCCACCTACCCAGGTGTGGCGATGGCCAATGACGTGAACAACCACGCGAAGGTGATCGTCAAGAGCTTCAACGGAACCGGTCTCACGCGCCCCGACTTCTTCAACTGGCAGGTGGCGGCCGAGAAGCTGACCCAGGAACGGCACCCGGACGCCGTCGTCGTGGTCATGGGCGGCAACGACGGCTGGAACATGACCCACGCAGGTGCGTCGATGACCTGGGGAACGCCGGCCTGGATCCAGGAGTACGCGCGACGCGTGGCGGTGGTGAGTCGAGCGTTCCTCGCC
>JBAPUB010000341.1:0-13399 GCA_049282455.1 Actinomycetes bacterium
CGCGCAGCGAGGTTCCGGTCCGGTCCAGCCGCCCAGTCACCTCGCGGGCAACCCAGAGCTGGTTGCGCAAGGTGGTCTCGCTGACGTTCTTGGCCACTGCCGCCTCGATCACGCGCCCGTGCTGCTCGAGCCCACGCCAGTCGCTCGGAGCCAGGTTGGGGACGTCGTCGCGTCCGACATGGTCGACCAGGACCGGAAGGTCGAGGGACGTCGCCCACGACACCAGTGCCGCGGCCGCCTGCAGGAAGTCCAGTCGCCCCTCTTCGCTGAGGTTCGCGGTGCTCACCCGCTCGAGCAGGGCGGCCGACCGCGGACCGGGACCGTGGTCGAGCGCCTGCGCGGCCAAGGCATCGGCGTCGTCACCGGCGGAATCTGGTTCGAACATACGTTCGATTCTAGTCGACGAGAGGCGAGCACAGGGCGGGTCGGAGATCTGTGGACGGCACGGTACGGGCGTCCACCTGGCCATCAAGGGCACGATGGAACGGTGTCGACCGGTCGGTGGTGCGAGCGATGAAGATCAGCCTGTGCGTGGACCCCGGCCGGTCATGGCACGAGATGCTGGCCCTCGCGCAGCGGGTCGACGCGGCCGGATGGCATGCGGTCTACCTGTGCGACCACTTCATGCCGCACGACCCGCGGGGCGCGGCCCTGGACGGTCCGGTGCTCGAGTGCTGGACGGGCCTCAGCGCCTTGGCAGCCCGGACGACCACCATCAGGCTGGGGAGCCTCGTCCTGGGCAACACCTATCGCCACCCGGCGGTTGTGGCGAACATGGCGGCCTCGCTGGACCAGGTGAGCGGCGGCCGGGTCGTGCTCGGGGTCGGAGCGGGGTGGCAGCCCAACGAGCACGCCGCCTACGGCCTGTCCCTCCCGTCAGCCCACGAACGCATCGACGCCCTGGACGAGGCGTGTGGGGTCATCCGTTCCCTGCTGGACCAGTCTCGGTCGACGACGAACGGCGCGACCTACCAGCTCGTTGACGCCCCCTGTGACCCGAAACCCGTGCAGCCCCGGCTCCCACTGCTGGTGGGTGGCGGCGGTGAGCGACGCACCCTGAAGGTGGCGGCCCGTCACGCGGACGTGTGGCACGCCTGGGCCGATCCGGAACAGCTCGCACGCAAGAACGCCATCCTCGACGCGCACTGCGAGGACGTCGGCCGCAATCCGGGCGACATCGCCCGGGCCACCGGAGGCACGGTGGACCTGTGGTCCAGAGCGAAGGCTCGAGTGAACGGCGACGACTGCGAGGTCCAGGGAAGTGCGGAGGAAGTTCTGGGCCGCTTGCTCGAGTTCGCCGACTCAGGCGCCGACGAGTTCATCGTCCGTGACGACGCGGCACGTGTCCCGGTCGGTGAAGCGTGTGCCCAGATCGACCTCCTCACCGACGCGGTGATTCCGCGGCTGTCGAGCTAGCACGTGAGGGGCGGCCGGCCGCTCGACGGCGTCGGTGGTGAGTGGTTGGCTCGTGCCATGACGACGGTTGCGCTCTTCCATTCCGTGCTCGGTGTCCGCCAAGGCGTCCTCGACGCCGCTGAGCGGCTGCGAGAGGACGGTCACGACGTCCTGGTGGTCGACCTCTACGACGGCCGCACCTTCGACGACTACGCACCCGCCATGGCCTTTGCCTGGGAGGAGGTCGGCCCGGCCGTGCTCATGCGGAGCGCAGTCGACGCGGTCGCCGAGCTGCCAGACGGCTTTGTGAGCGCAGGCTTCTCCCTCGGCTGCATCATGGCGGTTCACGTCGCGACGAAGCGCACGGTGTCCGGTGTCCTCATGATTGCCGGCGCGATCCCGGTGTCGGCTGTCAGCGACGGCGCCCGCTGGCCGAACGGCGTTCCGGCCCAGACGCACTCGACGCTGGAGGACCCGTGGCGCGAGCAGGAGGAGCTCGACCAGGCGGTCCGCGACGTCGAGGCTGGCGGCGGCACCATCGAGGTGTTCGACTACCCCGGTTCGGGCCACCTGTTCACCGACCCGACGCTGCCCGCCGAGTACGACCCCGTGGCCGCCGAGGCATTCTGGGGTCGTGCCCTGCCGTTCGTCCGTGCCTGCGGCTGACCAGCACAGACCGAGTCACACCCGAGTCCGGCTCTCTATGCTTCGTCCATGCCTGATCTCCCGCAAGGGACCGTGACGTTCGCCTTCACCGACATCGAAGGGTCGACGTCGCTGTTGAAGCAGCTGGGCGACGAATACGCGGATGTTCTTACCAGTCACCGACAGATGGTGCGCGAGGTGTTCGGCTCGTCGCACGGGGTCGAGATCGACACCCAGGGAGATGCTTTCTTCTATGCGTTCCCTCGAGCACGTGACGCCGTTGCGGCCGCCGCGACGGTGCAGAGGGCCCATGCCCAGTATGGGTGGCCCGGCGGCGTTGCCGTACGAGTCCGCATCGGCCTGCACACCGGCGAGCCGACCCTGACTGACGAGGGTTACGTGGGCCTGGATGTGGTCCGCGCTGCGCGTCTGTGCGGGAGCTGTCGCGGTGGCCAGGTCCTTCTCTCTCAGGTCACCAAGGCGCTCGTCGGCCCGGGGCTGCCCGAGGGTGTCGCGGTGTTCCCCGTTGGTGAGCGTGAGCTCAAGGACATCGACGAGCCAGAAGTGGTCTACGAGCTCGCGATCACGGGTGTGTCGGCAACACCCGAACCGAAGGTCGCACGCACTGCACCCCAAGGACGGTCCGAGTCCCCCGACCGGGCCGCGAGCTTCGAGAGCCAGATGGAGGACTGGGGAAAGAGGATGGACGAATGGGGGACGCAGCTCGAGTCGTACATGGAGCAGCAGGTTGGCGAGTCACCGGAGAAGTCACCCGAGGGGACGGTCGACGTCACCCATCGAATCCGTGCCCAGATCGCTGCGCTGTTCGCGGAGAACCGCTCAGAGCCCCGCGCCGACGACTAACGCCTCATCCGGGTCGGCAAGGCCTCGCTCACGAGGTCGTCTACGGGTCGACGTCGAACCACACTGCGTCGTCCTGTGGCGGACCGGCGGCCGGGGTCGGCTGAAACGGCGACTCACTTGGCTAGTGCCGAAGTTCCGGACGGCGACGCGCTGCCCTCCTGATCGACCCCGCTGGAATGGAGACTTCTGGCTCCCGTACGGGCAGTATGGACGGGTGGCGACCAAGCTGTCCGACGTGAACCTGGACGGCTCCCGACTCAGCAGGGTTGGCTTGGCCAGCTTGCTGGTTGCGGTGGGTTACGGCGCCACACTCATCGTTGCTGCTTTCCTGGTCCCCACCTACTCATCGGAGACTGTGTCGTCCAACGGTGAGGTGAGGCGCGGTTCCGCGACACTGATTGCCGAAAACGGGTTCGGCGCAGTCTTCGTCGTGGCGATCCCCCTTCTGGTGGCCATCGCGGTCGGGGCGGTGTTGTGGCCGCGTGTGCGACGTGGCGGGCTGCCGATCGCGTGGACCTTGACCGGGCTGCTTGCCGTCTTCAACCTGCTGGCGATGATGTCGATCGGGCTCTTCCTTCTCCCGGTGACCCTTGCCCTGGTGGTCGCGTGCAACGGCGGCCGTGCGAAGCCCAACCTGAAGGTCACCGCAACCCCACCGGCCATCGTCTGAGGCGCAGTGAGTTCCTCCCCTAAGTTCGCGGCGCCAACAGCAACCACCCGATTGCGCTAGTCGCCAATGGGGACGAACGGCAGGTGGTGGTACCCGGTTGAGTCCAGGACGGCGACCGTCGACTCGGGCACCTCCAGGAAGGCGCCGGGCAGGTCGTTGAGCGGCTCGGAGACGACGACGTGCGCGTGCGGGCCGAAGGTTCGCAGGCGCTCGACCTCCGGGTACATCCCCTCCAGCACACCGATGTCCGCGGAGTGGAACAGGCTGCGGGTCTGCTGCTGCGACGAGTAGCGGAACGCCCAGATCGTCGCGCCGTCGGACACCGCGACCGTGCCTTGCATCGGGAACTTCACATCGTGGTCGTGGCCGGTCGACTCCACGAAGTGAATGGCCTTCTGCATGCCCGCGATCGGGTCGTCGCGCAGGCCGAACGTGAGGGCGAGATGGAAGAGCACCTCCGAGTCGGTCGTCCCCTTGATGTGCGGGTACAGGGACGGGTCGACGGCAAAGGTGAGGTCCCGTTTGACCGAGGCAAAGTCGGCCAGGACGCCGTTGTGCATGAACAGCCAGTTCTCGTATCGGAACGGGTGGCAGTTGGTCTGCTGGATCGGAGGTCCCGCGGCTGCCCGGACGTGGGACAAGAACAAGGGGGAGGTGACGGCCTGCGTGAGCTCGCGCAGGTTCTGGTCGTTCCACGCCGGCTCGGTGCTGTGGAACACCCCCGGCAGGCTCGTCGCCGACCCTTCGGCGGGGTACCAGCCGAAGCCGAACCCGTCACCGTTCACCGTCTCGGCACCAAGCGGTGAGTCGAGCGACTGTGCGACCAGTGAGTGCTTGGAGTGCAGGATGAGCTGCGACGGCTGCAGCGGCTCTCCGGAGTAAGCCAGCCAGCGACACATGTCCATGACCTCCTCGACGCAACGATCTGCCGACTCTCGGTGCAGCTTCGACGCTAGTCTGCGGCTGTCGGACGGCGAAGGGACTTCGGTCAGTGAGTACGCACATCTCGGCTGAGCCTGGAGCGGTGGCCGAGCGGGTCCTCCTGCCAGGTGACCCGTTGCGGGCCAAGTGGGTGGCCGAGACTTTCCTCGATAGTGCGACGCAGTACAGCTCGGTGCGCAACATGCTGGGCTTCACCGGCACGTTCGAGGGGGTCCGGGTCTCGGTGCAGGGCACCGGCATGGGCGTTCCTTCATTCTCCATCTACGCCCACGAGCTGTTCGCGGAGTACGGGGTCGAGACGGCGATTCGGATCGGGACGGCGGGGTCGCTGCAGCCACAGGTCCACGTCCGTGACGTCGTTCTTGCGCAGGGCGCGAGCACCGACTCAGGCACCAACCGCCGCCGTTTCCCCGGTTTCGACTACGCGGCACTCGCCGACTACCCCCTTCTCTCGGCGGCTCACGACATTGCCGTGGACCGCGGACTCCCGGTGCACGTCGGGGGCGTTGTCACGGCCGACCTCTTCTACGGAGACCTCGACGCGACATTGGCGCTGGGGTCCTTCGGGGTGCTGGCGGTGGAGATGGAGACCAGCGCCCTGTACACCCTGGCCGCGCAGTTCGGCGTGCGCGCACTGGCGGTGCTCACGATCTCCGACCATCTGGTGACCAAGGAGGAGACGTCGGTCCAGGAGCGACAGGAGACGTTCTCCGAGATGGTCGAGGTGGCCCTGCGGGCTGCCATCGCCTGAGCAACAGGCCTACAGTCGGGTCATGGACGAGACCACCCGAAAGACCGACCCGGACGATGGCGCAGGAGCCGCGCAGGAGGCGAACGCCGAAGCTGCTGCCGGCCCGCCTGGAGACGACGACCTGCGCCGCAAGTTCCGTGAGGCCCTGGACCGCAAGAACCACGCGTCGCACGCCTCGGCGGCCGAAGCCGAGTCGAGCGGGAAGGCCGTGGCTGGACACACGAACGCCAAGACCCAACGCATGTTCCGCCGCAAGTCCGGCGGCTGACCGTTGCTTCCGGTGAGCCTGTCGTGAGCCGGTCGGGACTGTCCGCCGAGCATGAGGCGCTGCGGAGCACCGTCGAGGAGTTCGCGCGTGAGGTCGTGGCCCCCGTCATGGGTGAGCACGACGAGGCGCACACGTTCCCGTACGACGTCGTCCGCCAGATGGGTGATCTCGGGCTCTTTGGGCTGCCCTTCCCCGAGGAGTTCGGCGGGCAGGGTGGCGACTACTTCGCCCTGTGCCTGGCCATCGAGGAGCTGGCGCGCGTCGACTCGTCGGTGGCGATCACGCTCGAAGCAGCGGTGTCTCTCGGCGCGATGCCACTCTTCCGGTTCGGCAGCGACGAGCAGCGTCGAGAGTGGCTTCCGCTCCTGACGTCGGGTCGAAGCCTCGGCGCCTTCGGTCTGACCGAGCCGGGCAGCGGGTCGGACGCCGGAGGCCTGCAGACCACGGCGGTCCGAGACGGCGATGAATGGGTCATCAACGGCACCAAGGCGTTCATCACCAACTCCGGTACCGACATCACGGCGTTCGTCACCGTGGCGGCGGTGACCGGACGCAAGCCCGATGGCCGTCCGGAGATCTCCACGATCCTGGTTCCCCGCGGTACGCCGGGTCTGACGGTCGACCCGCCGTACTCCAAGGTGGGGTGGAACGCCTCGGACACCCACGGCCTGAGCTTCGTCGACTGCCGGGTCCCGTTGGGCCATCTCGTCGGCCGTGAGGGTCGTGGCTACGCCCAGTTCCTCCAGATCCTCGACGAGGGCAGGGTCGCCATCGCCGCCTTGTCGGTGGGGCTGGCCCAAGGCTGCCTCGACGAGTCCGCGCGCTACGCGCAGCAGCGACAGGCCTTCGGTCACTCCATCGGTGACTACCAGGCCATCGCGTTCAAGATCGCCGACATGGACGTCCGTGCGCACACCTCGCGGCTGGCCTACTACGAGGCTGCCCGGTTGCTGCTCGAGGGCGTGCCCTTCAAGCGCGAGGCTGCGATCGCGAAGCTGCTGGCATCGGAGTCCGCCGTCACGAACGCGCGCGAGGCGACCCAGGTCTTCGGGGGCTACGGCTTCATGAACGAGTACCCGGTCGCGCGGATGTGGCGCGACAGCAAGGTGCTCGAGATCGGTGAGGGGACCTCAGAGGTCCAGCGCATGCTCATCGCCCGTGAGCTGGGGCTGTAGGGCCGTTTAGGGCTGGGGGTCGATGATCTCCTGGTGCGCCTGTGCGTTGCGCGCGAACGAGGCCTCGATCTCGACCTCGGTCTCGGCCCGGTTGGCCCAGGTCGCGCCCTCGACGGACTTGCCGGGCTCGAGGTCCTTGTACACCTCGAAGAAGTGCTGGATCTCGAGCTTGTCGAACTCGGGCATGTGGTGGATGTCGCGCAGATGCTCCTTGCGCGGGTCGTGCGCCGGGACGCACACGACTTTGTCGTCGCCGCCGGCCTCGTCAGTCATCCGGAACATGCCGATGGCGCGGCACATGATCACGCAGCCCGGGAAGGTCGGCTCGTCGAGCAGGACCAGCGCATCGAGTGGGTCGCCGTCTTGGCCGAGGGTGTTCTCGATGAACCCGTAGTCGGCCGGGTATCGCGTTGAGGTGAACAGCATGCGGTCCAGCCGGATGCGTCCGGTGCTCTTGTCCAGCTCGTACTTGTTGCGGTGACCCTGGGGGATCTCCACGAAGACGTCGAACTCCACGTCGGTGCCTTTCGGTTCTGCGATGAGTGGTGCGTGAGCGGCCAACCATGGTCACGGGAGGCCCGCTGCCGGTTCTCAGTGTCCCGTACGTGCGGGATAGCCACGGAGCCGGGGCATTCACCGGCGACGGTGCGGCGCCCTGGATGCATGCCCAGCCCTTCCTGCCGGGCACCCCGCTAGGGTCCAAGAGCGTCCGTGCGCGACAGCGCCAGTCCTCGGGAGTCGTGATCGTGCCTCGCATGTCGACCGGCCGATGGCTGCTCGTCGGTGCTCTCGTGCTGGGCACCGCGTTGGTCGTCTTGCTGGATGCCAGCGGCATCATCCTCGACCCCGACGCTGGTCCAGAGCCGGTCGCGACCGCCGCCACGTCCAGCCCTTCGACGCCGGAGCCGACCAGCGTGGCGTCGCCGACCCTGCCGCTGGCCCCTGTCCTGGCCGCCGGCGGCGGCGGGCTCCGCCCGGCGACGGTCAAGGCGCTGCGCCGTGCGCTGGCCGACCCTGCCCTGGGCGCAGGTGTCAGCGCCCTGGTCGTGAACGGGGAGAACAGATCGCTGTTCGGACTGCGGCCGACGTCGACCGTGGCGCCCGCGTCGACGCTGAAGCTGCTGACCTCCGTCGCGGCCCTCGAGTACCTCGGCCCCAACACGCGGCTGCAGACGCAAGTGGTCGACGGGACCCGCACGGACCATCTCGTGCTCGTCGGTGGCGGGGACGCGACGCTGGCCCGCGAGAGTGCGCCGGGGCCACGTGCTGAGGACGACCCGGCGTCCCTGGAGCAGCTGGCCCGTGCGACTGCCGCCCAGCTGCGCTCACGCGGTCAGACGTCGGTGCGGCTGGCCTACGACGACAGCGCATTCGTCGGGCCTGCGATCTCGCCTGCGTGGGAGCCGGACTACGTGACCAGTGGTGAGATCGCCCCAGTCACCGCGTTGATGGTTGACGAGGGGGTCCTCGACCCCGGCAGCGGGGGGGTCGAGCGCGCGGACGACCCGGCGCGGCAGGCTGCAACAGTGTTCGCCGCCGAGCTGGCGGCGCAGCACATCACGGTCCGCGGGCCGGTCCAGAAGGTCACCGCACCCGCCGCTGGCGCGACCGACCCACCCGTCGCCATGGTCGAGTCGCCGCCAGTCGCTCTCCTGGTCGAGCGGATGCTCACCGACTCCGACAACCAGCTGGCTGAGGCACTGGGGCGTCTGGCGGCAGCAGCGGATGGCCGGCCGGCGAGCTTCTCAGGTGCGACCGCGGCGCTGCGCGACGCTGCCACGACCGCCGACGTCCCGGTACGCGGACTGACGATCTTCGACGCGAGCGGGCTGGCCCGCGGCGACCGGTTGACGGTGCGGACGCTCAGCTCGTGCCTCGCCGCGGCGGCAGCTGACGACGCCTTGCGCCCCGTGCTCGTCGGTCTTCCAGTTGCTGGCTTCTCGGGAACGCTGGACGACCGCTACCTCCGACCGCCGAGCCGTCGGGCGGCAGGTCTGATCCGGGCCAAGACCGGGACGCTCACCGGCGTGACGGCACAGGCCGGCGTCGTGGTGTCCGCCGACGGAGATCTGCGGATCTTCGCTGTCGTCGCCGACGAGGTTCCCTACGACACCGATGCGGCGCGGCAGGCGATGGACGACGCCATGAGTCTTCTGGCCGGTCCGTAGCAGCCGGGCCGGCTCGGTCGTGACCAGGCTTTCGCAGTGGCCCTGAGTCCGACCCCCTGACGACGTACGGTGGCGGGCATGGCAGATGGAGTGGTCGACTGGGGAGTGGCGGTGGCCACGGCGACCCGGTTGGCCGGTGCGGGTCCCCGACTGGAGCTGGGTGAGGCCCGGGCGGCGGTCGCAGACCTTCGCACCTGCGCGCGCGAGGCGGTCGGCTACGTCGCCGAGCACACCGGCCTGGTGGCCCCGGCAACTCCAGGAGCCGTCACGGTTGTCGACCGTCGCGGCTGGGTGAGTGCGAACGTCGAGGGCTTCGCCGAGGTCATCGACCCCGTGCTGACGCGGCTACGGGCCAGACGGTCCGCCCCGCCGTCGGCCCTCCTGGCCGCCGTCGCTGGTGCGGAGATCGGTGCGGCGTTGGGGTTCATGGGCTCCAAGGTGCTCGGCCAGTTCGAGCTGTTCACTGCCGCAGGACGCAAGCCGCGGCTGCTCCTGGTGGCCCCCAACGTGGTCGAGGTCGAACGCCAGCTCGACGTCGACCCGCACGACTTCCGGCTGTGGGTGTGTCTGCACGAGGAGACCCACCGGGTGCAGTTCAGCGCCATCGAGTGGCTGGGACCGTGGCTGCGGTCGGAGATCGAGGGCTACCTCGAGCTTCTCGACCTCGACCCACAGGCGCTGGCCGAGAGACTGCGGCAGGTGCGTGGAACCGTGCTCGGAGCGCTGCGGGGGCTCGACGCGATTGCCGTGCTCGAGCAGATGATGTCGCCACCCGAGCGCGAGGTGCTCGACCGGCTCACTGCGGTGATGTCGCTGCTCGAGGGCCATGCCGACGTCGTGATGGACGGCGTGGGTCCGGAGGTCGTCAGCTCGGTGGCCACGATCCGGCAGCGGTTCCAGCAGCGGCGGACGGACCCGTCCGCGGGCGAGGCTCTGGTTCGGCGGCTCCTCGGCGTGGACAGCAAGCTCAAGCAGTACCGCGATGGCGCGCGTTTCGTCTCTGCGGTCGTCGACCAGGTGGGGATGACCGGTTTCAACCACGTGTGGACCTCTCCGGAGACCCTGCCGACCCGGGCCGAGCTCGACGACCCCTCGGGGTGGGTGCGACGCGTGGTCGGGCCGACAGTCGCCCCGGCCTGATGGACGACGCGCTCTGGCAGCTGCGCCGAGAGGTGCACCGGGCGCTCGCCGACGTCGAGGCCGGCCAGGTGGTGGTGGTGGCGCTCAGTGGGGGCGCCGACTCGCTGGCACTCGCGGCGGCGACTGCGGCCGAAGGCACGGCGTCGGCGTGGCAGGTGGTCGGTGTCGTCGTCGACCACGGACTCCAGAGCGACTCGGCGAGGGTGGCGCAGTCCGCAGCCGCGCAGGCGGACGCTCTGGGGCTGACCAGGACCGAGGTGGTCCGAGTCGACGTCCCGACCGACGGGTCGGGACCTGAGGCAGCGGCACGCACGGCCCGCTACGAGGCTCTCAGCGAGGTGGCGGCCCGGACCGGCGCAGCGGCAGTCGTGCTCGGGCACACCCTCGACGACCAGGCCGAGTCGGTCCTCCTCGGCCTGGCCAGAGGGTCGGGGGCCCGGTCGCTGTCGGGGATGCCCGAACGGCGTGGGCTGTTCCGTCGGCCCTTCCTGTCCGTGCGACGAGCTCTCACCCGCCAGGTGTGCCGAGACCTCGGACTGGCCCCCTGGGACGACCCGCACAACACCGACCCGTCCTTTGCCCGGGTCCGGGTCCGCACGACGGCTCTGCCTGCCCTCGAGGTGGCCCTGGGAGGCCGGGTCGTGGAGTCGCTGGCCCGAACCGCGGACCAGCTCAGGGACGACGATGAGGCCTTGGCCGCGTGGGCCCTCGAGGTGCTCGAGGAGGTCGACGGCGACGGGTTGGACGTCGACGCCCTGGCCCGTCGTCCGGCCGCGGTTCGCCGTCGGGTGCTCAGGCTCGCTGCGCTGCGCGAGGACGTGCCCCCGGGGGCTCTGAGCTTCGCGCACCTGGCGGCCCTGGACGCCCTCGTCGCCCACTGGCACGGGCAGGGGGCCGTGGCCCTGCCTGGCGGTGTCTTTGGCGAACGACGCTGTGGCAGGCTCTACCTCGCTCGCCGGTCGACTCGCCAGTCGGCTCGCCCGTCGGCTCGCCCGTCGACTCAGTGAACCACTTGCTGCCGGAGTCGTGACTGGACCGTGAAAGGACGCCGTGGACGCTGAGGACATGGGCGAGGACCTGGCAGGGGTCCTGGTCTCCGAGCAGGAGATCCGCGATCGCGTCCAGGCTCTGGCGCAGCAGATCGACGCCGACTACGCGGGCCGGGACCTGTTGCTGGTGGGTGTCCTCAAGGGCGCGATCATGGTGATGGCCGACCTGTCGCGTTCGCTGCGGACCCGGGTCGAGATGGACTGGATGGCGGTTTCCTCGTACGGGTCGGGGACCCGCTCGTCGGGCGTCGTGCGGATCATGAAGGACCTCGACCGCGACATCACCGGGCGCCACGTCCTGGTGGTCGAGGACATCGTCGACTCGGGACTGACCCTGTCCTGGCTGCTGCGCAACCTCCGTTCGCGGGGCCCGGCGTCGGTCGAGGTCTGTGCCCTGCTGCGCAAGCCGGAGGCGGTGACCGTTCCGGTGGGCGTGAAGTACGTGGGGTTCGACATCCCCAGCGAGTTCGTCGTGGGGTACGGACTCGACTACGGAGAGCGGTACCGCAACCTCCCGTTCATCGCGACCTTGGCCCGGCACGTCTACGGCACCCGCTGAGCGGGAACAATCCCGGCGTTCTCGGCCGTTCTCAGGGCGGCAGCACCGTTGGGTTTCACCCGTCGGTGTGGTCGAACCACGCTGCGGGCGGCGTGCCTCTCGGGCCCGGTGTACCGTCAAACGTCCGTACGGCCACACCGGCCGGCACGTCCACACAGTCCGGCAGCAGTCCAGGCAGCAGTCCAGGTAACGACCAGGTAGGAGGTAGGGGCGCTCAGCGCCCCCCACGATGAACCTCAAGCGCGTCTTCCGCAGCCCCTTGTTCCTGATCCTGGCCGCCGTGGTCGTGATCTTGGTCGGTGCTGAGCTCCTGGGCCAGTCCGGCGGATACAAGAAGGTGGACACGTCGACGGCCATCGCCGCGATCACGAGCCACGAGGCGCAGCAGGTCACGCTCGTCGACCGCGACCAGGAGATCCAGGTCGTGCTCAAGGACGGGTCCAAGATCAAGGCCCAGTACATCGAGCCGCAGGGCGCCCTGCTGACCGAGCTGGTCCAGAAGAACCCGCCTCCCGGCGGACAGATCTCCGAGGTGCCGACCCAGGGCCTCCTCGTGTCGCTGCTGATCTCCTTGCTGCCGATCGTCATCGTGATCGGGTTGCTGTTCTTCTTCATGACGCAGATGCAAGGCGGTGGCTCACGCGTCATGAACTTCGGCAAGAGCAAGGCCAAGGTCGTCAACAAGGACATGCCTCAGACCACTTTCGCCGACGTGGCTGGAGTCGACGAGGCGGTCGAGGAGCTCTACGAGATCAAGGAGTTCCTGCAGGAGCCAGGCAAGTTCCAGGCTGTGGGGGCCAAGATCCCCAAGGGAGTGCTGCTGTACGGCCCGCCCGGTACCGGCAAGACCCTGCTTGCGCGCGCAGTTGCCGGGGAGGCCGGCGTCCCGTTCTACTCGATCTCGGGCTCCGACTTCGTCGAGATGTTTGTAGGCGTCGGTGCGTCCAGGGTGCGCGACCTGTTCGAGCAGGCCAAGGCCAACGCACCAGCCATCGTCTTCGTCGACGAGATCGACGCGGTCGGTCGGCACCGTGGGGCGGGGCTGGGGGGTGGGCACGACGAACGTGAGCAGACGCTCAACCAGCTCCTCGTCGAGATGGACGGCTTCGACGTGCAGGGCGGCGTCATCTTGATCGCGGCCACCAACCGCCCCGACATCCTCGACCCGGCTTTGCTGCGTCCGGGTCGCTTCGACCGTCAGATCGCCGTCGAGCGTCCGGACCTTCAGGGACGACGCCAGATCCTCGAGGTGCATGCCAAAGGCAAGCCGCTGGCGCCCGCCGTCGACCTGCTAGCCGTCGCCCGTCGCACGCCCGGGTTCACCGGGGCCGACCTCGCGAACGTGCTCAACGAAGGGGCGCTGCTGACCGCCCGCGGCAACCTCCAGCTGATCGACGACCACATCCTCGACGAGGCGATCGACCGGGTCCTGGCCGGACCGCAGAAGCGCACTCGGCTGATGAACGAGAAGGAGACCAAGATCACCGCGTACCACGAGGGTGGTCACGCTCTGGTCGCGGCGGCGCTGAACAACACCGACCCGGTGCACAAGATCACGATCCTGCCTCGGGGTCGCGCGCTCGGCTACACGATGGTGCTTCCCGACGAGGACAAGTACTCCACGACCCGCAACGAGATGCTCGACCAGCTGGCCTACATGCTCGGTGGGCGCGCCGCCGAGGAGCTCGTCTTCCACGACCCCACCACAGGGGCGGCCAACGACATCGAGAAGGCCACGAGCGTGGCGCGAGCGATGGTCATGCAGTACGGCAT
>JBAPUB010000342.1:0-19896 GCA_049282455.1 Actinomycetes bacterium
CCCTGGACCGCGGTGAGGACCCGACCGGGGAGTCCCGGCAGGACTGACCGTCACGGCCACCGGACCGGCGCAACGGCCCGCGTGGCCGACTGACACAATGCCCGCCTGTGGGCGACAATGCCCGACAGGACGGTCCGCGCGAGCACACGACGGGAACGAGGGAGCATCGATGGCCCACGAGGCGAAGCACTACCACCACGGGAACACCCCCGCGGCCTGGACCGCCGTGACCATCATCATGATCGCATTCCTGGTCGGGACGCTCGGCGCGGTCATCCCCTCGGCCACCGTCTTCTGGACGGGCGTCGCTCTCGTGCTCGTCGGCATCGTCGTCGGCTACGTCATGTCGTTGATGGGGTACGGCCAGCCCCGTCAGGAGCACCACCCGGTCGGCAGCGAAGGCTGAGCATGGCTGTGCCCGCAGGCGGCTCGGCAACCGAGGTGAAGGCACCAGGTGCCACCCGTCGGAGCGCAATGGTCGGGCCGGTCGTCGTCGGTGCCTTGGCGCTGGGGTCGTGCGCCATCCTGGCAGTGGTCGACCCGGCGGCAGGACCGCCGCTGTGCCCGCTCAAGGCGCTGACCGGCCTGGACTGCCCGTTCTGCGGCGGGCTCCGCGGGACCCATGCACTGCTGCAGGGCGACGTCTCGGGCGCCTTGAACCAGAACGTGCTCCTGCCGTTCATCATGCTGGGGGCGGTCACGGGCTGGGTGGCGTGGATCAACGCGTCGTGGCAGGGGCGACCCGTCCGTGTCCCCGGCGGACGGGCCGCGGCCGTCGCGATGCTGGTCCTGCTGGTGGGCTTCGCGGTCGTCCGCAACCTGCCCGGGGTCGCGTTCTTGCCGTCCGGGCCGGGCTGACGGGTCAGGCCCACCTCGCGCGTTCGGCACCGATGGGCGCCGTTACCCTCGTAGGACGTCGGTGAGCCCACCGGCTTGACGAGAGGAACCCGTGTGAGCGTGCTCGACGACATCGTCGCCGGCGTGCGCGAGGACCTCGCCCAGCGTCAGGCCGCGGTGCCACTGGACGCCCTGAAGGAGCAAGCCGCCCGGACGCCGGCCGCGATCGATGCGCTGCCGCTGTTGCGGGACCACGAAGGCGTGGCGGTGATCGCCGAGGTGAAGCGCTCGTCGCCGTCGAAAGGAACCTTGGCGAGCATCGAGGACCCGGCGGCCCTGGCCCGGGCGTACGAGTCCGGTGGTGCGAGCGTCATCAGCGTGCTGACCGAGCAGCGACGCTTCGGCGGCACGCTCGACGACCTGCACACGGTCAAGGCAGCCGTTGACATTCCGGTCCTGCGCAAGGACTTCATCGTCACCAGCTACCAGCTGTGGGAAGCCCGGGCCGCCGGCGCCGACCTCGCACTCCTGATCGTCGCTGCTCTCGAGCAGCCGGCGCTGGTGTCCTTGATCGAGCGCGCCGAGTCGCTCGGGCTGACAGCGCTGGTCGAGGTGCACGACGTCGACGAGGCACTGCGCGCTCTTGACGCCGGGGCGCGACTGGTCGGCGTCAACGCACGCAACCTGCACACGCTCGAGGTCGACCGCGACACGTTCGCGCAGGTCATGCCGCACCTGCCCGACGACGTCGTGAAGGTGGCCGAGTCCGGGGTGCGCGGTCCGCACGACCTGCTGGTCTATGCCCACGCGGGGGCCGACGCCGTGCTGGTCGGGGAGAGCCTGGTCAAGGGCGACGACCCCCGAGGGGCGGTCGCGGACCTGGTCGCCGCCGGAGCCCACCCTGCCCTGCGTCAGGGCAGGCAGCCGTGACCACCGCACCAGAGCGTCCGCTGGCCGCTTCGACACCCGACGCACCGGGGCACTTCGGTCCCTACGGCGGCCGGTTCGTCCCGGAGGCGCTCATGGCGGCGCTCGACGAGCTGACCGAGGCCTTCGAGCAGGCGCGCGACGACCCCGAGTTCCTGAGCCGTCTGGACCACCTCAACCGCACGTACACCGGCCGGCCGAGCCCGATCACCGAGGCGACCCGGTTCTCCGAGCACGCCGGCGGCGCTCGTGTCCTGCTCAAGCGTGAGGACCTCAACCACACCGGCTCCCACAAGATCAACAATGTGCTGGGTCAGGCCCTGCTGACCCAGCGGATGGGCAAGACCCGCGTCATTGCTGAGACCGGCGCGGGGCAGCACGGGGTGGCCACCGCCACGGCCTGTGCGCTGCTGGGCCTGGAGTGCGTCGTGTACATGGGCGCGGAGGACACCCGCCGGCAGGCTCTCAACGTGGCTCGAATGAAGCTGCTCGGGGCCGAGGTGGTTGAGGTCCAGGCCGGCAGCCAGACGCTGAAGGACGCCATCAACGAGGCGATGCGTGACTGGGTCACCAACGTCGAGCGCACCCACTACATCCTCGGCACGGTCACCGGGCCACACCCGTTCCCGTCCATGGTGCGTGACTTCCAGCGGGTGATCGGCGACGAAGCGCGCCAACAGGTGATTGACCTCACCGGTCGGCTCCCAGACGCCGTGGTCGCCTGCGTCGGTGGCGGCTCGAACGCCATGGGCCTGTTCACCGCCTTCCTCCACGACCCCGACGTTCGACTCTTCGGTTTCGAAGCCGGCGGCGACGGTGTGGAGACCGGTCGGCATGCGGCCCGAATGGCCGGTGGGTCCCCAGGGGTGCTGCACGGAACGCGCACCTACGTCATGCAGGACTCGATGGGGCAGACCGTGCCCTCACACTCCATCTCGGCCGGGCTGGACTACCCGGGCGTCGGGCCGCAGCACGCATGGCTGCACGACACCGGACGTGCCACGTATGCGCCGATCACCGACGTCGAGGCGATGGCGGCCTTCGAGGTGCTGTGCCGCACCGAAGGCATCATTCCCGCGATCGAGTCCGCGCACGCGCTTGCGGGTGCCATAAACGTCGGGCGCGCCCTCGGGTCCGCCGCCACCGTGCTGGTGAACCTCTCCGGTCGCGGCGACAAGGACGTCGAGACTGCGGCGGCCTGGTTCGGGATGACCGAGCACAGCCAGGGCGGGGAACAGCCGTGACCGCCCTCGACGACCTGTTCACGCGGACCCGGGCTGAGGGTCGCGCGGCACTGGTCGGGTACCTGCCTGCGGGATACCCCAGCGTCGACGGCGCGATCGAGGCGGCGAGGGCGATGGTCGAAGGCGGTGTCGACGCCGTCGAGATCGGCCTTCCGTACTCCGACCCGCTGCTCGACGGGCCGACCATCCAACGCGCAGTTGACGCAGCCTTGAGCCAGGGGGTGACGACCGACGACGTCCTGCACACGATCGAGCAGGTGTCGGCCACCGGCACACCGACGTTGGTGATGAGCTACTGGAACCCGATCGAGCGCTACGGAGTCCAGCGCTTCGCCACGGCCCTGGCCGAGGCAGGGGGAGTCGGGGCGATCACGGCCGACATCACCCCGGAGGAGGCCGGCGCGTGGATCGACGCCTCGGAGGCCCACGGGCTGAACCGCGTGTTCCTGGTTGCGCCGTCGTCAACCGACGCGCGCATCGCCTTCACGACCGGTGTGGCCACCGGGTTCGTCTACGTGGCTGCGGTGATGGGGGTCACGGGGGCCCGTGACCAAGTCGGCCCCTCGGCGCAGGCACTCGTCGAGCGGACCAGAGCGTTGACGTCGAAACCCCTGTGTGTCGGACTCGGCGTCTCGACCGGGGCGCAGGCGGCTGAGGTCGCACGCTACGCCGACGGCGTCATCGTCGGTTCGGCGTTCGTCCGCCGGCTCATCGACGCGCAGTCCTTCGAACAAGGGGTTGCCGCCGTGCGTGAGCTCGCGGTCGAGCTCGCGGCCGGGGTGCGGGCGTCACGGCGGGAGACAGTCGGTTGAGCGAGGGCGTCGCCGACCTCACCGAGGCACCGCGTGGGTTCGCGGGTGGGAACGCGCAGCGGTGGCTGTCGACGGTCGCGCGTCTCGCACTCGGAGGCGTGCTCTTCTTCGCGTCGTACCAGAAGATCCTCGAGCCGACCCAGGCGGCACAGGCCGTCCAGGCGTACCAGATCCTGCCGCCTCAGACGGCGGAGCTCGTGGGCTACGGGCTCCCGCTCATCGAGCTGGGACTGGCGGTGATGGTGCTGCTCGGGTTCGGTACCCGGATCGCCGGGTGGCTGTCGGCGATCTTGATGTCGGTCTTCATCGCCGGGGTGATCTCGGTGTGGGTCCGCGGTCTGTCCATCGACTGCGGCTGCTTCGGCGGCGGAGGCGCCGTTCCGAAGGGTGAGGCCAACTACCTGCCGATCGTCCTGCGGGACACCCTGTTCCTGGGCCTGGCCGTCTGGCTGGCTGCGTTCCCGAGCAGCCGCTTCGCGCTGGACCGAAGCGGACGCGCGGGCACCGGCGACCTCGGGCTCTACGACGAGCTCGACGAGCCCGACCCCGATGCCGTCGACGACGAGCTCAGCCATGCAGCCGATCAGATCGAACGGCGCACCATCACGCACGAGGAGCCCCACGAATGAGCAGCAAGGAGAGCAAGCGCAGCGCGCGCGAGCAGCTGGCCGAGCAGCGCAGGCAGCAGGCTGCCGCCGACAAGCGCAAGCAGACGATCACCAACACGATCATCGTGGTCGTGGTGGTCGTGGTCGTGGTCGGCCTGTTCGTCGCTGTCCAGTCCAGCCGGACCAAGGCTCCGGCCAGCGCCGCACTTCCGGCCACGGTCACTGCGCAGGGTGGAGGTGTGCCGTTCGGGACGGGGCCGGTCACCGTTGACGTCTGGGAGGACTTCCAGTGCCCGGCGTGCAAGCAGTTCGAGGCGACCAACGCGGACACGCTGAAGCAGCAGGCCCTGGCGAACCAGATCAAGCTGGTCGTCCATCCGCTCAGCTTCCTCGACGCACCCACCAAGCTGAACAACACGTCGTCGGTGCGCGCTGCCAACGCGTTCGCATGTGCCGCTGGCACCGGCGAGCAGCAGACCCTCGACTTCCATCAGCTGCTCTATCAGAAGCAGCCGGCGGAGAACCCCGGTACTGAGGCCTGGAGTGACGACGACCTGATCGCCTACGCGAAGTCAGCCGGCATCACCGGTTCGCAGTTCGAGTCGTGCGTCAAGGACGGGACGTACAACGCCTGGGTCCAGCAGATCGCCGCTGCAGGGGTCGACGCGGGGATCAGCTCGACCCCGACGGTCTACATCAACGGCAACAAGGTCGACGACAAGACGCTCGGCACCTTCTTCACCGACCCCAAGGCTCTGCCAGCCGCCATCACGGCTGCATCCCAGTCATGAACCCGTGCTGACCGTCTTCTCGTCCATACCCAGCCCCCCCGAGGGGGTCTGGCACCTCGGGCCACTCCCGATCCGCGGGTACGCGTTCAGCATCATCGCCGGCATCGCCCTGGCCGTCTGGGTGGGCGAGCGTCGCTGGCGGGCCCGTGGCGGCGACCCCGGCATCGTGATGGACGTCGCGTTGTGGGCGGTGCCGTTCGGCATCATCGGAGGTCGGCTGTACCACGTCATCACATCACCGCAGGCCTACTTCGGTGAGGGGGGGCACCCGGTCGACGCGCTGAAGATCTGGCAGGGCGGGCTGGGGATCTGGGGAGCTGTCGCGCTCGGCGGGGTCGGAGCCTGGATCGGCTGCCGGCGCCGCGGAGTGCCGCTGCCGCCGTTCGGAGACGCGGTGGCCCCGGGCATCGCCTTGGCCCAGGCAGTCGGGCGATGGGGCAACTGGTTCAACCAGGAGCTGTTCGGTGGGCCGACAACCCTGCCCTGGGGCCTGCAGATCGACGTGGCGCACCGACCGGTCGGCTACGAGCAGTACGCGACCTTCCATCCGACGTTTCTGTACGAGTCGCTGTGGCTCCTCGTCGTCGCGGGCCTGGTCGTGTGGGCCGACCGCCGGTGGCTGATGGGTCACGGCCGGGCCTTCGCCCTGTACGTCGCCCTGTACTGCGTCGGTCGGTTCGGGATCGAGCTGCTGCGCATCGACCCGGCCAACACGATCCTCGGTCTGCGGGTCAACACCTGGATCAGTGGGCTGGTATTCGTCGGGTCGGTCTGCTACTTCGTCGTGTCCGCCCGCAAGCGTCCCGGACGCGAGGACCCCGCGTCCTTGCGCTCGGCCCGCTTGCCGGGTGGCGCAGCCGACAGCTCCGGCGGTTCCGACGACGCCGGTGACTCGGGCGACGGAGCGAGTCACGAGGTGAGCGCATGAGCCCTGCCGAGATCCACCACGGACACCGCGACGTCAGCGGCGGGTGGCTGCGTCCGGCCGTCTTCGGCGCCAGCGACGGCCTGGTGAGCAACCTGGCCCTGATCGCCGGTGTGGCCGGCGGCACGTCGGCGGCCAACACCGGAGGGGCGACGGCCGTCGCACTCGCCGGGCTTGCCGGGCTCGCCGCCGGAGCCTTCTCGATGGCCGTGGGTGAGTACGTGTCGGTGGCGTCGCAGACCGAGCTCGCCCAGGCCGAGATCGAGAGCGAGCGGCGCGAGCTCGCCGAACGCCCGGACGCCGAGCTGGCCGAGCTCACCCAGGCGTACGTCAACCGCGGCCTGGATCCTGTGCTGGCTGGCCAGGTCGCCGAGGAGCTGTCACGCGACAGCGACCGCGCCCTCGAGGTTCACGTGCGCGAAGAGCTCGGCCTTGACCCGGCCGACCTGCCGTCGCCATGGCTGGCCGCGATCTCGAGCTTCCTGGCGTTCACCGTCGGGGCCGCGATTCCTGTCCTGCCCTACTTGCTCGGCGCGCAGGTCCTGTGGCCGACCATCGTCTTGTCGCTCATTGCACTGTTCGTCGTGGGCGTGCTCGTCGCTCGCATCACCGTTCGACCGTGGTGGTACTCGGGCCTTCGGCAGATGCTTCTGGGTGGCGCCGCGGCCACACTCACGTTCGCCTTCGGTTCACTGGTCGGTGGCGGGCTGGGCTGACCCACGCCGGTAGGGTCGACCCATGCGTCGAGCCAAGATCGTTGCCACACTGGGCCCGGCGTCGTCCGCCCCGGGGATGATCCGCGCTCTGGTCGAGGCAGGCGTCGACGTTGTCCGGTTCAACATGAGCCACGGTACGCAGCAGGATCACGAGACAAACCTCGCGCTGGTCCGCAGCGCCGCCGAGGCCACGGGGCGCGCCGTCGGCGTCCTCGCGGACCTGCAGGGACCCAAGATCAGGCTCGGTCGCTTCGCTGACGGGCCGGCTCTGCTCCGCACCGGTGCGGACTTCGCCATCACGACCGAGCTCGTGGCCGGCGATGCCACCGTGGCGAGCACCACGTACAGCGGTCTGCCCGGGGACGTGCAGGTCGGAGACCCGATCCTCGTCGACGACGGTCGGGTCGCGCTGGAGGTGCTGTCGGTCGAGGGGCCGGTGGTGCACACGCGAGTGATCGAGGGCGGAACGGTCAGCGACAGCAAGGGTCTGAACCTTCCGGGAGCGCATGTCAACGTTCCGGCGATGTCGCCCAAGGACATCGCCGACCTGCGCTGGGCCCTTCGCCTGGGGTTCGACCTCGTCGCCTTGTCCTTCGTGCGCACGGCCGAGGACATCGTCTCGGTCGAGGCCGTCATGGACGACGAAGGTGTCACCGTGCCCGTCATCGCCAAGATCGAGAAGCCCCAGGCCGTCGAGCACCTCGAAGAGATCATCGAGGCCTTCGACGGGATCATGGTGGCTCGGGGTGACCTCGGGGTCGAGCTTCCACTCGAGGAGGTGCCCCTCGTCCAGAAGCGTGCGGTGATGCGCGCCCGCGAGAAGGGCAAGCCGGTCATCGTGGCCACCCAGATGCTCGAGTCGATGATCGGCGCCTCACGACCGACGCGGGCCGAGGCCTCCGACGTCGCCAACGCGGTGCTCGACGGCGCGGACGCCTTGATGCTGTCGGGCGAGACCAGTGTCGGTCGCTACCCGGTGGAGACCGTCGAGACCATGAGCCGCATCATCTCCGCCGTCGAAGACGGCGCCTTGGACCGCATCCCCGCGCTGCAGGGGAAGCCCACCACCAAGGGCGGTGCCATCGCACGTGCGGCGGTCGGTGTCGCTCAGCTGCTCGACGCCAAGTTCCTGGTGCCCTTCACCGAGACTGGTCGGTCAGCACGGGTGCTCGCGCGTTACCGGTCCTCGGTTCCGCTGCTCGCCTATACACCGATCCCCGACGTCCGGCGTGCGCTGTCGCTCACCTGGGGCGTCGAGACGTTCCTGGTCGACCCGGTGACGCACACCGACCAGATGGTGCGACAGGTGGACCGCCATCTCATCGAGTCCGGGCGCTGCCGGGTGGGCGACCATGTCGTCATCGTGGCCGGCAGCCCACCGGGAATCCCCGGCTCGACCAACGCGATGAGGGTCCATCGCATCGGCGATGCTGTAGGACGAGTGGCTGCCGCGTACGACGAGGACTGAGAGCTCGGCCGGCTCGGGGTCAGCTGCGGGTGCTCGGTGCCACAGCCCTGCGGGGCTCGCGCCACATCGTGGTGACCGAGGGTCCGCTGTCGGGCAGGTCGAACGAGCCGGTGACTTCGAAACCGACACCTCGGTAGCGGTTCAGGTTGAGCGGGTTCGTCGACTCCAGGTAGGCGGCGGCCCCGACCTCGTCGATGCGCAGCAGGTTCTGCGCTAGCAATGCCATGCCGTAGCCGTGCCCGGCATGCTGCGGGTCAGTCGCGAACAGGCTGAGGTAGTAGTGGGGGTCTGAGGGCCGAGCAGTGGCGAATCGTTCGACCGTCTCGAGCAGCCGCGGTGCGGCGAGGCCGAGCAGCGACCTGGCAAACTCGGCGAACCCGGCCTCCTGCTCGTCGGAGAGCTCGTTGCACCCTGGAGGCAGCCACACGGTGACTGCGTGGTCGGCGTCGCACAGCCAGACCCAGTCGCACCGCTGGGCACCGTCGACCAGGAGCTCCCAGAAACGCTGGTACTGATCGAGACGACGAGCCGGGTCGGAGAACACGAACGACCAGGTCGGGTCCTCGTCGAACGCGGCCCCGATGATCCGGGCTGCGGTGACGGTGTCGCGAGCACCGACGGCCCGCCGCTCGCGGCACGCCGAGCGCCGCCCCTCGGCTTGCGTTCCCATGAGTCGGACCTTAGAGGGGATCAGTCCATCGGGACGGCACGGCGCGCCTCCGGGTTCAGCACACCCCACGCGATGAGCTGCTCGGTCAGCATGCCCGGAGGCTGGTCGTAGATGACGGCCAGGGTGCGAAGGTCGTCCTGGCGGATCGACAGCACCCGACCGTTGTAGTCGCCGCGCTGGCTCTGGATGGTCTGGGCGTAGCGGGCCAGTGGACCGGCCTTCTCGGCCGGGACCTGGTTCAGCTGCTCGAGATCGATGACCAGCCGCGGGGGAGGCTCGGCAGCACCTCCGGGGGACTGCTCGGGAAGCAGCTCGGAGACCGGGACTGCGTAGAAGTCCGCGAGCTCGGCCAGCTTCTGCACCGTCACCGCACGGTCGCCGCGCTCGTAGGAGCCCACCACCACGGCCTTCCACTTGCCCTCCGACTTCTCCTCCACGCCATGCAGTGAGAGCCCCTGCTGCTGACGGATGGCTCGCAGCCGAGCGCCGAGCGCCCTCGCGTAGTCCGTTGACATGCCCACCCCTTCGATCCGACGGCCAAAGCCGTTCCCCCCTGGCCGAACCGAGCGACTTGCAGACCAGGCCCCCCTCGGGCCTACTCCCGTCGGCACCGCCAGTGCGACCAGAACATTGGTCACGGAGAGTAGCGTCACGGAGAGTGACCGAATCGTCAAGCGAAACGGCGAAACTGGTTTCGGAGAGTTACCCCCCACGGCACTGACCGCGGGGCGCCCCGGTGTCGGTCCGAGCCCGACCGGGCCGTGCTGCCGAGCCGTGGGAGGACGCGCTAGGGTTCGGATGTCCCGGAGTCCTTTAAGCCCGTCCCGAGAGGCGGGGAAGGAGGTCCGATGCCTACGGCTGCCTTCGACGAAGGCCGTGTGCGCACCGTCCTCGATGCTGACGACGTGCAGCGCGCGCTGACCCGCATCGCGCACGAGATCCTCGAACGCAACAAGGGCGCCACCGGTGTGGTGCTCCTCGGCATCCCCACCCGAGGAGTGCCCCTGGCTCGACGGCTGGCTCGTCGGATGGCCGAGGTCGAGGGCGCCGAAGTCCCGGTCGGGTCCCTCGACGTGACCATGTACCGCGACGACCTGCGTCTCAAGCCCGCCCGCGGCCTGGAGCACACCGAGCTTCCCGACTCCGGCATCGACGGGGCCGTGGTCGTCCTGGTCGACGACGTCCTGTACTCCGGTCGTACCGTTCGGGCGGCACTCGACGCCCTGGGAGACCTCGGGCGACCGCGTGCGGTCCAGCTCGCCGTCCTGGTCGACCGAGGGCACCGCGAGCTCCCGATCCGAGCCGACTTCGTCGGCAAGAACCTGCCGACGTCGACGACCGAGAACGTACGGGTCACGGTCGTCGAGCTGGACGGCCACGACGGTGTCGAGCTCGCCGAGTCCGAGGCGCACCTCGCGGAAACCCCGGGGGAGCAGCCGTGAAGCACCTGCTGTCCGCTGCCGACCTCACCCGAGAGGACGCGCTGCTCATTCTGGACACCGCAAAGCAGCTGGCGCAGGTGGCCGACCGTCCGATCAAGAAGCTGCCGACCCTGCGTGGGCGCACGGTGGTCAACTTGTTCTTCGAGGACTCCACCCGCACCCGGATCTCCTTCGAGGCCGCTGCCAAGCGCCTGTCGGCCGACGTCATCAACTTCAGCGCCAAAGGTTCCAGCGTCTCCAAGGGCGAGACCCTGAAGGACACGGCACTGACCCTGCAGGCCATGGGTGCCGACGCCGTCGTCATCCGGCACGGGGCCAGTGGCGCGCCCCACACGCTGGCTCACTCGGGGTGGATCGAGGGCTCGGTGGTCAACGCCGGTGACGGAACGCACGAGCACCCCACACAGGCCCTGCTCGACGCCTTCACGATGCGTCACCACCTGGGTGAGCTCGAGGGTCGTCGAGTCACGATCGTCGGAGACGTCCTGCACAGCCGGGTCGCCCGCTCGAACGTCCTGCTGCTCGCCACCCTGGGGGCGCAGGTCACCGTGGTCGCTCCACCGACGTTGCTTCCGGTGGGCGTCGACACGTGGCCGTGCTCGTTCTCCTACGACCTCGATGACGCGCTGCCGGGGAGCGATGCCGTCATGATGCTGAGAGTCCAGCGAGAGCGGATGAACGCCGCCTTCTTTCCCAGTGCGCGCGAGTACTCACGCCGCTACGGCCTCGACCTCCAGCGCATGAACCGACTCCCGGACGCGTCGATCGTCATGCACCCCGGCCCGATGAACCGGGGGCTGGAGATCTCGGCAGAAGTGGCCGACCACCCCCGCTCGGTCATCGTCGAGCAGGTCACGAACGGAGTCAGCGTGCGCATGGCCGTCCTCTACCTCCTCCTCGGAGGTAGCACGTCCGCCCTGGGCGCAACGGAGCTGGTCGAGGTCGGCGCATGAGCGCGTGGCTGGTTCAGGGGGCCAGGCTCCTCGGTGGGCCTCCGGCCGACGTCGTCCTCGACGACGGCGTCGTCGTCGAGGTCGGGGCGGGCCTGTCCCGTGCCGGCGCCGACGTGATGGACGCCGACGGCCTGGTGATGCTGCCCGGGCTGGTCGACCTGCACACGCACCTGCGTGAACCTGGCCGAGAGGACGCCGAGACGGTCGAGACCGGCACCGCGGCTGCCGCGGTCGGTGGCTTCACTGCGGTCCATGCGATGGCCAACACCGACCCGGTCGCCGACACCGCCGGCGTGGTCGAGCAGGTGTGGCATCTCGGTCGCCGTGCGGGTCACTGCGACGTGCACCCCGTGGGTGCCGTCACGGTCGGACTCGACGGCGAGCAGCTGGCCGAGCTCGGGGCCATGGCCGAGTCCGCCGCTGGCGTGCGCGTCTTCTCTGACGACGGACGATGTGTGTCTGACGCGGTGCTGATGCGCCGAGCGCTCGAGTACGTGAAGGCGTTCGACGGCGTCGTGGCACAGCACGCCCAGGAGCCGCGGCTGACCGCGGACGCGCAGATGAACGAGAGCGCGGTCTCCGGTGTCCTCGGACTCCGCGGCTGGCCTGCTGTCGCCGAAGAGGCAGTCATCGCGCGAGATGTGCTGCTGGCGGGGCACGTGGGCTCACGACTGCACGTGTGCCACGTATCGACGGCGGGCTCGGTCGAGATCATCCGATGGGCCAAGGGCAAGGGGATCGACGTCACGGCAGAGGTCACCCCCCACCATCTGCTGCTCACCGACGAGCTGGTTCGCACGTACGACCCTGTGTTCAAGGTGAACCCGCCGCTTCGGACTGCTCAGGACGTCGAGGCCCTTCGTGAGGCGTTGGCCGACGGCACCATCGACGTCGTGGCCACCGACCACGCACCTCATGCGGTCGAGGACAAGGACTGCGAGTGGTCCGCCGCCGCATTCGGCATGGTGGGTCTGGAGACCGCCCTGGGAGTCGTCGCCGCCACGATGGTCGACACGGGGCTGCTCGACTGGGCCGGTGTGGCTGACCGGATGTCCGTTCGGCCGGCGCGCGTCGGGCGGCTGAGTGGCCAGGGTCGTCCGATCGCGGTGGGTGAGCCGGCCAACCTCGTCCTGGTCGACCCTTCCGCCAGCGTCGTGGTCGACCGGACTGCCTTGGTGTCCCGAAGTCGCAACACGCCTTTCGCCGGCATGACACTGCCCGCGGTGCCGAAGGCCACCTTCCTTCGTGGACGCCTGACCGCTTGCCACGGGGCGGTCGTATGACCGTCTCGCCGACCGCGCTGAGTGCGGCGTCCGCGCAGGTTACCGAGTGGCCGCAGCGGCTGCTCCTCACAGCCGTCTTCGCTGCGGTGGTCGTCGTGCTGGTCGCAGCCTTGGCATTGGGGTGGCGACGACGTATGCGTGCGCAGCGCGACGTCCCGGCCCCGATGTTCGCACCCATGGAGGCTGTCTCTGCGCCGAGCACGGCTCCGGACACCGCACCCGAGGGTGCCTCGGCAGCGGCGCTGCTCGGTCCGTGGCCCGGTCGCTACCTGGCGAGCACCCGCAGCAGTGACTGGCTGGACCGCATCGTCGTGCACGGCCTTGGGGTTCCGAGCAAGGCGACCGTCACGGTGCTTCCCACCGGCGTGTGGTGGCAGCGCGAGGGCGCCCGCGACGTGTTCGTGCCCTCCACCGACCTGTTGGCGGCGCGGCTGGACCGTGGGATCGCCGGCGCAGTGTATGAGGACGGTGGGGTGGTGGTGGTCACCTGGCGCCTCGGCGATCTCGTCGTCGACACCGGGTTTCGTGCGCAGCACTTCAGCCGTCACGACGAGATCGTCGCGGCGCTCGAGCGGATCGCCGCGCCGACGCCATCGACGGGGCCATCGACGGGGCCATCGACGGGGCCATCTACGGGGCCATCGCGAACGGGAGGTGCTGCATGACCAGACCCTCGTCCGGGGTCGCGACCCTGCGCGGCCGACGCGCCCAACCCGCCCTGCTCGTCCTGGAGGACGGCCGTACGTTCACGGGCCAGGCGTTCGGCGCGATCGGTGAGGCGTTCGGCGAGGCCGTGTTCTGCACGGCCATGACCGGCTACCAGGAGACTCTGACCGACCCGTCGTACCACCGACAGGTCGTGGTGCAGACGGCGCCTCAGATCGGCAACACAGGAGTCAACGACGAGGACCCGGAGTCCTCAAGGATCTGGGTCAGCGGCTACGTCGTGCGCGAGCCGTCACCCGCACCGTCGAGCTGGCGGTCCGCACGGAGCCTCGACGACGAGCTGAGACGCTACGACGTCGTCGGCGTGAGCGGCGTCGACACCCGGGCGTTGACCCGGCACCTTCGCGAGCGAGGGGCGATGCGGGTCGGGCTCTCCAGCATCGAGACCGACCCGGCCGCGCTGCTCGAACGGGTCCTCCAGAGCCCGCAGATGGCCGGGTCGGACCTCACCGGCGATGTCACGACCTCGCAGCCGTACGTCGTTCCCGCCATGGGGGACAAGCGCCTCACAGTCGCGGCCGTCGACCTCGGGATCAAGGCGATGACGCCGGCTCTCATGGCGGTGCGCGGCATCGAGGTCCATGTGCTCCCGGCCTCCGTCGGGATCGACGAGCTGATGGCCACTGGGGCCGACGGCGTGTTCTTCAGCAACGGTCCGGGTGACCCTGCGACGGCCGACTCAGCGGTCGACCTGATGCGCGCCGTCCTGGGCGCGCAGCTTCCGACCTTCGGCATCTGCTTCGGGAACCAGATCCTGGGCCGTGCCCTCGGGTTCGGTACGTACAAGCTCACCTATGGGCACCGAGGCATCAACCTGCCGGTCCAGGACCGCGCCACCGGCAAGGTGGAGATCAGTGCGCACAACCACGGCTTCGCCGTCCAGGCGCCGGTCGACGAGGTCGTGGACACCGAGTTCGGCCGCGCCGAGGTGAGCCATGTCTGCCTGAACGACGGAGTCGTCGAAGGACTTCGGCTCCTCGATGCGCCAGCATTCAGCGTGCAGTACCACCCCGAGGCGGCGGCCGGTCCGCATGACTCCGGGTACTTGTTCGACCGCTTCGTCGACCTGATGACCGAGCGCTCACCGCGCAGCGGGGGTGCACGCTGATGCCCAAGCGCAACGACCTGTCCTCGGTCCTGGTGATCGGCTCCGGACCCATCGTGATCGGCCAGGCGGCTGAGTTCGACTACTCGGGAACCCAGGCGTGCCGCGTCCTGCGCGACGAAGGCATCCGCGTGATCCTGGTCAACAGCAACCCGGCAACGATCATGACCGATCCCGAGTACGCCGATGCCACCTACGTCGAGCCGATCACCCCCGACATCGTCGAGAAGATCATCGCCAAGGAGCGACCCGACGCACTGCTTCCCACACTCGGTGGGCAGACCGCGCTCAACACGGCCATCGCTTTGTACGACAACGGCGTCCTCGAGCGTTACGGCGTCGAGCTGATCGGTGCGAACGTCGAGGCGATCCAGCGCGGCGAGAACCGTGAGCTGTTCAAGCAGATCGTGGCGCAGGTCGGCGCGGAGGTGGCACGCTCGACGATCGCCCACACCATGCCCGAGTGCGTTGCGGCTGTGGCCGACCTCGGCTTCCCGGTCGTCGTTCGACCCTCGTTCACGATGGGGGGAGCGGGCTCCGGGATTGCCTACGACCTCGAGGACCTCCACCGGATCGCCGGAGAAGGACTCGCTGCAAGCCCCACCAGCGAGGTGCTGCTCGAGGAGTCGATCATCGGCTGGAAGGAGTACGAGCTCGAGCTGATGCGCGACCGCAACGACAACGTCGTGGTCGTCTGCTCGATCGAGAACCTGGACCCGATGGGCGTGCACACTGGCGACTCGATCACGGTGGCACCGAGCATGACGCTCACCGACCGCGAGTTCCAGATCATGCGCGACGTCGGCATCGCGGTGATCCGTGCGGTCGGCGTCGACACCGGCGGGTGCAACATCCAGTTCGCCATCGACCCCGCGAACGGTCGAATGATCGTGATCGAGATGAACCCGCGGGTCTCTCGGTCCTCCGCGCTTGCCAGCAAGGCGACAGGTTTCCCGATCGCCAAGATCGCGGCCCGACTCGCCCTGGGCTACACACTGGACGAGATCCCGAACGACATCACGGCGAAGACTCCAGCCTCCTTCGAGCCCACGCTCGACTACGTCGTCGTCAAGGTGCCTCGCTTCGCCTTCGAGAAGTTCCCTTCGGCCGATGCGACGCTCACCACGCACATGAAGAGCGTGGGTGAGGCCATGGCTCTGGGTCGGTCGTTCCCCGAGGCGCTCCAGAAGGCCTTGCGGTCCCTGGAGAAGTCCGACGCGAGCTTCTCCTGGGGTGATGAGAACCCAGACCCCCAGTTCTGGGTGAAAGCAGCGACCGTTCCGCACGACGGGCGGATCCGTGAGGTGCAGCAGGCTCTGCGGTTCGGTGCCGACGTCGCCACGGTGCACGACGCGACGAAGATCGACCCCTGGTTCCTCGAGCAGATCTGCCTGGTCAACTCCGTGGCCGGCGACCTTCGGGCAGCCCGAGAGCTGGACCATGACCTGTTGCGCAGCGCGAAGCGGTACGGGTTCTCCGACGTGCAGATCGGCCAGATCCGAGGTCTGCCCGAGGACGTCGTGCGCGCCCTGCGTCACGCGCTCGGTGTCCGACCGGTGTACAAGACCGTCGACACGTGCGCGGCGGAGTTCGCCGCGCGCACGCCGTACCACTACTCGTCCTACGACGACGAGACCGAGGTCGAGCCGAGGGACCGGCCCGCGGTCATCGTGCTGGGCTCCGGTCCCAACCGAATCGGGCAGGGCATCGAGTTCGACTACTCGTGCGTCCATGCGGTGCAGACGCTTCGCGATGCTGGGTACGAGGCGATCATGGTCAACTGCAACCCTGAGACTGTCTCCACCGACTACGACACCGCGAACCGTCTGTACTTCGAGCCGCTCACCTTCGAAGACGTCCTCGAGATCGTCCACGCTGAGATGGACGTCGGGCCGGTGGCCGGCGTGATCGTCCAGCTCGGAGGCCAGACCCCCTTGGGCCTGGCCCAACGGCTGAAGGACTGCGCTGTCCCGATCGTCGGCACGTCCCCTGAGGCCATCCACCTCGCCGAGGAACGAGGCGCGTTCGGACGGGTGCTGGCGGCTGCGCACCTTCCGGCCCCACGCCACGGGACGGCATTCTCGTTCGACGAGGCCAAGGGGATCGCCGCAGAGATCGGCTACCCGGTGCTGGTGCGCCCGTCGTACGTCCTCGGCGGGCGGGGCATGGAGATCGTGTACGACGAGGCGTCGCTCGGCGAGTACCTGCTGCGCATCAACGAGCAGGACCCCAGCCTTCTGTCGAACCACCCCGTGCTCGTCGACCGGTTCCTCGACGACGCGGTCGAGATCGACGTCGATGCCCTCTACGACGGGCACGAGCTGTACCTCGGCGGGGTGATGGAGCACATCGAGGAGGCCGGCATCCACTCCGGTGACTCCGCCTGCGCCCTGCCGCCCATGACCCTGGGACGTGCCGACATCGACCAGATCCGCGCTGCAACGGCGGCGATCGCCGAGGGAGTCGGCGTCCGAGGACTGCTGAACGTCCAGTACGCCCAGGCGTCGGACGTTCTCTACGTGCTCGAGGCCAATCCGCGAGCCTCTCGAACGGTGCCGTTCGTCTCCAAGGCCACCGACGTTCCACTGGCCAAGGCCGCCGCACGGATCTCCATGGGGGCCACGGTCAAGCAGCTGCGCGAGGAGGGCGTCCTCCCACGTGAGGGCGACGGCGGCACGCTGCCGCTCGACGCGCCCACGTCGGTGAAGGAGGCAGTGCTGCCGTTCGGCCGCTTCCACGGTGTAGACACCGTGCTTGGCCCGGAGATGAAGTCGACCGGTGAGGTCATGGGAATCGACGCGCTGTTCGGCACCGCCTACGCGAAGTCGCAGATGGCGGCGTACAGCGGAGGTCTCCCGACGGGGGGCCGGGCCTTCGTGTCCGTCGCCAACCGCGACAAACGCTCCATGATCTTCCCCGTCAAGCGGCTGCATGATCTCGGATTCGAGGTCGTGGCGACCGCTGGCACCGCCGAGGTGCTGCGACGAAACGGGGTCCCGGCCACCATCGTGCGCAAGCACTTCGAGTCCGACGACGGCAGCAGCGACGCCGTGCAGCAGATCCTGTCCGGTGACATCGACCTCATCGTCAACACGCCCTACGGCGTGGGGGCTCGACTCGATGGCTACGAGATCCGCACCGCCGCCGTCCGCAAGGGGGTCCCGTGCATCACCACGGTCCAAGGCCTGGCGGCCGCCGTCCAAGGCATCGAGGCGTTGATCCGCGGAGAGATCGGTGTGCGGTCCCTTCAAGAGCATGCCCAGCACCTACGCAACGTCCGAGGGGGTGAGTGACGTGCCCGCCGTCCAGGTTCGCGGGGAGGTCCTGAAGACCCGGCGTGTAGGGGGCTACCACCAGCTCACCTTGGTCGCACCCGGGATCGCTGAGCACGTTCGGCCGGGGCACTTCGTCGCTCTGGCGGTCGGGGGCAACGACTCGAGCATGCTGCTGCGTCGGGCGTTCTCGATCTACCGGACCGAGGACCGTGGTGTCTACGGCGGGACCGTCGAGATCGTGTTCGCCGAACACGGACGCGGCACACGCTGGCTCGCCGGGGTGCGGCCACACGACACGATCGACGTTGTCGGCCCGCTCGGCAAGCCCTTCGCGCTGCCGAAGGAGTCGGTGACCTGCACGCTGGTCGGAGGCGGCTACGGGAGCGCACCGCTGTACGCCTTGGCCGACCAGCTGCGCGCCCGGGGTTGTCGGGTCGACTTCGTCCTCGGTGCTGCGACCGAGGACCGGCTCTTCGGGGTCCTGGAGGCCAAGCGGATGTCCCAGTCGGTGGCCATCACCACCGAGGACGGCTCCCTGGGTGAACGAGGTCGGGTGACCGACGTGCTTCCCGAGCTGTTGAGCCGCACGGGGTCCGACGTCATCTACGCGTGCGGGCCGATGGGCATGCTCAAGGCCGTGTCCGACCTCGCCGACCGGTACGGCGCGCACAGCCAGACCGCGGTCGAGGAGGCCATGGCGTGCGGAGTAGGGGTCTGCATGACCTGCGTTCTTCCGGTCATCGGTGACGACGGCGTGACCCGGATGCTGCGGTCCTGCGTCGACGGCCCGGTGTTCCGTGGTGACCGCGTGCGTTGGGACGCTATCGGCACCGTTCCCGACGATGCACTGGGCGCACCCGTGGCTGGAGGTCACTGATGACGCGGCTCACCCGCCTGCTCCCCGCAGCCAGCCAGGTCGAGGAGCTTCCCGACATCGACCTCACCACCCAGATCGGCCCGTGGGTCCTGCCGAACCCGGTCATGACTGCGTCCGGGTGTGCCGGCTACGGACGCGAGCTCGACCAGTTCTTCGCCATCTCCGAGCTCGGCGCCATCGTCACGAAGTCGATCATGGTCAAGCCCCGTGCCGGTCGAGCGACTCCGCGCATGGCTGAGACCCCCAGCGGGATGCTGAACTCGATCGGGCTCCAGGGCCCGGGGATCGACGCGTTCATCGAGCGTGACCTGCCGTGGCTGGAGGCCCGGGGTGTCCGGGTGGTCGTGTCGATCGCGGGCAACGACGTCGAGGAGTTCTCTCGGCTGGCCGCACGTCTACGGCTCTCGTCGGCGGTCAAGGCGGTCGAGGTCAACATCTCCTGCCCGAACGTGGCCAACCGCGGGCTCGTGTTCGCGTGCGACCCACTCGCCAGTGCGGCTGTCGTCAGCGGGGTGCGTCGCAACGGCGCACCCGGTGTCCCGGTGATCGCGAAGCTGTCCCCGGACGTCACCGACATCGTGGCTGTGGCGCAGGCGTGCGTGGACGCCGGCGCCGACGGGCTGTCGATGGTCAACACCCTGTTGGGAGTCGTCATCGACACCGACACCATGCGCCCGCACCTCGCCGGGATCACCGGAGGCCTGTCCGGCCCGGCCATCCGGCCGGTGGCCGTGCGCGCGGTTTGGCAGGTGCACAAGGCGATGCCCGACGTGCCCATCGTCGGCATCGGGGGGATCCGCACGGGGCTGGACGCCTTGGAGTTCGTCCTCGCCGGTGCGAGCGCGGTGCAGGTCGGCACCACCATCTTCAACGACCCGTCAGCCCCGATGCGGGTTCTGCACGAGCTGCAGCGAGCACTGGCCGACCGCGGCTTCGACCGGCTCTCCGACGCAGTCGGCTTCGCCCACCGACCGCTGGGCGGGCACCGTGCGGCAGGCGCCTCACCGGCCTCCGCGTCCTCCGACGGTCCTGAGGACACCGGGTCGTCCGAACCGCTCGTCGACGCAGTTGAAACGGTCGATGCCGCCGAAGCCGTCGACGACATCGACCACGTCGATGACATCAACCAGGTCGAGTCCGCGGGAGCCGAAGGGTGACCGTGCCGGCCGACCGGTCGGCCACGGTGGCTCCGGTCGCCGTGGCGCTCGACGCAGCAGACCGGGCCACCACCCTGCGG
>JBAPUB010000343.1:0-2041 GCA_049282455.1 Actinomycetes bacterium
AGCGTGATGGTCAGTTGGTTGCTCGCGATGGCATAGCTCGCGGCGTTGCCCAACCCCAGGATGTAGAGGTCCGAGTAGGAGCCGTCGGCGCAGGCGGCCGAGGTCACGGTCTCGGGGGCGATCATGAGGTCACCGGTCGCCGCGGCGGCGTCGACGGTGTTGTAGGTGCCCGAGACGGTGTTGCAGTCCGCCTTGGCCGAGAACGTGCCGTCGGCGTTGAAGGTGATGGTGTAGTTGGCCTGCTGGGCGTCCGGCACGGCGCCCTGGAAGGCCGGGACCTTCTCGGTGATGGCGGTCAGCTGCCACGCCTTGCCGGTGAGGCCGGTCGAGGGGGCGGGTGTGGCGCTCGCGCTCGGCGCCTTGGTCGGGGCAGCGGTTGGCTTTGCCGTGGGCTTCGCGGTCGGCTTGGCGGTGGGAGCCGCGGTCGGCTTGGCCGTCGCTGCGGCCGTGGCCTCAGGGGTGGACCCTGCGGCGACGCCGACGACGAAGGTCATCGTGCCCTCGTCGTTGAGGGTGATGGTCAGCGTGTCGTTCGTGATCGCGTAGCTCTTCGCCCGGCCCAGGCCGTGCACGAACAGGGTGTCGAACGAGCCTTCGGGGCACATGGCCATGGTCGAGATGCCCGGGGTGATCGCCAGACCACTGGCGCCGGTGGTCTTGTAGGTGCCGGCGATCTGGTTGCAGTCGGCCGTGCCGTTGAACGTGCCGTCGGTGTTGAAGGTGATGACGTACTTCGTCTGGTCCGCCGGCGGGACGACGCCCTGGAAGGCCGGGACCTTCTCGGTGATCGCGGTCAGCTGCCAGTTCTTGCCGGTGAGGGCGCTGGAGCTGCTCCCGCCGCAGGCGGCGAGGATGGCGGTCGCCCCGATGGCGAGCGCGAGCAGGGTGAGTTTGCGCATGCGATGTCTCCTGGTGTTGCGGATGCCTGGACTCAAATGGATGGCGAACCTTCGACGTGCCCCCCCTGTTCAGCCGGGCTTCGGCGAACCTGACGCCACAGCCCGGTGCGGCTCGGCGCCGTGACAGACCTTCCACTTGCGGCCGCTGCCGCAGGTGCACGGGTCGTTGCGGCCACGATGGGCGTCCGCGGTGGCGTAGGCCGCCATCAGTTCTCGCGGCGCCCCATTGGCCCGGAGCAGGTCCCGCATCGCCTCCATGGGCCCCGTCACGTGGTGGAAGAACGCCTTGTAGGTCGGGCACAGGTAGTGCTGCCCGGTGTCGCCGTAGGGCGATGTAGCGAAGCGGTCCTTGGGACAGCCGCCGTTGCAGGCGAAGCGGACGTCGCAGTCGAGGCAGAACCGGGTCAGGGTGTCGTGCTTGTCCTGTCCGAACTTGCGCTGCTGGGCTGAGCCGACCATGTCCACCATCGGCAGCTCGCGGATGTTGCCGAGCTTGAAGCGCGGCTCTACGAAGTGGTCGCAGGAATAGAGGTCGCCGTTGTGCTCGAGGGCGAGCTGGAGGCCGCAGGTCTTCGCGTGAACGCACATCCCACCGCCCTCGCCGACCCAGTTCGCGAGCGCGGTGTCGAACATCTGGACGTAGACCCTGCCGATGTCCCGGCGCACCCAGTCCTCGAAGATGTCGATCAGGAAGCGCCCGTACCCCTCGGGGCTCACGGTCCGGTCCGTCACGAGGCTGCCGTCGAGGACGTAGAGCGGACGGAGCTGGCCTCGCTCGCCCCAGCCCGCGTTCGCCGCCGCGAGCGTCTCGGGCGTGGCGCGCTCCACGATCGGGATGAACTGCATGTACTCGGCCTCGCACTCGTCGCGCAGGAACCGGTACACCTCGCGGCCCCGCCCCTCGTTCGCGGCGTGGACGGTCGTGAGGACGTTGTAGTCGACCCTGTGGCGGCGGAGAACGTCGAGGCCGCGGATCACCTTGTCGAAGGTGGGCTTGCCGCCCTTGTCGACCCGGTACCGGTCGTGGATGTCCTTCGGGCCGTCGATCGAGATCCCGACCAGGAACCTGTTCTCCGCGAGGAACGCGCCCCACTCGTCGGTCAGCAGGGTGCCGTTCGTCTGGAGGGTGTTGAGGACCCGCT
>JBAPUB010000344.1:0-2856 GCA_049282455.1 Actinomycetes bacterium
CGCGTGACCCGAGCCCGCAAAGGCTATCACCGACTCATCCGACGGATACGATCACGCATGAGGGTCGCCGGCCCTGGGCCGAGGACTTTCGGGAGGCTGGAGTGGGTGTCCTGAACCGGTTCGAGCGACGGCTCGACCAGATGGTCAACGGCGCATTCGCCCGTGCCTTCAAAGCTGAGGTGCAGCCCATCGAGATCGCCAGCGCGCTCCAGCGCGAGTGCGACGACAAGGCGGCCCTGGTCACCCGCGGCCGCACCATCGTCCCCAACGCGTTCACGGTCGAGCTCGGTGCGCGCGACCACGACCGGCTCGCCGGCTACGCGGAGCCGCTGACCGACGAGCTCGCCGGGATGGTGCGCGAGCACGTGGGTGAGCAGGGGTACTCCCTGGTCGGGCCCGTCACGGTCTCGTTGACCCGCGACGAGTCCCTGGAGACTGGGGTCTTCCGGGTTCTCGGCGAGGCCGAGCCCGGAGTCATGTCCGACGGGCCGTTGCTTCCGCACGTGAGGCTCGAGATCGGCGCGACCGAATGGCCGTTGACCCAGGACGTCAGCGTGGTCGGGCGCGGCAGCGACGCCGACGTCCGCATCGACGACCCCGGGGTCTCCCGTCGTCACGCCACGATCAACCTGCGGCCAGTTCCGACGATCAGCGACCTCGGGTCGACCAACGGCACACGGGTCGACGGCAACCCGGTCGAGGAAGCCGCCCGGGTCGAGCTGGTCGACGGCAGCGTCATCGAGATCGGCTCGACCACGGCGACCTTCCGATACGGAGCGTGACTGGGTGTCCGAACTCACCCTCACGGTGATCCGGCTCGGGTTCCTCGCGGTGCTGTGGGCGTTCGTGCTGACGGTCGCCGCGGTCATGCGGACCGACCTGTTCGGTCAGCGCGTGAGCCAACGGTCGCCGGCATCCCGGACCAAGGCCGCAAGGCCCCCGAAGCAGCCCAAGCAGAAGCGCGGAGTCGCCCGCACCCTGGTCATCGTCGAGGGGTCACTCGCGGGCACCGAGCTCACGTTGTCCGACCAGCCGATCACGATCGGACGAGCCGGCGACTGCACCCTCGTGCTCGACGATGACTACGCGTCGAACCGCCACGCTCGCTTCGCGCCCCGCGACGGCACCTGGATGATCGAGGACATGGGGTCCACCAACGGCACCTTCCTGGACCGCACCCGGGTCACCGGGCCGACGGTCGTCCCGCTCGGCGCCCCCGTTCGGGTGGGCAAGACCGTGATCGAGCTTCGGAAGTAGCCGTGGCCCTGACCTTGAGGTTCGCCGCACGCTCCGACGTCGGACTCCTGCGAGACGGCAACGAGGACTCCGGGTACGCCGGCCCCCAGGTGCTGGCCGTGGCCGACGGCATGGGGGGCGCCGCCGGCGGCGAGGTCGCCAGCTCCGTCGCGATCGCGGCATTCGTCACCCTCGATGACGGCGACGCCCAGGGCGATCTGCTGGCCCCGTTGCGCGACGCGTTGCTTCGCGCGCAGGACCAGCTCGGCGCCCTCGTCGAGGCCCAGCCGGGCCTGGAAGGAATGGGCACGACGCTCACCGTCATGCTGCGCTCGGGCAACCGGCTCGGACTGCTGCACGTCGGTGACTCGCGCGCCTACCTGCTCCGCGACGGGAGCCTCGAACAGATCACCCACGACCACACGCTGGTGCAGAGCCTGGTCGACTCCGGACGCCTGACCTCCGACGAGGCCAGGAACCACCCCCAGCGCAACATCGTGACCCGGGTGCTCGACGGCGCCAACGTCGTCGAGCCCGACCTGTCCGTGCGTGAGCTGCGACTGGGCGACCGGCTCCTGCTGTGCAGCGACGGGCTGTCCGGGGTCGTGTCCGAGGACACCATCGCGGAGCTGCTGGGCACCGACGCCGACCCCGAGGCCGTCGCTTCGGACCTCGTCGGCCTGGCTCTGCGCGCCGGCGGTCCCGACAACATCACCTGTGTCGTCGGAGACGTCGTCGACGACGCAAGCTCCCCGTCGACACCCACGGCAGTGGGGGCGGTCAGCCTCGCCAGGACCACGCGCCGCCTACGCCTGCCCGACACTCCCGCGGGCCGTGCCGCGCGGCTGACCCCGACGGAACAGCCCGACGAGCCGCAGCGTCCGGCGATCCGGCGGCGGCGCGTGGTCTGGCTGCTTGCTGTGGGGATGCTGCTCGTCGGCATGGTCGTGGGTGCCGTCTTCGGTTGGTACACGTGGGCCCAGAAGCAGTACTTCGTGGGGGCTTACCCATCGGCGACGGGTGACGCCGTCGCGATCTACCGAGGGCCGTCCGAGCCGCTGTTCGGGATCGACCTGTCGAGCGTCGAGCAGACCACCGACATCACGATGGCGACCCTGCCCGAGTTCGAGCAGCAGGCTGTCGCCAGCACCATTCCAGCCCGAAGCCTGGAGGACGCCGACCAGATCGTGCAGCGGCTGCGTGCCGAGGTCGAGGCCTGCCAGGGCAAGAACCCGCCCTCGGGCTGCCCAGTGATGCCATGAGCGCCCCCATCGACGTCTCGGCTCCGCCGACGGCGACAGTGACCCGACGCTCGCCGCGCAACCGGCGCAACATCGAGCTCCTTCTCATCCTGCTCGGCTACGCCCTGTCGTTGTTGGGCTTCGCCCAGGTCGACCTGGTCATCGGCGGCTCGCTCAGCCCCGGGTTCACGCAGTTCGCCATCGTGCTGGGTGCCGGCCTGGTCGCAGCGCATGTCGCCCTCCGGGTCCTGGCACCGTACGCCGACCCGGTGATCCTGCCCACCGTCGGCCTGCTCAACGGCCTGGGGCTGGTGATGATCCACCGGTTGGACCTGGCCGAGAGCAGCAGCGGCGCAGCAGCGGAGCCGGACTTCTGGGC
>JBAPUB010000345.1:0-5172 GCA_049282455.1 Actinomycetes bacterium
CTGGGCACCGAGCTGCTCGTCGGATGCATAGAGGGCGGCGTGGCGGCGTCCGAGGCCGATCGATGCGGCGCCGGTCAGCGTCGCCAGGTCGACCACGCAGTCAGGGACCGAGGCTGCGGTCGTGGCCAGGCCCAGGGCGTCGGCCAGGACCAGCCGACCCTCGGCGTCGGTGTTCAGCACCTCGACCGTCGTCCCGTCGTACATCGTGACGACGTCGCCGGGACGCACCGCCGAGCCTGACGGCAGGTTCTCGGCGAGGGCGAGCAGCCCAGTGACGCGGTGCTCGCACCCCAGGTTCGGCAGCTGCGTCATGGCGGCGAGCACTGCAGCCGCACCTGCCATGTCGGTCTTCATGGCGACCATGGCCTCGGGCGGTTTGAGAGACAGCCCGCCGGAGTCGAAGGTGATGCCTTTGCCGACCAGGACCACGTGCTTCGGCGGTCGTCGTCCCCCGCTCGTGGGGCGGTACTCCAGTCTCACCAACACCGGCGGTCGGGCCGACCCCGCTCCGACCGCGGACAACCCGCCGAACCCGCGGCGCGCGAGCGAGTCGGCGTCGACGACGGACACAGCGAGCCCGGCGGACTCTCCGGCGCGGACTGCTCGGTCAGCCAGCCAGCGGGGCGACTTGCGGTTGGGCTCGGTGTTGGTGAGGTCACGCGCCAGGTGAACTGCGTCGATGACGGCCGCGGCACGCTGCACGGCAGCTGAAGCGGCAGCCGCAGCTGCAGCATTGTCGGAGGCGTCGGAGGCGTCGGACGCGTCGGCGGTGAAATCGATGCGACGCACCGGCCGGCTCGACGGGTCCGGCGGTGTCGAGGTGACGGCGAAGGCGTAGGCCGCCAGACCGGCGCCCACGGCGACGGCCTCGACCTGCGTCGCGGTCCGCTGGCCCAGGTCGACGACCAACCGACGGGCCCCTTTGGCGCGACGAGCCGCGGCCGCACTGGCGCGACGCAGCTCGCCCGGGGTGCTGTCGCCGACCCCGACGAGGAGCAGGGTCCGGGACCGGCCGTGGTCGACCAGCGGGATCTCAGTGACCTCGCCCGCCCGACCGGTGGCCGATGCGCGGCGAAGGTGTGCGGTGAGGTCGATCGTCGGGTCGAGGTCGCTGAGGACGGTTGGTGCCCCCACCGAAGAGCCAGGACGGACACCGAGCGCAACCACCTCGGCTCGACCGAGGCTGGCAGACAGCGAGCCTCGCGCCACACGCAGATCAGGTGCGGTCATGTCGAAGCCCCGGGTGCGAGGACGCAACCCGGGGCTGACGACCGACCAGGATCAGCCGGCAACGGTGATCAGCTGGTCACCCAGGCTCTTCGCCTCGTCTGCGTTGAGCTCGACGACCAGGCGCCCCCCGCCTTCGAGTGGAACGCGCATGACGATCCCACGGCCCTCCTTGGTGACCTCGAGCGGACCATCGCCCGTACGCGGCTTCATGGCCGCCATGTCGTTCCCCTTCCTGCTGCGAAACCGGTGTCGCGTGCGCGACCTGGGAGCACGCCCGGTCGCGTGACTTCGCACCATTATCGCCCATGGCTGTTTGCGTGCTCACGGCCCACGTCGTCAGCCAGACTCTGCAGGCTTCGGCGCACGCCGAGAACGAAGGCCGGGGCGACGACGGGCCAACCGAGTCGGCCGAGCCACCCCCCGGGGATCTGCAGGACCTCCGACCAGACGAACCGGCTTCTCCCCAGGGGCAAAGCCAGCACCTCGAAGACTCCGTCGCCTCGCACGACCCGGCCGGTGTGTCTGACCACGCACCGCCTCGGGGGGTCCCACTCGGTGATCACCATCGGGTCGAGAAAGCCCACCCGTCCGATCCCGGTGTACGCCTCGATACCGCCTCCGAGTCCCACTCCCCCGGCCGTGGTGGCGCGAACCGTGGTGCCCAGCATCCACTGGGACTGCCTGGGCCAGTCCGTCACCGCGTCCCACACGACCTCCGGCGGAGCGTCGACCTCGACGGCGACCACCACCTCTGCGGTCATGACGGGTGCCCAGCCTGACCCTGCCTCAGCCGGTCGATCACGTCGTCGCGCTCGGTGAGCTCACGCGCGAGACGGTCGAGCACGTCGTCGACGTCGTCCATCCGGTATCCCCGCAGGGCCTGCGGCAGTCGCAGCGCGTCGATGTCCGACGCCTCGACCGGTCGGTCCGCAGGCAGGTCGGCGGCCCGTCGGTCCGGGGATGCGTCGCTGGCCGACGAGCCTGCGCCCAGCGCCACCAGGACGGCGACGACGACGATGCCGACGGCGAGGAACAACCAGACGTAGGTCACGGAGCGAGTCCCTTCGGTTCGAGGGTCGGGCGAAGCGGCCCCCGGTGATCGTGCCACGCTGAACCATGCAGTGGCGCCTGGGCTCTCGCACCTTCGACGGCGAGCAGACCGTGGTGATGGCGATCGTGAACCGGACGCCCGACTCGTTCTACGACGCAGGGGCGACCTTCACCGACGGCGCAGCGATGGCCGCCGTGGACCGGGCCGTGGCCGACGGTGCGGGGATCGTGGACATCGGAGGGGTCAAGGCCGGGCCGGGCGACCCCGTCGACGCGACAGAGGAGATCCGTCGCGTGGTGCCCTTCGTGGAGGCGGTTCGCAAGGCTCACCCGTCGCTGGTGATCAGTGTGGACACCTGGCGGGCCGAGGTCGCACGGGCGGTCTGCGACGTCGGGGCCGACCTCCTGAACGACGCCTGGGGTGGGTTCGACCCAGCACTGGCCGGCGTCGCCGCCCGGTACGGCGTGGGGGTCGTGTGCACTCACACCGGCGGCGCCACACCCCGGACCAGACCGTTCCGGGTGACCTACGCTGACCCGACCACCGAGGTTGCCACCTGGATGCAACGCGAAGCCCGACGATGCCTCGATGCGGGGGTCCGGGCCGACGGGCTGCTCGTCGATCCCGGACACGACTTCGGCAAGAACACCCGCCACTCGCTCGAGATCACGCGCAACCTGGACAGGCTGGCCGACCTGGGGTGGCCCCTGCTGGTCTCGTTGTCGAACAAGGACTTCGTGGGCGAGACGCTGGACCGGCCGGTCGACCAGCGTCTGTCGGGGACGTTGGCGGCCACCGCCATCAGCGCCTGGCTCGGCGCCTGTGTGTTCCGCGCCCACGACGTACGCCAGACCCGCGAGGTGCTCGACCTCGTGGCCTCGGTCCAGGACCGTCGACCACCGGCCGTGGCTCGCCGAGGGCTCGCCTGACCTTGGGTCAGATCCCCATGAGCGGTCCGGTGGCGGCCGCGCGCTCGGCGACCTCCTTGTCCATCACGGACTCGAGCTCGTCCTGACGCACCGAGTCGCGGTCCAGCTCGGCCTTGCGGATCAGCGCCACGGCCTCGTCGACGTCGTCGGTGACGTGCAGCAGGTGTGTGTCGTGGGCGGACGCCTTGCCCTCGGCGACGACGGTGCGCTCCAGCCAGTCGAGCAGCCCCTGCCAGTACGAGCGACCCATGAGCACGATCGGGAACGCCGTGACCTTCTGGGTCTGGACCAGCGTGAGGGCCTCGAACAGCTCGTCGAGGGTCCCGAACCCACCTGGCAGGACGACGAACCCACGCGCGTACTTGACGAACATCGTCTTGCGAGCGAAGAAGTACCGGAAGTTGATGCCCACGTCGACCCACGGGTTCAGGCCCTGTTCGAACGGCAGCTCGATGCCCAGCCCGACCGAGACCCCCCCGGCCTCCGACGCCCCCTTGTTGGCCGCCTCCATGATCCCGGGTCCCCCTCCGGTGATCACGGCGTAGCCGGACTCGACCAGGGCGGCGGCCAGCTGCTGGGCCAACGCGTACTCGGCCGTGTCGCGCGCGGTGCGGGCACTGCCGAACACGCTGACCGCCGGACCGAGCTCGGCCAGCAGGCCGAACCCCTCGACGAACTCCGACTGGATGCGCAGCACCCGCCAGGGGTCGGTGTGCACCCAGTCCGACGGCCCCCGAGAGTCGAGCAGCCGCTGGTCGGTGGTGCTGCGTTGGACCTGGCCGCGGCGCAGCACCACGGGGCCCCGGTGCTTCTCGTTCGGCTCGTTCGGCTGCTTCTCGTTCGGCTCGTTCAGCGAGGAGTAGCTCGGGCCCGCTGGCGGGGTGGGCGGTTGGGTCATGCGCGAAGGCTATCCGGGCCCTGCGCAGCCACCGGCGGCCCGTCGACCGGGTCGAGACGGGCGCGATGACCGGGAATATGGGCCGGACTCGATTCGTTGAAGGTTCAACTACACACTGGAGCCCGCCTCCACGACACCCGGGAGCCCCGATGACCACCACCACCCACACCACCACCGACACCGCCACGACGACCGGCCTGGCTGCCACGACCGGGACCTGGAAGCTCGACCCCTCGCACACCCGTCTGGGCTTCTCCGCCAAGCACGCCATGGTCTCCAAGGTGCGCGGAAGCTTCGGCGTCTTCGAGGGCGAGCTGGTGCTCGACGGCCAGAACCCCAGCGCCTCACGGGCCCGCGTCGTCGTCGACACCGCCTCGATCGACTCCGGAAGCGAGCAGCGCGACGGTCACCTGAAGTCCCCTGACTTCCTGGACGTCGAGACCTACCCGCAGATGGTCTTCGAGGCGACCTCGGTCACTCAGAAGTCCTCGGACACCTTCGAGATGGTCGGCACGTTGACCGTCAAGGACGTGTCGCGTCCCCTCACGATCACCGCTCAGCTGCAGGGCGTCGCGAACGACCCGTTCGGGGCGACCAAGATCGGCTTCGAGGGCAGCTCCTCGTTCAGCCGCAAGGACTTCGGCCTGACCTGGAACGTCGCGCTCGAGGCCGGCGGGGTCCTGGTCGGCGACAAGGTCACCCTGAGTCTTGACGTCGAGGCCGACAAGGTCTCCTGACCCGGTCTGCCGAAGGGAACCGCGGTCGCTCGCGGTTCCCTTCGGCAGAATGCACGACCGTGATCATCCGCTCCGCCGTCGACGACGACTGGCCCAGCATCTGGCCCTTCTTCGCCGCCATCGTCGAGGCGGGGGAGACCTACGCGTACCCCGGCGGTTTGACCGAGGAGTCGGCCCGACCCATCTGGCTGGAAGCACCGCCGGGTGTGACCGTGGTCGCCACCGACGAGGACGGCACCGTCCTCGGCTCGGCCAAGATGGGCCCGAACCGTCCGGGCCGCGGTTCGCACGTGGCCACGGCCAGCTTCATGGTCGACCCCGCGCACC
>JBAPUB010000346.1:0-10075 GCA_049282455.1 Actinomycetes bacterium
ACCGACCCTCCTCAGCAAACCCCAACGTCTGAGTCGCAAACGAAGCCACCAACTCCGACGTCTCAGCAATCTGAGCCGCCGTCGCCGCCAACTCCTCAATCGTCGCCGTCGTCTGCGACACCGCCGAAGACTGCTGCGCCGCAGACGCAGCCTGCTCCTGAGCCGACACCAACACCTGACCCGCAGCAGCACCCAACTGCTCACCACCCGAACGAACCGCACCCACCAACACCCGCAAGTTCGCCACCGTATGATCAAACGCAGCCGCCAACTCGTCCAGCGACCTGGTCGACTCGTTCGTGCCGGTGCCGGTGCCGGCGTCGCCGGGCTCCGGAGCATGGACCGTCAGATCCCCGTGTGCTGCCGCGCCGAGGGCCACCGTCAGCTCCTGGGCCCGAGCCTCGACGACCCGCTGCTGGCCCTGCGCGAGCCGACGCATGTCGAACAGGTACGACGCCGACTGCTCGGTGAACCAAAGCGAGAGGAAGACCGCACAGACCGCGATCACAGCGGTCGGCAGCTCGTCACTGGTGACGCTTCCTGCAGCCGCCCCCGCGCCGGCGACCAGGACACTGACAGCCACCGCCAAGGCACGCAGCTGGCCGGTGGAGAACACGACGCCGAAGTACGGAACCAGGAGCAGGACGAGCACCCATCCGATCCCCGAGAACCCGCCCAAGGCGAACATGGCGAGGAGGGCAGCCGCAAGCTGAGCCAGCGACGAGACCGGGTCCCACACCGAGGTCGTGTCGATCCCCCGGGCCTGTCGCCAAGACGTCACCGCCAGTGTTGACACCACCAGCGCGGTCGTTGCGGCGATGCCAGCAGCCACGACGCCCAGCATCTGCGAGGTGACTGAGTCCGGGGTGAACCTGAGCTCGAGGGCGAAGGCTCCCACCAGGACGAGCGTGAAGAGGACGTGGACGGAGACGGTCGCCGTCATGTCCCGCCGGCTGAAGGTTACCTTCATCGCACGGAACGGCGTGCGGTGGGAAGCTGCTCACGCAGTCTGAGCACGGCACTCGTGTCCAGCAGCGCCACCGGACCACCGTCGTCGACGACCCCTCGCACGAGCCCGCCGATCCCGGACGCCGCAGTTGCGGGCATCGGCTCGAGGCTGTTCGGGTCGCAGTCGAGCAGGCCCGGGACCATGTCTGCCACAAGTCCGCACTCGACGTCGTCCTCACTCAGGACGACCAGGCGCGCGCTGGTCGGCAGAGGCGCCAGGGGGGCCCCGACGAGTGGACGAAGGTCAAGGACGGGTAGGACCCGACCGCGCCAGTTGACGACACCGGACAGCCAGGCGGGGGCGCCGGGAACCCGGGTGACCGTCGGCACGGGCACGACCTCGGCCACCGTGGCCATGTCCACGGCGTACCTGGCACCGGCGAAGCGCAGGATCACCCCGCCGAGCGGCACCCCCGGGGTGTCCTCGGAGGTGTCAGCCGGCTGGGTCAACGGGTCCACGGTCTCCACACCGGCCAACATCGACCGCTGTCCGGCACACCTGTAGCCCGATCGGCTCAGCCGCCCGCGGAGAGACCCAACGCCACCCTGCTCGGCACCCTACGACCCGACGCTGGCGGCGTCGCGCAGGTCGATCACGCCTCGGGGACCCGCAGCCTTCGCTGCGTCCAGTACCTCGGTGATCTGGTCGCCGATGAGCTCCTCGCGCTCGACGAGCGCGTCCCTGAGAGCCTCGACCAGGTGGGCGTTGGACTGCAGAAGCCCGACCACCTTCATCTTCTGCTGCTGCAGCAGCTCCTCGACCTGGGCGCGGCCGTCCGGGTCGCTCAGCACCCTTCCGGCGATGTTGCTGTCGTTGAAGGCACCGTTCTGGATCGCGGCGAAGGACACCAGCGAGTCGATCATGCCGCACGACCCGACCATCTCAGCGGCAACGTTGGTGGCGTAGAGCAGGTCGCCACCAGGGCCCGTCGACACGTCCCCGAAGAACAGCTCCTCGGAGCACTGGCCACCGAAGGCGATCTGGATCAGGCCGAGCATCTCCTTGCGGGAACGCGTGTAGACCTCCTCAGCATCGCCGTGCGCAAGCATGCCGAGGGCGCTGCGCCGCTTGATGATCGTCAGGATCTCCAGGCGTCGCTCTGGTGCCACGAGATAGGCCACGGTGGCATGGCCCGCTTCGTGAGTGGCGATGAGGCGTCGCTCGTGGTCCGTATATGTGACGGGCTGACCGAGACCGACTTCCTCGACCAACCGCGCCCGCTCGACGTCCTGCCAGGTCATGGCCCCGTCGCCACGTCGGACTGCGTTCACCAGTGCCTCGTCGAAGAGGTGCTCGATCATCACCGGCGTGTAGCCCTGGGTGGCTGCGGCCAGCTGGTCGCGCTTGATCGCGTCGTCGAGCTCGTCGTCGTGTGCCTTGACACCCAGGTAGTGGTCGATGATCTGGCGTCGTCCGGGCTTGCTGGGCCGTTCGAAGGTCAGTCGACGGTCGAACCGGCCCGGTCGAAGCAGCGCCGGGTCGAGGTTGTCCGCCCGGTTGGTTGCTGCGATGAGCAAGACGTTCGTCGGTGTCGGCTCCGGGCGGCTGATCTGGTGGCCCAGCGGCAGGTAGAGGTTGAGCCAGTCGGTGGCCTTCGTGCGGAACTTCTGCCATCCGGTCGGCTCGTCGAACGACTGCATCTGTACGAGCAGCTCGTTGACCACGCCGCCGACGCCCTCGCTGACCATCGATGCGTTGCTGACCAGCCCCGCGCGCGGAGCCCCAGCAGCCTGGCCGATGTGGAGGTACGTCGACGGAAGGGCAACGACGCCACCGCAGGCGTGGATGCCCGACGCGGCGAGCGACTCCGGCATCGCCGTCGTGGACAGACCTCCGCGCGCCATCGCGATCGCGTCGATCTCCTCGATGAAGCCGATGACGCCACCTTCCTGGCGGGCCACCTTGCGCAGCTTCTTGAAGTACGAGCGGATCTTGCGGGCCGTCGCCCCGTAGTACATCGACTGGAAGCTGGTCGCCGAGACGAACAGGAACGGTACGCCGGCCTCGCGAGCCATGGCCTTGGCCAGAAAGGTCTTTCCGGTCCCAGGATCCCCCTCGAAGAGCAGGCCGCGACGCGGTGTCCCGCCCATCTCGCTGGCGAACGTCTTGTGCGCGAGAAACAGGTTCAGCGACCGAATGACGTCTTCCTTGACCGCGTCGATGCCCTTGACGTCGTCCAGGCGAGTAGAGATCTGCTCAGGCCGGTAGGTCACGTGCGGCGAGCGTCCGGCACCCACCGAGGTGCCGATCAGGACGCCGATCAAGGAGAGGAAGAAGAGGATGGGCACGACCAGCATCAAGTCGATGGTGGGCAGCCCGAAGTGCACCGGGTTGCCTGACAGGATCCGAAACCACAGGAAGAGCCCTGGAATCGCCAACCAGACGGCGAGCTTGCGTAGTCTGCGCAGCCGCTGCTGCTCGCGCCCCCTGCCCACGTCGGCACCGTGGATCGACATCACGTCGTCCCGCTGGCCCCCCAGTGCGGATGCGGCATCGGCACGAGTCCGGTCACGCTGAGTGTCGGGCACGTCTCCTCCTGAAGGAACGAGCGGGCGACGCCGTCACGTTGCGTCACGCCGGTGAGGTCACTCTGACGGTCGCAGGAGGCGAACGCCCGTTGGCGAACGCCCGGTCACCCGGACGGCGTAGGAATCAGCCCCCCGAAGAGATCGTCCTCGTACCCGTCGGGGTCAGCATGGCCAAGTGGACCTCGGACCAGGCGGAAGAACTCGACACCCATGGCGTCGGGGCCGATCATCTCGGCCATCGTGAAGAACTCGCTCTCGGCCTCGACCTGCGTCTCATGGGCGCGAAGCGACGCAATCTTGCGGGGCTCGAACGCACGGCCGTCGATCCTGGTCGTGATGACGTCGTCGTCGACGGCGAACGGGAGGTCGTCGGCACTCTCCAGACCGAAGAGCCCCGTCCCACCTGCAGCCACGAGCGCGTCGATGCCCTGTTGGATGAACGACTTCGGCAGGGCGGACCAGTAGATCTTCTGGATCTCCCACGCCGCGCCGAGCTCAGGTCGAAAGGACGGCGCCGCCGCCAGGAGCGCGCCGTACATGGCAACCCGGTGGGCCTGGATGTGGTCCGGGTGCCCGTAGCCGCCGAAGTCGTCGTAGGTGACCAGGACCTGCGGCCTGACCTCCCGAAGGACCTCGACCAGGTACGCCGTGGCCTCCAGCAGGTCGGCCCTCCAGAAGCACTCGGCGCTGTCGTTGCTGTCGGTCCCCATCATCCCCGAGTCGCGGTAGCGGCCCGCTCCGCCCAGGAACCGATGGTCGTCGACGCCCAGCTCGCGCATCGCAGCGGCGAGCTCGGCCTCGCGGTGCTCGCCGAGGAGGTCGTCGTGCGCCGCGGCTAGATGCGTCAGCGAGGGGACCAGCACCTCGCCCTCCTCCCCTCGCGTGCAGGTGACCAACGTGACCTGAGCGCCTTCGGCGGCGTAGCGGGCCATGGTCACCCCCGTACCGATGGTCTCGTCGTCGGGGTGGGCATGGACGAGCACCATGCGGCGGTCCGGTGTCGGTGCGGTGGCGGCGGGGTCGGCAGGCATGTCGTGCAGCGTAGACGCGCCTGGTTGGATCAGGCCATGAGCCATGATTCGACGTCTTCCCCCAGCGACAGGTACCCCCGTGAGAACGCCGTCACCCAGAGGTACAGCCTCGGCCGGCCCCGCAGCTTCGCGGTGAGCTCGGATGGCCGCCTGGTGTTCTTCGTCCGCTCGGCCCATGGCACCGACAGACGCGGCAGGTTGTACGTCCTCGACAGCGCCACCGGCGACGAGCGGCTCCTGGTGGACCCGACCGAGCTGCTCGGGGGTGAAGACGAGCGCCTCTCGCCGGAAGAGCAGGCCCGCCGTGAGCGCATGCGCGAGAGCGCCTCCGGGGTCGTGTCCTTCTCGATCGACGAGCAGGCCAAGACAGTGGTCTTCGCCCTGTCCGGCCGGTTGTTCCACCTCGACGTCGAGAGCGCCGAGGCGCGCGAGCTTGCGGCCCAGCACCCTGTGGTCGACCCACGCCTGTCGCCGAACGGCGAGCACATCGCCTACGCATCACTTCGCGAGCTGCGCGTCTTCGACGTCGCCGCCGACGCGGACCGGCTCTTGGCCCGACCCGATGCCGAGCACGTCGTCTGGGGACTCGCCGACTTCGCGGCCGCCGAGGAGCTCGAACGGTCGCGGGGGTTCTGGTGGTCCCCCGACAGCGATCGGCTGCTCGTCGAGCGGTTCGATGACGATCCGGTCCAGACCTGGTGGGTCAGCGACCCGACCCACCCCGCGTCGGCACCGGTGCCTCACCGCTACCCCGCGAGCGGAACCCACAACGCCGAGGTGAGCCTGTGGCTGGTCACCCTCGAAGGTGAGCGGGTCGAGGTCATGTGGGACCGCACGCAGTTCGAGTACCTGTCGACCGTCCACTGGTCGAGCCGGGGTCGCCCGCTCGTCCAGCTGCTCGACCGGCGCCAGGGTCGCGCCCAGGCACTCGCCGTCGACTCCACCACCGGGACGACCGAGCTGGTACGGGAGCAGGTCGACGACTGCTGGGTCGACGTCGTGCCGGGTGTTCCGAGCTGGGGCCCGTCGGGGCAGCTCCTCACGGTCGAAGCAGTCGACGACCGCTATGCGCTCTGCGTAGATGGGGTGCCCGTCACTCCCGAGGGTCTCCAGGTGCGCGGCGTGATCAGCGTTGACGACGACGGGGTTCTGCTGTCGGCGACGTCCGACCCGACCGAGATGCACGTGTGGTCGTGGACTCCGGAGGAGACCAGGGCGGTGACCACAGACCCCGGCGTCCATGCCGCCACTTCGGCATCCGGCTGTGTCGTCGTGGTCAGTGCCACCTTGGACGAGCCGACACCGACCGCCGTGGTGCGCGCGGCCGACGGACGCTCCAGTACCGTCACGTCACACGCACTGCTGCCCGGGCTACGACCGACGCCCTCATTCGTTTCGTCCGACGATCACAACCTGACGGTCGCCGTACTTTTCCCACACGACCACGAGGCAGACGCGGCGTCGCTTCCGGTTCTGCTCGACCCTTACGGCGGTCCGCACGGGCAGCAGGTCCTGAAGTCCCAGGGCATCTTCCGCGAGTCCCAGTGGTTCGCCGACCAGGGGTACGCGGTCGTGATCGCTGACGGACGTGGCACTCCGGGCAGTCCCCGCTGGGAGCGAGCCGTCCGGTTCGACCTGGCCAGTGCCGTGCTCGACGACCAGGTCGAGGCCCTCCTCACGGCAGCGGACCGGTTCCCCCAGCTCGACCTGAGCCGTGTGGCCATTCGCGGCTGGTCGTTCGGCGGCTACCTTGCCGCACTCGCCGTGCTGCGCCGCCCCGACGTCTTCCATGCCGCCGTCGCCGGGGCTCCCGTCACCGACTGGCGGCTGTACGACACGGCCTACACCGAGCGGTACCTCGGACTCCCCGACGAGAACCCAGAGGCGTACTCAGGCTCGTCGCTGCTGCCGTTGGCCGAGGGGCTGAGCCGTCCCCTGATGCTCATCCACGGCTTCGTCGACGACAACGTGGCCGTGGCGAACACCCTGCAGCTCTCGCAACGGCTCATGGCGGCGGGACGTCAGCACACCGTGCTGCCCCTGACCGGCGTGACTCACATGACACCGCAGGAGGACGTCGCGGAGAACCTGCTCCGGCTGCAGGTGGCGTTCTTGAACTGGGCTCTGCGCGAGGGTGCGACCACCTGACAGCGTGCCGCCGGTCGAAGGCAGAGATCAGACGGCAGGTCCGCCGTCGCCGGCCTCGGCGGCCGCGGCAGCCACCGCCGCGGCGCGCCTGCTGACGATCCCGGCGGCCGTGGCATCTCCAGTCACCGTGGCCACTTCCTCCGACGTCATCGGGAAGTGACAGGCCACCAGGTGCTCGGCGTCGACGGTACGCAGAGGTGGCACCTCGGACGCACAGATCTCCTGCGCCTTCCAGCACCGCGTACGGAAGACACACCCCGAGGGAGGGTTGATCGGACTCGGCAGGTCGCCGGAGAGCAGGATCCGGCTACGTCCCCGCTCCAGCTCGGGGTCCGGCAGCGGGACGGCCGAGAGCAGCGCGACGGTGTACGGATGCTTGGGGTCTGCGTAGAGCACGTCGGCCGGCGTGAACTCGACGATGTGGCCGAGGTACATGACCGCGACCCGGTCGGAGATGTGCCGCACCACGGACAAGTCGTGGGCGATGAACAGGTAAGCGATCCCGAACTCGTTCTGAAGGTCTTCCAGCAGGTTCACCACCTGCGCCTGAATGGAGACGTCGAGCGCCGAGACCGGCTCGTCGGCGACAATGAGCTTGGGGTTCAGCGCGATCGCGCGGGCCACTCCGATCCGCTGACGCTGACCGCCGGAGAACTCGTTCGGGTAGCGGTTGTAGTGCTCGGGGTTGAGCCCGACACGTTCCATCAGCTGCTGCACGGTGTCCTTGCGCCCACCAGGCGGATCGATGTCCTGGATGATGAACGGCTGGGAGATGATGGTGCCGACGGTGTGCCGAGGGTTCAGCGACGAGTAAGGATCCTGGAAGATCATCTGCATCTGACGTCGCAGCGGAACCATCTGACGTCGCGTCAGCCCGGTGATGTCCTGGCCGTCGAACTCGATGGTGCCCGACGTGGGTTCCAGCAGCTTGAGCATGCTGCGACCGGCCGTCGACTTGCCCGACCCGCTCTCTCCGACCAGCCCTACCGTCTCGCCCGGGTAGATGTCTATGTCGACACCGTCGACCGCCTTGACCTCGCCGATCTGCCGGCGAACGAAGCCTCCCTTGGTGACCGGGAAGAACTTCGAGAGCTGCTTGACCCGCAGCAGCGGGTCACCCGTAGCACTCGGGGCGGTCAACGACCCTGCTCCACGATCGTCGGGACTCATTGGCCACCCGCCTTCGGCCGACCGAGCCGCTCGCCGGTGTTGGTGCGGCGCTGGTCCTCGGTCAGGTGGCAGCGGACCAGATGGTCGGCGGGCGTCGAGACGAGCAAGTCGGGCCGCTCCTTTCGGCACAGGTCGTCGGGCACCATCTGCGCAAAGGGGCACCGAGGACGGAACACACAGCCCGGGGGGAGGTTCAACAGCGATGGTGGCTGGCCGGGGATCGGCTCGAGTCGCTCGGTCCGCGGACGGTCCATCCGCGCGACCGAGGCAAGCAGGCCGAGTGTGTACGGCATCTGCGGGTCCTTGTAGACGTCGTCGATCGCACCCCGTTCGACCACCTGGCCGCCGTACATGACGACGACCTCGTCGGCGACCTCGGCGACGACACCGAGGTCGTGGGTGATGATGACCACCGCGGCATGGAACTCACGCTGCAGGTCGTTGATGAGCTCGAGGATCTGGGCCTGCACGGTGACGTCGAGTGCGGTGGTCGGCTCGTCGGCGATGAGCAGGTCCGGAGAGTTGATCAGCGCCATGGCAATCATGACCCGTTGGCGCATACCACCCGACAGCTGGTGCGGGTAGTCGTCCACGCGTTGGTCCGGGACCGGGATACCGACACGGTCGAGCATCGCGATAGCCATCTTCCTCGCGTCGCCCTTGTTGACGTCCTGGTGCACCCGAATGGCTTCGATCAGCTGCTTGCCGATCGTGTAGAACGGGTGGAGCGAGGAGAGCGGGTCCTGGAAGATCATCGCCATGTCGTCGCCCCGCAGAGCACGGATCTCGGCGTCCGACGCACTCACCAGGTCGATCCCGTTGAGCCAAGCCTCTCCGGTGACTGAGGCGGCCTTGCGGTTGATCAAGCCCATGATGGCCTGGCTGGTCACGCTCTTCCCGGAGCCCGACTCACCGACGATCGCCAGCGTCTTGTCACGTTCCAAGGAGAACGAGACACCGTTGACCGCATGCACGTCGCCGTCCTCGGTCGGGAACGTGACGCTGAGGTCGATCACGTCGAGGAACGGACGCGTCACGTCGGGATCCGGCGGCACGAATTCGACGGTCACGTCAACCTCACCCGTGGGTCGATGCTGGCATACAGGATGTCCACGATCAGGTTGGCCACGATCACGAAGAAGCCGGCTAGCAGGACCGTGCCCGAGATCACCGAGAGATCTGCATCAAGGGTCGACTCGAGTGTCAGCTTGCCCAGCCCAGGCAGAGTGAAGACCTGTTCGATGATGATGGCACCACCCAGAAGGGCGGCGAAGTCGAGGCCGACCGAGGTCACGACGGGAGTGATGCCGGCCCGCAGGGCGTGCTTGTAGATCACCGTGCGTTCCGGCAGACCTTTCGCCCGCGCGGTTCGGATGTAGTCCTCACCGAGGGTCTCCAGCATCTGGTTGCGCGTGAGCCGGGCGTAGAACGCGGCATAAAGGATCGCGATGGAGACCCAGGGCAACAGGAAGGTCTGGAACCACGCGATGGGGTCGTCGGAGAACGGGGCGTAGGACGGGTAGGGCAGCCAGTGCAGCTGCAGGACGAAGACGTACAGCAGGATCAAGGCAATGAAGAACGACGGGAACGAGTAGCCGAGCAGCGCGATGCCCATCGCGGACCGGTCCTGCCATCGCCCGCGTCTCAGTGCGGCCAGCACGCCCACCGACAGCCCGACGACGAGCCACAGGATCACCCCGCCGACGGCGAGCGCTGCCGTGACGGGAAGTGCGGCCACGATGAGTGCGGTGACGTCCTCACCTCTTCGGAAGGAGTAGCCCAAGCACGGCGCGGGACAAAGGAACGTGCCCGGGGGGGTCTCGACCTGCTTGTCCAGGACCGGACACTGCAGCACCGGACCTGACGTCGGGTAGACCCGCCCACAGGGAATGGCCACCAGGTAGCGCGCGTACTGCACGAGGAACGGCTGGTCGAGGCCGAGCCGCACCCGGTTGCCCTCGATCACCTGGGGCGTGCACCCCTTCCCGCACGTGAGACGTGCTGGGTCGGCAGGCAGCACCGCGAACATCGTGAAGACCATGAACGAAAGAACGAGCAGCATCGCGAACATCGCGAGCACGCGCCGAACGATGTACCCGATCACGGTCCCCTCCGATGGCCATCGGCCCACCGCCCTGGAGGACGTGAGGACCGGCGTTGCGGCGACCCAAGGCGGGCCGCCTCAGGGG
>JBAPUB010000347.1:0-3777 GCA_049282455.1 Actinomycetes bacterium
CGTCGCAGCATCCGCTGTGGGTGGTTGCTGCGACGTGGGCGTCACGGCGGACCCGGGGGTGCTCAGCGTTGGTACCCGCCGAAGTCGTACTCCTCGAGCGGAACAGCCTGGCCGGTCGGGGCGCCGAAGGAGTAGTCGAAGTCGTCGTAGCCGACCATCGAGTACATCGCGGCCTTGGCCTCCTCGGTGGGCTCGACCCGGATGTTGCGGTAGCGGGGCAGCCCGGTACCGGCCGGGATCAGCTTGCCGATGATGACGTTCTCCTTCAACCCCAGCAGCGGGTCGGACTTGGCGTGGATGGCCGCGTCCGTGAGCACCCGGGTGGTCTCCTGGAAGGAGGCCGCCGACAGCCACGACTCGGTGGCCAACGACGCCTTGGTGATCCCCATGAGCTCCGGGCGACCCGAAGCCGGGGCGCCGCCCTCGGACACGATCCGGCGGTTCTCCTCCTCGAAGCGGGCCCGCTCGACGAGCTCGCCGGGGAGCATCTGCGCCTCACCGGACTCGATGATGGTCACCCGCTTGAGCATCTGGCGGACGATCACCTCGATGTGCTTGTCGTGGATCGACACTCCCTGGCTGCGGTAGACCTCCTGGACCTGCGCGGTGAGGTACTCCTGCACCTTGCGCGGACCGAGGATGCGCAGCACCTGCTTGGGGTCGACGGCCCCGACCACGAGCTGCTGACCGACCTCGACGTGCTCGCCGTCGGCCACGAGCAGCCTGGCCCGCTTGGAGACCTTGTACACGGTCTCCTCGCCGCCGTCGTCGGGAGTGAGGACCAGACGACGCTCCTTGTCGGTGTCCTCGACTGCTACCCGGCCGGTGGCTTCGGCGATCGGAGCGTTGCCCTTCGGGGTGCGTGCCTCGAACAGCTCGACCACGCGCGGCAGACCGTGCGTGATGTCCTCACCAGCCACACCACCGGTGTGGAACGTCCGCATGGTCAGCTGCGTACCGGGCTCACCGATGGACTGTGCGGCCACGATGCCCACGGCCTCGCCGACGTCCACGAGCTTGCCCGTGGCCAGGGACCGGCCGTAGCACATGGAGCAGGTGCCGGTCTTGGACTCGCAGGTGAGGACGCTACGGACCTTCACCGCGGCCACGCCGGCACCCTCGACGAGGTCACGGATGACGACGTCGCCGAGCTCGGTGCCGGCCGGAGCGCGCACCGCACCGTCGACCTCGACGGCCTCGGCCAGAGTCCGGGAGTAGACGCTGGTCTCGACGTTGTCCGCCAGACGCAGGCCCCCCGACGGTGCCGGGACGCCGATCTGCAGGGTCAGACCACGGTCGGTGCCGCAGTCCTCTTCGCGGATGATGACGTCCTGGCTGACGTCGACGAGCCGCCGGGTCAGATAACCGGAGTCAGCCGTTCGCAACGCCGTGTCGGCCAGACCCTTCCGGGCGCCGTGCGTGGAGATGAAGTACTCCAGCACCGACAGACCCTCGCGGAAGTTCGACTTGATGGGACGCGGGATGATCTCGCCCTTGGGGTTGGCGACCAGACCGCGCATGCCGGCGATCTGCCGCACCTGCATCATGTTTCCGCGGGCGCCGGAGTGGACCATCATCCAGATCGGGTTGGTCGCCGGGAAGTTGCCTTCCATCTCCTGGGCGACCTCGTTCGTGGCCTGGGTCCAGATCTCGATGAGCTCCTGGCGACGCTCGTCGTCGGTGATCAGGCCCTTCTCGTACTGGCTTTGGACCTTCTCGGCCTTCAGCTCGTACCCGTTGAGGATCTGGGCCTTGCGGTCCGGAGTGACGACGTCGGCGATCGAGATGGTGACCCCTGAGCGCGTCGCCCAGTGGAAGCCGGTGCTCTTGAGCGCGTCGAGCGTGGCTGCGACCTCGACCTTGGGGTAGCGCTCGGCGAGGTCGTTCACGATGGCCGACAGCACCTTCTTGTCGACCTGGCCCTCGACGTACGGGTAGTCGACCGGCAGCGCCTCGTTGAACAGCGCCCGGCCCAGGGTGGTCTTCAAGACCACAGCCTCGCCGGCCTGCCAACCGTCCGGGGTCTGGAAGTCGTCCGGAGGGACGACGCCGCGAAGTCGCAGCGAGATCGGTGCCTGGACGTCGAGCTCGCCGGTGTCGAAGGCCATCCGGGCCTCGTGCACCGAGGAGAAGGACCGGCCTTCACCGGGGCCGCCGTCCTTGGTGCTGGTGAGGAAGTAGATGCCGAGCACCATGTCCTGGGTCGGCGACGTGATCGGACGGCCGTGGGCCGGGCTCAGGATGTTGTTGCTCGACAGCATGAGGATGCGGGCCTCGGCCTGCGCCTCGGCAGACAGCGGCAGGTGGACCGCCATCTGGTCACCGTCGAAGTCGGCGTTGAAGGCGGTGCAGACCAGTGGGTGGATCTGGATGGCCTTGCCCTCGACGAGCTGAGGCTCGAAGGCCTGGATGCCCAGACGGTGCAGGGTCGGAGCGCGGTTCAGCAGGACCGGGTGCTCGGCGATGACCTCTTCCAGGACGTCCCACACGACGGGACGCTGGCGCTCGACCATGCGCTTGGCGGACTTGATGTTCTGCGCGTGGTTGAGGTCGACCAACCGCTTCATGACGAACGGCTTGAACAGCTCGAGGGCCATCTGCTTGGGCAGACCGCACTGGTGCAGCTTGAGCTGCGGGCCCACCACGATGACCGAACGTCCCGAGTAGTCGACGCGCTTGCCGAGCAGGTTCTGGCGGAACCCACCCTGCTTGCCCTTGAGCATGTCCGACAGCGACTTCAGCGGTCGGTTGCCGGGGCCGGTGACCGGACGTCCACGTCGGCCGTTGTCGAACAGCGCGTCCACGGCCTCCTGGAGCATCCGCTTCTCGTTGTTGACGATGATCTCGGGGGCACCCAGGTCGAGCAGGCGCTTGAGCCGGTTGTTCCGGTTGATCACGCGTCGGTACAGGTCGTTGAGGTCGGAGGTGGCGAAGCGGCCACCGTCGAGCTGCACCATCGGGCGCAGGTCCGGCGGGATCACCGGTACGGCGTCCAGCACCATGCCCATCGGGCTGTTGCGGGTGTTCAGAAACGCCGAGACGACCTTCAGCCGCTTGAGTGCGCGGGTCTTCTTCTGCCCCTTGCCGTTGGCGATGACGTCGCGCAGCTTCTCAGCCTCGGCCTCGAGGTCGAAGGACTCCAGACGGGCCTGGATCGCCGCAGCGCCCATGCCGCCCTTGAAGTACATGCCGAAGCGGTCACGCATCTCGCGGTAGAGCACCTCGTCACCCTCGAGGTCTTGAACCTTCAGTCCCTTGAACCGGTCCCACACCGACATCAGCCGGTCGATCTGGGCGTCGGCACGCTTGCGGATCTGGGTCATCTCGCGCTCGGCGGACTCACGGACCTTGCGCTTGGCGTCGGACTTGGCGCCCTCGGCCTCCAGAGCGGCAAGGTCGGTCTCGAGGCGCTGCTGGCGAGCTTCGACGTCGCCGTCGCGCTTCTTCTCCAACTGCTCACGCTCGATGCTGATCTTCGCCTCGAGAGTCGGCAGGTCACGGTGACGACCGTCCTCGTCGACCCAGGTGATCATGTAGGCCGCGAAGTAGATGACCTTCTCGAGGTCCTTCGGCGCCAGGTCGAGCAGGTAGCCCAGACGGCTCGGGACGCCCTTGAAGTACCAGATGTGCGTCACGGGGGCGGCGAGCTCGATGTGGCCCATCCGCTCACGACGAACCTTGGCTCGGGTCACCTCGACCCCACAGCGCTCGCAGATGATGCCCTTGAAGCGCACGCGCTTGTACTTGCCGCAGTAGCACTCCCAGTCGCGGGTCGGT
>JBAPUB010000348.1:0-8387 GCA_049282455.1 Actinomycetes bacterium
AAGTCACGAAACAGTAACCGAGGGAAGAGTCGTTCGGAAGCCCCGTGCCTCGACTGTCCGATTACCGGCTACACAGGACCGTTCGTAGGCTCCGCGTCGCCCAGCAGGGCCAAGACCTCAGACTCGCGGAATCGCCGATGCCCCCCGAGCGTACGGATCGCGGACAGCTTGCCCGCCTTGGCCCAGCGGGTCACCGTCTTGGGGTCGACCCGGAACAGGGCAGCCACCTCGGCGGGAGTCAGCAGCGCCTCACCGGGAACCCGTCCGGTCAGGACCGGCCCAGGGGCTGGGCCTACCGGCTCGCTGTTCTCCATCCCGCAAGGGTCCCGGATGTCCCAGATGTCCGAAATGGCCCATCGGAGTCATTCCGGACGCCGGACGGACGCGTCCAGATGGGGGGACCGGTACCGTCCCTGCATGGATGTCTTCGGTCCGGGGCATGAACAGGTCGTGTTCTGCGCCGACCCCGCCTCGGGCCTGCGCGCGATCATCGCCATCCACTCCACCACCCTGGGGCCAGCCCTCGGCGGTACGCGGTTCCACCCCGACCCCGACGAGGAGGCCGCGCTCGCCGACGTGCTGAACCTCTCGCGTGCCATGACGTACAAGAACGCCCTGGCCGGTCTCGACCACGGGGGCGGCAAGGCGGTCATCCTGGGCGACCCGAGCCAGGACAAGTCGGAGGCTTCGCTGCGGGCGTACGGCCGGTTCGTCGACGCCCTGGCGGGCCGCTACATCACCGCGTGCGACGTCGGCACGACCGTGGCCGACATGGACGTCGTGGCCCGCGAGACCCGGTTCGCCACCGGCCGGTCGCTCGACCACGGCGGGGCCGGCGACTCCGGGATCCTCACGGCGTTCGGGGTCTTCCAGGGCATGCGCGCGTGCTGTGCCCACCGGTTCGGCTCGGCCAGCCTGGCCGGCCGTCGGGTCGGGGTGGTCGGCGTCGGCAAGGTCGGGCGACGGCTGGTCGAGCACTGCCTCGACGACGGCGCCGAGGTGCTGGTGACCGACCCGGACGCGCTGGCCGTCGACCGCCTGCGTGAGGCCCACCCCGAGGTCACCGTTGTCGGGTCGGCCGCCGACCTGGTCGAGGCAGGCCTGGACGTGTACTCGCCCAACGCCATGGGCGGGGCCATCGACGCAGGCGTGGCTGCGACCCTGACGGCAGCCATCGTCTGCGGCGGGGCGAACAACCAGCTGGCCGAGGCAGGACTGGCCGACGTCCTGGCCGACCGCAAGGTGCTCTACGCCCCCGACTACCTGGTCAACGCCGGCGGGGTGATCCAGGTGGCCGACGAGCTCCAGGGGTTCTCACCCGAGCGCGCCCGGGCCGCGACGGCACGGATCTTCGACACCACCCTGGCCGTCCTCGAGCAGGCAGCGTCGACCGGCACGACCCCCGCGGCCGCCGCAGACCGACTGGCCGAGCAGCGGATCGCCTCGATCGGGCGGTTCCGCGGCGCGATCGGCCTTCCGGGGCACTGACTGCACGATCGTGGCGTTCATCGTCTATCCTGAAACGCGACTGCCGCCGGTCCCCACCGGCGGTGAGGTCGTTCCCAGCATCCGAACCCGGGGCCTGCGCCCCGCCGAGGGGGTCCGCCATGGGTCGCGGCCGGGCGAAGGCCAAGCAGACCAAGGTTGCGCGCGAGCTGAAGTACTCAAGCGGCGCGCTCGACATCAACGCGCTCACCGCCGAGCTGGGCGGGTCGGGCCACCACGACCACGCCGCCCACGGCAGCGACCGTGGTGCCGAGTCGAGCGAAGACTCCGACGACGGCCGAGGCGACGACCAAGCCCGGTACTGAGCCGTCAGGCGGGTGGGTGGTCTCCGACCAGCCTGACCGTCACGTTCGCGCGGTCAGGCTCACGGTCACCGACCTGCCCGCAGACCCACGCGTCCACGCCTCGTCCGGCTAGCCGGCCAAGCACAGCGTCCGCTCCGGCGGCACCGACGACCGCGACCATGCCCACACCGTCATTGAACGTGCGCTCCATCTCGAGCCGCTCGACACCGCCCGTCGAGGCGATCAACCCGAAGACCGGGGCCGGCGTCCAGGTGGACCGATCAACCACCGCCTCGACGTGGTCGGGCAGAACTCGGGCCAGGTTCGCGGCCAGTCCACCGCCGGTGATGTGCGAGAACGCGTGCACCCCCAGCTCAGGGTCACGAGCCAGCGCCAGGCAGTCGAGGGCGTAGATCCGAGTCGGCTCCAGAAGCTCCTCACCGAGCGTTCGTCCGAGCACGTCGACGTGCCGGTCGACGTCCCAGCCCTGGATCGTGAACAGCACGTGGCGCGCCAACGAGTACCCGTTGGAGTGCAGTCCCGAGCTGCGCATCGCGACCAGGACGTCGCCGCTCTCGACCCGCTGCGGCCCGAGCAGGGCGTCGGCCTCGACCACGCCGGTGCCCGCACCAGCGACGTCGTACTCGTCGGGCCCGAGCAGGCCCGGGTGCTCGGCGGTCTCGCCACCGATCAGCGCCGCGCCGGCCTGACGGCATCCCTCGGCGATGCCAGACACGATGGCGGCAATCCGCTCGGGAACCACCGCACCACAAGCGATGTAGTCGGTCATGAACAGCGGCTCGGCGCCGCAGACGACCAGGTCGTCGAGCACCATCGCCACCAGGTCGATCCCGATCGTGTCGTGCACATCGACGCGTCGAGCGATGTCGACCTTGGTCCCGACACCGTCGGTCGCAGTTGCCAGGAGTGGACGCCGGTACGCAGTCAGGGCCGAGGCGTCGAACAGGCCAGCGAACCCGCCGAGTCCGCCCAGGACCTCCGGCCGGCTGGCCCGCGCCACCGAGGCCTTCATCAGCTCGACGGCGCGGTCACCGGCTTCGATGGACACCCCCGCCGCCGCATAGCTCGTGCGCGCCCTTGCGTGCTGGTCGAGAACCACGTGAGTGCGACCGGGCTCGGGGATCGACGTGCTCACGGGCGGCTCAGGGCGTCCTGCGCGCCTGCGCCGCCCACGAGCGAGACGAGGCCGTCGACGTCGGTCGACGAGCCGAGTGGTGTCGCGGTCACCGTCTCCGGCGGCGGCTCGAGCAGGTGCTTGCCCAGCTGGTCGGCGTCGGGCAGGGCGAGCGGGTACTCGCCGGAGAAGCAGGCCGTGCACAGGCGGTCGGCCGTCAGCGTCGTTGCCTCGACGAGCTCGTCGAGGCTCACGAAGGCCAGCGAGTCGGCACCGATCGACTGGCAGATCTCGTCGATCGCCAGGCCGTTGGCTATCAGCTCGGCGCGCGTGGCGAAGTCGATGCCGTAGAAGCAGGGCCACTTGACGGGTGGGCTGCTGATCCGAACATGGACCTCCGCAGCTCCCGCTTCGCGCAGCATCCGGACCAACGCCCGCTGGGTGTTTCCACGGACGATCGAGTCGTCGACGACCACGAGCCGCTGACCGTGGATGACGTCACGCAGCGGGTTGAGCTTCAGCCGGATCCCCAGCTGGCGGATGGTCTGAGACGGCTGGATGAACGTACGGCCCACGTAGGCGTTCTTCACCAGCCCCTGCGCGTAGGGGATTCCGGACTCCTGCGCGTAGCCGATCGCAGCCGGCGTCCCGGACTCCGGAACCGGGATCACGAGGTCGGCGTCGACCGGTGACTCGCGCGCCAGTCGGCGTCCGACCTCGGCCCGGGTCTCATGGACGCTTCGACCGGCGATCGTCGTGTCGGGGCGGGCCAGGTAGACGTACTCGAAGATGCACCCCTTGGGGTCGGGTTCGGCGAACCGGACGCTGCGCAGGCCCTCTTCGTCGACGATGAGCAGCTCGCCGGGCTCGACCTCGCGCACGAACGCGGCGCCGACGATGTCGAGGGCCGCGGTCTCCGAGGCGACGACCCAGCCGCGCTCGAGCCGACCCAGGACGAGCGGTCGGATCCCCTGCGGGTCGCGGGCGGCGTACAGCGTCCTCTCGTCCATGAACACCAGGCAGAAGGCACCGCGCAGCTGAGGCAGGAGCTCGACCGCCGCCTGCTCGAGCGTCGGCGCCTCGTGGTGGGCCAGAAGCAAGGTCAGCAGGTCGGTGTCGCTCGTCGCACCAGATGTCGGGGTGCCGGGCAGGAGCAGCTCGCCGTGGCTGACCGCCTGCTCGTCGGCCAGGCGCGCCAGGTCACCGGTGTTGATCAGGTTTCCGTTGTGCCCCAGCGCCACACCACCGGACGCCGTGGACCGGAAGGTCGGCTGGGCGTTCTCCCAGACGCTCGACCCGGTGGTCGAGTAGCGGGTGTGACCGATGGCCAGGTGCCCCTGCAGGGCATTGAGGTGAGACTCGTCGAAGACCTGGGCCACCAGCCCCATGTCCTTGTAGACGACGATCTGGCCGCCGTCGCTGACCGCGATCCCGGCGGACTCCTGGCCCCGGTGCTGAAGGGCGTACAGCCCGAAGTAGGTCAGCTTGGAGACGTCTTCGCCGGGGGCCCAGACTCCGAAGACGCCGCAGGCGTCCTGCGGGCCCGACTCGTCGGGCAGAAGCTCATGGGTGAGTCGACCATCACCGCGCGTCACCTGCCCCATGCTACCCGTCGCACCGCCCGGGATCCTCGGACGCCTCGGTTCGGCTCACGGCGACTGGCCGTTCACCTGCCTGCGGCGACCGCTCGACTGACCGCGTCGAACTCAGACGTGCACGTGGGGTCGATCAGCTCGAAGTGCCCGCAGTCCAGCTCGACCAGCCGTGCACCGTGCCGCTCGGCGTAGCCGCGGGACAGCCCGACCGGGACGTCGAGGTCGGCGGTCCCGTGGACGAGCGTGGTCGGCACCCCGGGCGAGGGCAGGGTCGCGGGGTCGCAGGTGGCAAACCGGTCGGGAACCAGCTCGGGCGGGCCGCCCATCAAGAGGTCGACCGCGCCGGCACCCAGTCCCAGACGCTGGGCCGCCACGAGGTCCGCGACGGGGGCGAGCCCGACCACGGCAGCCAACCCGAGCGGCGGACAGCTCGCCGCAGCCCACAGGGCCAGGTGCCCGCCCGCCGAGTGACCCACCAGCACACAGCGCGGCGCCCCCCGCGGACCGGTCGACAGCGCTACCGGACTCGCGCCGGCCACCAGGTCGGGCAGCGAGTCACAGGCAGCGGCCACGTCGTCGAACGTCGCGGGCCAGCCGCCCGCGCCGCCCACCCGGCGGTACTCCACCGAGACCACCACGTCGCCGGCAAGCGCCAGCGCCCGCACGAGCGGTGCCAGGTGGACCCGGTCGTAGCCCTGACGCCAGAAACCCCCGTGAAGGGCCAGCACCAGCGTCGGTGACCCAACCGGCGCCCTGGGCAGGTAGACGTCGGCCACCTGGTCGGCGTGGGGGCCGTAGGACACCTGCAGGTCGGGGCCTCGCGCTGACCCGGAGGGGACCGATGCGCCCTCGGTCACGTCACGCGCCCCACGGTTGCGTCGGCATAGCCGCCGGACTCGACCAGCGCTGCGATCCGGGTGACGCCCTCCCACACCTCGACGAACGACGACGACGCCGGCGACGGGGACAGCCGCAGGAGGTCGGGGGGACGGACGTCGGGAACGACGTCGGCCCGGGACACCAGGGCGCTCGCGATCTTTGGGGCGTCCGGATGGCTCACGACGATATGCCCCCCGCGCCGCAGCGGGTCAGTCGGGCTGCGCAGGACGAAGCCCAGCGGCTCCAGGCGCGCCCCCACGAGCTCGACCAGGTAGCTGACCAGGGAGATCGAGCGCTGCCGCAGGGCGCCGATTCCCACCTCCGCCAGCATCGCCACGCTCTCGTCCACCGAGGTCAGGCCGAGGACCGACTGCGTTCCGGTCAGGAACCGGGAGATGTCGGCAGCGGGTGAGAAGGGAAGGTCCATGGCGAACAGGTCGGGTTGGGCCCACCAGCCTCGGATCGGGTTGTGCAGCTCTGCGTGCAACGACTGCCTCACGTAGAGGAAGCCGGGGGCCCCAGGGCCGGAGTTCAGGTACTTGTAGGTGCACCCGACCGCGAGGTCGACGCCCCAGCGGTCGAGCTCGATGGGCACGGCGCCCGCGCTGTGGGCGAGGTCCCAAAGGACCAACGCCCCCGCCTCGTGCGCGACTCCGGTGACACCCGGCACGTCGGCCACCGCCCCCCCGCGGTAGTCGACATGCTGCAGGGCGACCAGTCCGACGTCGGGGCTCATCACGGCCGCGACCTGTTCGGTCGAGACTCCCTCAACCGGGTCCGAGTTGATCCAGCGGACCGACCCACCCATCGCTTCGGCCACGCCCTCGAGGGCAAAGCGATCGGTCGGGAAGTTGCGGGCGTCGGACACAACCACCCGGCGCCGGGAGTCACGTCCCAACGCTGCGGCCGCAAGCTTGTAGAGGTTCACCGTGATCGTGTCGGTGACGAGCACCTGCCCGGGCCGTGCACCCAGAAGCGCGGATCCGAGTCGGTCGCCCACCTCACCCGGGAGGCTGATCCAGTGGTGCCACCCGCGGACGAGCTCTGAGCCCCACCCGTCGCTCACGACCTCGGACAACCGGTCGCGCGTGCGCCTTGGCAGCATTCCCAGGCTGTTGCCGTCGAGGTAGACGAGGTTGGGGTCGCTGCGAACGAACAGGCCCGGCAAGTACGCGAGGGGGTCGGAAGCATCGAGCATCTCGGCTCGGTCGCGCGTCAGGTCCGTCACGCAGCCAGTATCTCCCGGCTACATCAGACCGCTGCCCCGTCCGGCGTCCTCTTCCTTGGACAGCTTCTGCGAGGCCCAGATCGGGATGATCGACAACAAGATGACGACGGTTGCCACGACGTTGACCACAGGACCCTGGGTCGGCCGGAAGAGACTGTTGAAGATCCACAGCGGAAGCGTCTCGATGCCAGGGCCGGCCACGAACCTGGTCACGATGATCTCGTCGAAGGAAAGGCCGAACGCCAGCAGAGCACCAGCGACCAAAGCGCCGCGCAGCGCCGGGAACGTGACGTGCCGGAACGTCTGGAACGAGTCGGCGCCCAGGTCGACCGATGCCTGCTCGATGGAGCCATTCATGCGTCGCAGTCGGGCGAGAGCGTTGTTGTACACGACGACGATGGTGAACGTCGTGTGTCCCAGGATCAGCGTGAGCCAACCGAAGGAGATGCCGAAGTAGGGGTCGAGAACCGTGCGCACCGACGCCGCGATCGCAATCCCCGTGACGATTCCGGGGAGCGCGATCGGCAGGACGACCAGGAACGACACCGACTCGCGGCCGAACCAGCGGTAGCGGTCGATGGACAACGAGAGCATGGTTCCCATGACCAGCGACACTGCCGTGGCAACCGAGGCCAGAGCGATCGACCGCACGAACGCTGAGATGGCCTCGGAGTCGTGGGCGGCCACGCTCCACCAGCTCAAGGTCAGGCCTTTGGGCGGGAAGGCGAACGACTGGCTCGTGTTGAACGAGTTGATGACCACGATGAGCAACGGGGTGTAGAGGAACACCAGTCCCAGGACCAACAGGGCCAGGAGCACTGCGCGAGCGCCGCGCGACAGGGTCATGACGTCACAGCTCCTTCAGTGCCCCGGTGCGCCGCACCAGGAACAGGTAGAGCAGGACGATGACCACCGGCACCAACGACAGCGCGGCCGCGATCGGCAGGTTGAACACCTGCTGCGAGTACACGAGGTTGCCCAGGAACTGGACTTTGCCGCCCACCAGCTCGACGGCGATGTAGTCACCCAGCGTCAGCGAGAACGTGAAGATCGAGCCGGCGATCACGCTGGGCACGATCATCGGGAGCACGACGGAGCGGAAGGTGCGGCCGGCTTTCGCACCGAGGTCCGACGACGCGTCCAGGAGCGAGTTCGGGAGCCGTTCGAACCCCGCGAAGATCGGCAGGATCATGTAGGGCAGCCACAGGTATCCGAGCGTGATGACGGCGAACCAGTAGTTGCCGTTGGGCGCGTCGATGCCGAACGGCTTTACCAGCCAGTCGGCCGGCCCCCCGTTGGAGAAGATGGCCCGCCATGCGTAGGCCTTCACCAGGTACGACGCCCACAGTGGCGCAAGCACGGCGATGACGAGAAGTCGGCGGGCCCGAGGTGAGGCCACCTTGGCCATGTAGAAGGCCATCGGCAGTGCGATCAGTGCGTCCGCGACCGTGACGACGACCGCCGCCAGGACGGTGCGACCGGTGACCACGCGGTAGACCGACGTCGTCAGGATGGTCTTGAAGTTGTCGAGGCTCCAGGTGTGGATGACGTTGCCGGTGAAGGAGTCCGTCGTCCACAAGGAGTTGAGCAGGAGCAGGAACAGCGAACCGAGGTAGACGATCACCAGGAACCCGAGCGGAAGAACCACCAGCAGCGAGAGACGCACGTTCGGGTGGCGGTGCAGAAACGCAGAGAGCTTGCGCCCGGGGCCCCGTCGCGGGACGACCGGTGCAGTCTCGGTTGCGCTCGTCATTCAGAGG
>JBAPUB010000349.1:0-2160 GCA_049282455.1 Actinomycetes bacterium
GGGGAGGGGGCGGTCGGATCACTGGTGGTCCGCGGGGTCTACCAGCGCACCTGCGCCAGCGACGGCTGGCTCACCCTCGGTACGGGGTCTCGGACCGTCGCACCTCGCGTCAAGCTCCCCGACGGAACGCTGCAGTGCGCACCGATGCCGCAGCCCCGCTGGGATGGCACCGCGTGGCGAGAGCCAGGTTGGTCGGTCCTGTCCACCGAGAACGCCGACCACTACGACCCGACGTTCGGTCTGGTCACCGACTCGGTTGCCGCCGAGGGGGGTTGCACGACGGCTGTTGGACCGGGTGCCGCATTGATGCTGGCGAACGCGCAGGGTCTGGTCAGCCGCTACGAGAGCGGGCCCGACGAGGTCACCACGAAGCTGATGGCCGCGTGCCCCATCACGGCCATCGACCTGGGTGAGGTCCCTCCAGCGTCACCGGCGAAGATCGAGCCAGACCAAGCGTCGGGTGCGGCAGCCACCACCTCCAGCCGAGCACAGGCGCTGCGCCGCCTCGACGGGCAGGTCGGGTCCATCGAGGACTCCCTGCCCCCTGGCGCGACTCTCGTCCTCGTGACCACAGCCGACGAGACGGCGGTGGCACGACTGCGCGTGCTCATCGCCCGGGGACCCGGGCCTGACCAAACCACGTACGCCACGGGCCTGCTCAACACCGCGTCGACCCGGCGCCCGGGGCTGGTCCAGATCACCGACGTCACCGCCCTGGCACTGGGCACGGTCCAGATCCCGCCAGTGGCACCGATCGTGGGGGCACCTCCCACGGTCGTGCCCTGGCAGGGAAGCCTGTCCTCGCTCGTCGATTCGCTCATCGAGCTCGACGAGCGGGCGCAGGTGATCGTCAGCATCACCTTCCCGATCAACCAGGCCATCATCGTCATCGCCCTCGCGATGTACGCCTGCTTCGGTCTCGTCGGGATGACGTTGGCCCGTCACCGGGCACGACGCGCCCTCACACCCACGGTGCCTTGGGCGTTGCAGCGGGCGCTCCAGATCTCCTCCCTCGTCCTGGCGTCCATACCCGTGGCCACCTACTGCACGAACCTGGTGCCTTGGTGGCGGCTTGCCGACGGACCGTCGACTGGTCGCGCCACAGCCGTGATGCTGCTCATCGCCGTGGTGATCGCCATCGGCCTCACTGCGCTTGCCGTGATCCCGCCCTGGCAGCACGTCGTTTTCCGGCCCGTCTCGTTCGTCGCTGCGATTACCGTTGGAGTCCTTGCCATCGATGTGCTCTTCGGCTCGAATCTTCAGTTTGCGACCGTGCTCGGGCTGTCACCTATCGCGGCTGGCCGTTTCTACGGCTTCGGCAACGTGGCCTTCTCGATCTTCGCGACCAGCGCCGTCTTCACTGCCGTCGCCATGAGTGCCCCGCTCGTTCGTCAGGGGCGTCGCCTCGCGGCCATGCTTGTAGTTCTCGGTTTCGGCTTGCTCGTCGGGCTCATCGATGGATGGCCGACCTTCGGGGCCGACTTCGGCGGAATGATCGACATCATTGTCGGCTTCGGGCTCTTCGCGGTGCTCATCTCCAACCGAGGCCTGAACTGGCGCCGGCTGCTGCTGATTCTCGCAGCGGCTGCGGCGTTCACCGCGATCGTGTCCCTCGCGGACTGGGCACGACCACCGGAGTCACGCAGTCATCTCGGTGACTTCGTTGCATCGCTGCTGGCCGGCGACGCTGGTGCAACCGTTGCGCGCAAGCTCAGCGCCAGCCTCAGCTCCTTCACTTTCGCGTTGGTCGCACCTTTGATCCCGATCGCCTGGGCAGTGCTCGCCTGGGTTGTGGTGGCACCGCAACGGTTCCGCGCCACTGCGTTGCTGACCGTCTGCGAACGTGTACCCACGCTCAAGGCGGGGCTCATCAGTGTCATCGTGATCGCCGGACTGGGGGCTCTGGTCAACGACTCGGGAGTCATCGTCACAGCGACGGTGATGTCGATTGGCGCTCCGCTGGCGGTTGCGGCGGCCGCCGACCCACGTCGGGTTCAGCCGACGCCCGAGCGGTCAACGAGCAACCTGAGCTCACGCGGCTGACGTGTGCGCCCTGTGGAGCCTGGGATGTTTGGTGTGAGACGGTTCCCCGGCCGTCTGCACCCCCGCAGTACTCAACCTTCTGCGGCGCAATGGTGCTGAGGCGACGCTCTTCCTGCT
>JBAPUB010000350.1:0-2272 GCA_049282455.1 Actinomycetes bacterium
GCCAGAACCTCGTCGGCGCCGAAGATGCTGGTCCCCGTGCGAAGCGCCAAAGCGATCGCATCGGAAGGTCGGGCGCTGACGACCGTGCCGTCGTCAAAGTGCAGGTCGGCGTAGAAGACGCCCTCTCGAAGCTCGGTGATCTGGACCTGGGTCACCACCCGGCCAAGAGCAGTGACGACGTCGCGCAGCAGGTCGTGGGTCAACGGACGGGCCGGAACCACCCCCTGCTGGGCGAAGGCGATCGCTGTGGCCTCGACAGCGCCGATCCAGATCGGCAGGTACCGCTCACCACCCTGTTCGCGCAGCAGCACGATCGGCTGGTTGGACGGCATCTCGACCCGGACACCCACGACGTCGAGTTGGTTCACGAACGTCACCCTACCCTTGGACCACTCGTGGTTCGCTCGGCTTCAGCGGTGCTGGTCCTGGCCGAGCATCGAGGTCACGAGGGAGGCGTGCAAGCGCACCGACAGGGCCGCCAGCTCGCGCTCGGTCTCCTGGGCTCGGCCGGCGGCGTCGGCGCCACGCTGCCGACGCAACGGTGTGACGACTTGCTCGATGAGGCCGACCTCCCGGTCGGCCGCGGCCTTGAATGCACGCAGGTGTCGTGGCTCGAGACCGAACGTACTGAGCTCACCGGCCGCCTTGGCGATCTGCAGAGCGTCTCCGTCGTAGTGGCCCCCTGGGGTCGGGGACACCAGACCGAAGCTCTCCAGGGCGGTCAACAGCCGGTCGTCGATCTCCGCTGATGAGGCAAGCTCGTCGCGTGACAGCCGGAGTCCCGACGAGTCCTTGACGAATGCATCGGCACCCGGAAAACCGTCACTGTGAACGAGGCTGATCGGCACCCGGGGGCCACCGCCCGGCGTCTCGGGGGGCTGCAGACCGCGGTCCATGGCCTCGAGGTGCTCGCGAATGACCTTGAGCGGCAGGTACTGGTCACGCTGAGCCGCGAGGACGTACCGCAGTCGTTGCACGTGCATCGGGCTGAACTTGCGGTAGCCCGACGGAGTGCGCTCAGGCTCGACCAGGCCCTCGGACTCCAGGAAACGGATCTTGGAGATCGTCACGTCCGGGAACTCCTGACGTAGCTGTGCCAGGACCTCCCCGATGCTCAGCGACGCCCTGACCGGTGCCGTCGCGCTCACTCGGAGTCCTCCTCCGCCGTCGCGGACAAGAACACCAGGCGGTACTTGCCGACCTGCACCTCGTCGGCGTTGATGAGGCGGACGTCGTCGACTCTCGCCCGGTTGACGTACGTGCCGTTCAGGCTGCCCACGTCAACCACCCGGAAGCCCTCGGCGTCGCGTCGGAACTCGGCGTGCCTTCGCGACACGGTGATGTCGTCGAGGAAGATGTCGCTCTCGGGGTGGCGCCCAGCAGTGGTCACATCGGCGTCCAGCAGGAACCGAGCACCCGATGACGGGCCCCGCTTCACGACGAGCAGTGCGGTGCCGGCGGCCAGCCGGTCGAGAACCCCCGCCTCGAGGCCGTGTCCTGGTGCGACGTCGCCGTCAGGGCTCGAAGGTTCGTCGGCTGGCCCACCCAGCGACAGCATCGACGTGACCTCGGACGCAGCCGCGGAGCCGAGCGGCTGTCCGCAGCTGGCACAGAACCGAGCCTGCGGGTCCGGCGTCTCGTGGCCGCACGCCGAGCACAGCGCCATGACGATCCTCTCGCTCGATGGGGCTCAACGACGGGGCCGACCACGGTCGCGAGCCCGGGGTCGAGAACAGTCAACATCAACTTGACGGTTCGCCGAAAACCTACGTCCCCGCAACGGTGCAGGTCAACCGAGCGCTGGGCTCGCTGGGCTCACGCCTCGGCGACGTGCGCGGCGTAGGCATCGGAGTCGAGGAGGGAGGCCAGAGCCGACGGGTCAGCCGGACGCATCCGCAGCATCCAGCCCTCGCCGTACGGGTCGGAGTTGATGATCTCCGGTGTCGCCTCCAGCGCATCGTTTCGGGCTAGCACGCTGCCCGAGAGCGGTGCGTAGACGTCACTCACGCTCTTGGTCGACTCGACCTCGCCGATCGCGTCCCCGGCGCTCACCTCGGTGGCTGCCGGAGGCAGGGTGACGAACACGATGTCGCCCAAGGCGTCCTGTGCATAGTCGGTGATCCCGAAAGTCACGCTCCCGTCGTCCTCGGCGCGCACCCACTCGTGCTCAGCGGTGTACTTCAGGTCGTCGGGGTACACAGAACCTCCACGGTGCGACAGGTCATCCGGCTCAGGGGGTCTCCCCTGGCGCCGGCCGAGCGTACTCAGGAGG
>JBAPUB010000351.1:0-13192 GCA_049282455.1 Actinomycetes bacterium
CCCCGGGGTCGGCCGGCTCGATCAGGCGCTCGAGCGCCAAGACGGTGACCACGCGGGCCGCGGCCACCTTGGCCGCCGTCCACTTCTGGGCGGTCTCGGTCATGGTGCGCAGCGGCAGCACGAGGAACGCCGTGTAGCCGTAGAACGCGACGAGCTGGCCGACACTGATCGTGCCCTGGGCGGCCAGCCGGGCGCCCAGCCACGTGACGATCACGAGGTACAGGCCGGGCAGGAGGACCTGCAGTCCGTCGAGGGTCGACTTCACCCGGGCCGTGTGCACCGACGCGTCGAGCACCGACTGCGAGGCCCGCTGGAAGCGCGCCAGGAAGAGCTCCTCGCCGCCGATCCCGCGAATCACCCTCAGCCCGGCGACGGTGTCGGCGGCGAGCTCGGTGGCCTTGCCCAGCTTCTCTCGCTGCACCCGCTCACGGCGCTCGAGCGGACGGACGAACGGCCCGATGGCCAGCGCCAGGATCGGGGCGCCGATGACCACGACCGCACCCAGCAGCGGGTTGGCGACCAGAAGCAGGACCGCGATGCCGATGAAGGCGACGATGGCACCGACGAACCGGGCCGCGACGTCGAACACGTTGCCGATCCGGCTGGAGTCGTTCGCGGCAGCGGCGGCAGCCTCCCCCGTGGCCATCTGTGCGGACAGGTCGCCGCCGAGGTAGGAGGCGTGTCGCACGATGAGCTGCTGCACGCGCGAGGCTGCCGTCAGCCAGTTGGTGACGGCATAGCGGTGTCTCATCACGCCAGCGAGGGCCTGGAGCAGGCCCAGCAGGAGGACGACGGCCGACCACAGCCACACGCGGGGCAGGCTCTTGTCGGTGACGGCCTGGATCCCTGCGCCGAGTGCCCCGGGGATCAGCGCCTGGAACCCCATCCAGAAGATGCCCCACACGACCCCGAGCGTCAGGATGCGTCGCTGGCCCCGCCCGATCCACACCAACAACCGGGTCGCCGAGCCAAGATCAGGCGTTCCGGGGTCGGCCAGGGGGAGGTTGCGCACACCGGGTCACGCTACGGGTCGCCTGGGCCATGGGGCCAGCGAGATACCCGGCGTCGATAGACTTCGCTGTCGTGAGCTACTCCGTGGACGATGTGAGCGAGCAGCCCTTCGACACGGTCCTCGTCGTCGACTTCGGTGCGCAGTATGCGCAGCTGATCGCACGCAGGATCCGCGAGGCACACGTCTACAGCGAGATCGTGCCGCACACCATGCCGGTGGAGCAGATGCTCGCGAAGTCCCCAAAGGCGATTGTGCTGTCAGGCGGTCCGAGCAGTGTGTACGCCGACGGCGCCCCGCGGGTCGACGCAGGTCTGTTCTCCGCTGACGTCCCCGTGTTCGGGATCTGCTACGGGTTCCAGGCCATGGCGTTGTCGCTGGGAGGCACCGTGGCGCGCACCGGGCTCAGCGAGTTCGGCCGCACTCTGGTCCAGGTGACCGACCTCGACTCAACGTTGTTTCGCGACCTGCCGCTCGAGCTCCAGGTCTGGATGAGCCATGGCGACGCCGTGACCGCGGCCCCCGTGGGTTTCACGGTGGTCGCAGCGAGCGAGGGAGCGCCAGTCGCTGCGTTCGAGTCCGGGTCGAAGTCGCTGGCCGGGGTCCAGTTCCACCCCGAGGTGCTGCACACCGAGCACGGCCAGCGGATCCTCGAGAGGTTCCTGTTCGACGTCGCCGGCTGTCGGCCCAGCTGGACGATGAGCAACGTCATCGACGAGCAGGTCGACGCGATCCGGGGGCAGGTCGGAGACCGGCTGGCGATCTGCGGTCTCTCGGGCGGTGTCGACTCAGCCGTGGCCGCGGCCCTGGTTCAACGAGCGATTGGTGACCAGCTCACTTGCGTGTTCGTCGACCATGGCCTGCTCCGCCAGGGCGAGGCCGACCAGGTCGAGAAGGACTTCGTCGCCGCCACCGGAGTGCGCCTGAAGGTCGTGGACGCGCAACAACGGTTCCTCGACGCACTGAAGGGGGTCACCGACCCCGAGGCCAAGCGCAAGACGATCGGGCGTGAGTTCATCCGCGTGTTCGAGGACGCAGCGGCCGAAGTGGTCGCCGAGGCCGGAGCCCACGGCGAGACGGTCGAGTTCCTGGTGCAGGGAACGCTGTACCCCGACGTGGTCGAGAGTGGTGGCGGAACGGGGACGGCCAACATCAAGAGCCACCACAACGTCGGCGGGCTGCCCGAGGACCTCCAGTTCGCCCTGGTCGAACCCCTGCGGTCGCTGTTCAAGGACGAGGTCCGGGCCGTGGGCGAGCAGCTGGGGCTGCCGGTCGAGATCGTGTGGCGCCAGCCGTTCCCGGGGCCTGGGCTGGGTATCCGGATCATCGGGGAGGTCACCCACGAGCGGCTGGAGACCCTGCGTGCTGCCGACGCCATCGCGCGTGAGGAGCTCACGGCAGCCGGTCTGGACCGCACGGTGTGGCAGATGCCGGTGGTGCTGCTGGCCGACGTCCGCTCGGTCGGCGTGCAAGGCGACGGGCGAACCTACGGCCACCCGGTGGTCCTGCGCCCCGTCACCAGCGAGGACGCCATGACGGCCGACTGGGCCCAGCTGCCCCATGACCTGCTCGGTCGGATCTCGACCCGGATCACCAACGAGGTCCGCGAGGTGAACCGGGTGGTGCTCGACGTGACCAGCAAGCCGCCGGGCACCATCGAGTGGGAGTGACCACGTTCACCCAGTCGGGCTAGTTATCCATGACTAGGTGCGGACGATGCATCTATTGGTTCCGCTCCCCTTCCCAGTTGCGAGGGCCCCATGGACTGGAAACGCTTCGACTGGCCGGACATGTCCGGCGAGCCCGACGATGCCTGGTTCGGCTACCTGGCCGAGCGAGGTTGGACTGTGAGTCCTGTCCCGACGTACGCCAAGGTCGACGACCGCGGCTACCTGCGCTACCTCGGTTGGCGCGAACGCCAGCCAGCCGCGGTCGCCTGACCTTTCGACCGGTCCAGGCACCATGATCGTGCCGTGACCCCGCCCGAACCCACGTCCCAGCGCGTCGTCGTCGCCCAGGTGTCCGACATCCACCTGGGCAGCGACGAGCAGCACGTGGCCGACGGGCTCCTGCGCGACCTGCACGAGCAGGACCCGACCATGACGGTGGTCAGTGGAGACCTCACGATGCGAGCCCGCTCGCACCAGTTCGAGGCGGCGCGGGCCTACCTGGACCAGCTGCCTCAGCCGTTGATCGTCGTCCCGGGCAACCACGACATCCCGCTGTACGACGTCGTCACGCGGATCTCCGGACCGTTCGACAAGTACCGCAAGCACATCCACGGCGAGCTCGACCCGGTGCTTCAGGTGCCAGGGGCGACCGTCCTGGGGCTGAACTCGATGCCTCGTTGGCGCTGGAAGTCCGGGCACCTCAGCGAGCGGCAGGGCGAGCTCGTGGAGCAGGTCCTCGGAGGCGCGCCGGCCGGGGACGTCCGGATCCTCGTCACGCACCACCCGGTGCTGCCCAAGGACCTGTCAGGGATGGTCAACCGGTCGGACATCGTCGCGTCGGCGGCGTCGGCGAAGGTCGACCTGCTGCTGGCCGGCCACACTCACGACCCCCTGGTCGCGCCGGTGATCCTGCGCGGCCGTGTGCACGATCGCGAGGCGCTGTCGGTCGTCGCCGGTACCGCGATCTCCGACCGACGTCGCGGCGCGAACAACTCCTACCCCGTCATCACCGTGACGCCTCAGCAGATGACTGTCGACGTGAGGCAGTGGATGGGCCGGGGTTTCGTGACGGCGCTCACGGCGACCTTCGACCGACGACTGGAGGAGCGACCGTGAAACCGAACGAGGTCACGCGGGTCGCCGCGTACGGGCTGTGCGTGGACGCCGGAGGGCTGCTGCTCGCGAGGCTGTCCGCGGTGACGCAGACCCCCGGCCACTGGACGCTGCCGGGCGGTGGGATCGACCACGGGGAGCATCCGCGAGAGGCCGTCCTCCGTGAGCTCTACGAGGAGACTGGGCTGCGGGGCCGTCCGACCGCACTGCTGGGCGTCGACTCGTTCCAGCGGTCGACGTCGGTCGACGACGGGGTCGAGAGCTACCACGCGGTCCGGGTTCTCTACCGGGTGCAGGTCGAGTCGACCGGACCGTTGGAGATCATCGACGTGGGTGGCAGCACCGACGATGTCGCCTGGGTGGCGCTCGACAAGGTGTCCGAGGTCCCCCTGACTCCGGTGGCGCGATGGGCGCTGACCCTGATCGACTCGGCGGGAGCACCTGCCTGACCGACGCCGGCCACCGGTGGCCCAGGCGTTACTCCTGCTCGTGCCCACCGTCGGCTCGGACCGTCTCGACGGGGTCGACGGGGTCGACAGGACCCGGTGACCCCTGTCGCCGTACGGCGGTGACGCTCCCGACCAGTCCGGCCAGCCCCAGCCCGATCAGGACGAGCGGGAGGACCCACCGTCCGTCGACGGACCACCCCTGGCTTGGGCCGGTCAGGTACAGCAGGGCCACGAGGACGAACACGACTCCGGTCACCAGTGAGGTGACGTCGACGGCATGACGCTTCACAGTGCGATCACCTCGATCTGTCCGAGCCCGACCTGGGCGTCGATGCGGTAGCCGCCGACGTCGGCGGGTCCGGTGTGGGTGTAGGTCTGGTCGACGTTGGTTCCCCCGTCAGACCCACCCTTGGGGAACTGGACGGTGCCTGCCCCGACGGTTGCCGCGACTTCGATGGTGACATCTTCGGGCACGTAGAGCGTGACGTCGCCGACGCCGAGCTGGACTGCGACGTCGTGCATGGTCCCCGCCGGGTCAGCCTTCGTGAGGTCGAGCTGGATGCCTCCGACACCAGCGGTGTAGCTGTCGTGGACCGCAGCCACGGTCGGCGGACGGTAGTAGAGCTCGCCGTTGCGGTCGAAGGAGAAGCTCGACCGCTCGAAGGCCGACACCGGCACGAGCACCAGGACGAGCAAGACGCCCCAGGCGATCAGGCCGCGGGAACGGCCGACGAACCCGCCGACGACCAGTCCCGCACCCACCACGGCCAGCGCCGCGGCCAGGCCCATGGTCACGGTCAGGTCGAGCGCTCCGACGAAGTCGAGGGCGACCAGGACGCCGATCACCAGGGCGAGCACGCTGATCGTGAGCCGACCCAGCAGGGAGCGTTCGCGGGGCGCCGGAGGAGGCGTCGCCGCGCTGGCCGTCATCGTCCCCTCAGCCACTGGCCGGTCAGCCACCGGCCCCGCAGCCCCTGGGACGGGTCCGTCGTCGGAGGAGTCGGGCCGGCGGACCACCACGACGATCACGGCGATGACCGCCAGCAGCAGGATCACGCCGAACGGACCGTTGTCGGGGAACGGCCCGCCTGACAGCGCGTCGCCGACGAGGCCCAGAAGCAGCAGACCGCCCACGATGGCTGCGACCCAGAGCACGACCTGGTGGTCACCCAGCACCCGTTGGGCCGCGGACTGGTCTCGTCCGACCTCGGGGATGAACAACCAGCCGATCGCGTAGAGGACCAGCCCCGAGCCACCGAAGACCGCCAGGACGACGAAGGCCACGCGGACGAGAACCGGGTCGATGCGCAGCCACTGGGCGACACCGCTGGCCACTCCACCGACCATCCGGTCGTCCCGAAGGCGCCGAAGCGGCGGCCGCGGCGGCGGGGCAGGAGGCGGGTCGCCGACGGGAGGCAGAGGTTGACTGGGCGGCGCATAGGCACCCGATTCGTACGTCATGCCTCCATCCGACACCTCCTCGGACCGCACCGGTATGGGCCAACGCCCTGACCAGACCCTGACCCGACCCTGACCCGACCCTGGCCCCGCGCCCGGTGCGTCCGGGGCCCAGACCCCGATGGCTGGGCGGGCGGTTCGTGTGACGATGCCTTCGTGAGCGCTCCTGACCCTGGCTTCGCGCAGCGTCGGCCCTTGCGACGGTCGTCCGACGGTCGCCTGGTCGCTGGTGTAGCGGCTGGTGTCGGTGAGCACCTGGGGGTCGACCCGTGGCTCGTCCGCGCGGGTTTTGTGCTGCTGGCTCTGGCCGGCGGAGCCGGGGTCCTGGCGTACGGGCTGCTGTGGGTCTTCGTGCCGCAGCAGGAGGTCGTCGAGCCAGGGTTCGACGACTCTTCGGCGTCCTCGAGCCCTGATCTGAGCCGAGGGCTGGTACTGAGCCTGGCCGCCCTGGGTGTCGGTGCGGTGCTGGTCGCGGACCTGGCGGGTTGGCGGGCGAACGGGCTGTGGCAGCTGGTCGTCGTCGGGCTCGGCGCCGCCCTGGTGTGGCTGCGCGTCGACGAGGAGCAACGGGCTCGGCTGCTGGCCGGCGTCGAGTCCCGACCGTCCGGGTGGTCCGGCGCCCTGCAGGTGGCGATCGGCGTGATGCTGGTCGTCGCCGGCATCGTGGCCTTTGTGGCCGGCCGGGGTGGGCTGGAGCAGGCCGCGCACGTGCTCACCGCCGCCGTCGTGGTCACCCTCGGCCTGGTCCTGCTGCTGTCGCCCTACGTGCTCCGGGTGCTGCGTGACCGCGACGCTGAGCGACGGGACCGGATTCGGGCCCAGGAGCGGGCCGAGCTGGCCGCCCAGGTTCACGACTCGGTGCTGCAGACGCTGACCCTCGTCCAGCGCCATGCCGACGAACCACGTGAGGTGGTCCGCCTGGCCCGCGCCCAGGAGCGCGACCTGCGGCGGTGGCTCTACGCCCCGCCGGGCACGGTCGACGCCTCGTTCCGGGCGGCGCTGGAGCGGGTCGCCGCGGAGGTCGAGGACTCCCACGGCGTCCCGGTCGAGGTGGTCTGTGTCGGCGACGCCGCCCTCGACGCGTCCGACCCCGACGGCGTCGACCGGTGGTCCGGACTGCTGCTCGCCGCCCGCGAAGCCATGGTCAACGCGGCGAAGCACAGCGGGTCGACCGCGCCGATCGCCGTGTACGCCGAAGTCGGCGCCCTCGAGGTGGTCGTGTACGTGCGTGACCGAGGGCCGGGCTTCGACCCGGATACCGTCCCAGCCGATCGACTGGGAGTGAGGCAGTCCATCATCGGTCGCATGGAGCGCAACGGCGGAACGGCAACGGTGCGGTCGGACAGCACGGGCACTGAGGTCAGGCTGGCGCTGGTCCCGTCGACGGAGACCTCGGCATGACGGTTCGCGTGGTCCTCGTCGACGACCACCGGATGTTCCGTACCGGTGTCAGGGCCGAGCTGGGGGACGCCGTCGACGTCGTCGGTGAGGCCGAGGATGTCGCCAGCGCCGTGGCTGTGGTCACGACGACCCGTCCCGACGTCGTCCTGCTCGACGTCCACCTCCCTGGAGGAGACGGGCGTGAGGTCATCAGGCGGTGCGCGACGACGGTGCCCTCGGCGCGGTTCCTCGCGCTGTCGGTGTCCGACGCGGCCGAGGACGTGATTGCGACGATCCGGGCGGGCGCGCGCGGATACGTGACCAAGTCGATCACCGGCGACGAGCTGGCCCGGGCGATCCAGCGCGTCGCTGATGGCGACGCAGTCTTCTCGCCCCGACTGGCCGGCTTCGTCCTCGACGCGTTCGCCGCTGGCGTCGAGGCGCCAGTCGTCGACGACGAGCTCGACCGACTGACCGCCCGGGAGAAGGAGGTCATGCAGCTCATTGCTCGTGGCTACACCTACCGGGAAGTGGCCAAGGAGCTGTTCCTCTCGGTCAAGACCGTCGAGACCCACATGTCGAGCGTGCTGCGCAAGCTGCAGCTGTCCAACCGCAACGAGTTGACCCGCTGGGCCGCCGATCGCAGGCTCCTCTAGGGTCGGACGCATGGCTTTTCTGGAGCATCTACTCGTGTTCTTGCACCTTCTGGGTCTGGCCGGCGTGCTCGGGGGGTTCCTCGTCCAGATGAAGTCGAGCGAGCGCAAGATCCTGCCCGTCCAGTGGCATGGGATCTTGACGCAGGTGGTCACAGGAGTGCTGCTCGCCGGTGTGGTGCCGCAGGTCGACGGCGAGGTGGCTGGCGCCTTCTACGTGAAGATCACGACGAAGCTCGTCCTCGCACTGGTGGCCCTGGTGCTCATCGCGGCCAACCGCAAGCGGGACACGGTCACGACCGGTGTGTGGGCCACGATCGGTGCCGTCGAGATCGTGAACGTCGCGATCGCGGTGTTCTGGGCGCTCTAGCAGCACCCGAGCTCACGCCGTGGCGACCACGCGGAACGCCTCGGCCAGCCGACCGTCCGGCCACCCGGCCGCGGCGGCGTTGCGGACCAGCCATCCCCTGATGAAGTCCGGCAGCTCATCCATGTGCGCGGTCTGCGACTCGTGGGCGCGCAGGGCCGCGATCTTGGTGTCGAACTGGTCGGTGACGTCGACGAAGTGGGTGGGCTGGGCGCCGGCCATGAGCCAGACCTCGGGGACGGTCCAGGCGTCCAGGCCCTCGTCGCGCAGCAGCGACTCGTGGGCGAACGGGTTGCGGGCATCTGGGTACACCGCCTGAATCGCGGCCTCGCCCGCTGCGAGATGGTCGGGGTGCGATGCCTGGATGCGCTCCCAGTTCCGCTCGGGGCTCTGGGTCAGCAGCCGCTGGGGCCGCACCTCGCGGATCACCCGGCTGATGTCTCGGCGCAGGTCGTGGGTCACGGTCAGCTCGCCGTCGCGGTAGCCCAGGAAGCGCACGTCCTTGACGCCGCACAGGCGGGCGGCCTCGGTCTGCTCGGCCCGACGGATCCGCGGGATCTCCGAGCGAGGGACCGCTGGGTCGAAGCCGCCTGCGTCGCCGTCAGTGACGATGCAGTAGGTCACCTCGACGCCGGACGCCGTCCAGCCGGCGATCGTGCCCGAGGCGCCGAAGTCGACGTCGTCCGGATGCGCGGTCACCACCAAGATGCGCTCGACCTGGCTCTCCTCGGGCACTGCGGCTCCTCTCGTGCGGTCACAGTTGCTCATCGTGCATACCTGGGTGGCCGAGCCCGAACAGGCTGGGCCGAACGGGTGAAGGTCCGAGCGGGGCGTGATAGGCAGGGGCTTCAGACCATCTGGGCGAAGGCCGAAGACCCGACATATGCGTGACGTGATGACGACCCAGCCGACCCGCCGCACTCCGGTGACCACAGTAGTGGTGGGTGTGCTCGTGGCGCTTCTGGCCCAGGTCCTCCCTCTGCTGGTGCTCGAGCCGGCACACGCCACGGTCCCGGTCCCGGTGACTCCCGCGCTCGGGAAGGCGATCGAGGACTTCGCTCCCTACCAGGGTGGCGTCAAGTGTGACTTGGTCGACCGCCCAGGAGCCAAGAAGATCGCGTCGCTCATCCGGGCCACCTACGGTGCAGACGAGTCGATCGGTATCTCGTACAACGCCTGTTACACGGTCTCCGAGCACAACGAGGGGCGGGCGCTCGACTGGATGATCGACACCACGAACCGTGCCGACATGGCCAAGGCGAAGGCGTTCCTCGGTTGGCTGCTCGGCCCCGACAAGTACGGCAACAAGGCTGCGATGGCGCGCCGGCTGGGCGTCATGTACATCATCTTCAACCGCCGCATGTGGCGTGCGTACTCGCCGCGGGGCTGGGGCGACTACACGGGGACGAACCCGCACACCGACCACATGCACATCAGTCTCTCCCTCGACGGCTCGACCGGACGCACCTCGTTCTGGACGGACCAGCCCCTGGCCGGACCCTGCCAGCCGTCGACCCTGGCCACCAGCGCTCCGCCGCTGCCGACCGAGCCGTCGACGTTCGTCCCGGTCCCAGCGACCCGGGTGCTGTCCACCGTGCGCGGTCTGGGAACGGTCAACGGTCCGTGCCGGCTGTTCGCCCCGATCGAGTACACGTCCACACCGACCCGCGTCGACGCCCTGGTGACGGGTGTGGGAAGCGTCCCCGCCACGGGCGTCTCGTCAGTGGCCCTGCAGGTCACGATGGCCAACCCCAGCTTCGCCTCCGCGCTGACCGCGGGCCCGGCCGGCGGTGCCATTGCCGACGCCGCCCGAGTCAGTGCCGGGATGAACGAGACCAGCACCTCACTGGTCGTCGTGCCCGTGGGCGCCGACGGCAAGGTCAGCTTCTTCACCAGCTACGGCGCCACGGACCTCGTGGTCAACGTCGTCGGGTACTACCCAGACCCCACACTCGTGCCTGCGGCCCGTGACCTGGCCAGCGGGGACCTTCTTCGCATGGTGAGGCCGCGCCCGTTGCTCGACGGCGCCAGCTCGCCCGTCGGCGCCGGAGCCAGGACACGGATCCAGGTCGCGGACACCCGGGGGGTCAGTCCCGCGGCCACCGCAGCCGTCGTCACGTTGAACGTGCCGGCCTCGGCCGGCTCGGGCCGCCTCTTCGTGTACCCGACCGGGTCGCAGCGGCCGAAGAGCCCGGTGCTGTCGTACACGAAGGGGACCCTCTCCACGGTCCAGACGGTCGTGCCCCTGGGCAGTGGCGGGTCGATCACGGTCGAGAACGCCGGACGAACGGCCAAGGCCGTCGACGTCGACGTCTCGGCCGCCTACCAGCCCGCCACCTTGCGAGGCGGGGTCGGATTCGTTGCGCGGCACAAGGTCGTCACGGTGGTCAACACGGCGAAGAACCTCGGCATCAGGAAGCTGAACTCGGGTGACACCAAGGTGATCTCGCTCGCGAAACGCGTGCCCGTGGATGCCAAGGCAGTGCTGCTGGAGGTGACGATCCGCAAACCCTCTGCAGACACGCGGCTGACGTTCTGGCGCGCCGACGGTCGCAGGCCTCACACCGTCGATGCTGCCGCTGCGTCGCGGCAGTCGGTGTCGACCACCGTCTTGGCCCAGCTGAGCGCGAATCGTGAGGTCAAGCTGCGCAACGTCGGCGCCGACGGCGTCAACCTCGTGGTCTCCGTGGTAGGCACCTACCGCTGAGTCGCGTGGTTCGAGGGGGCGTCACCGCAGCGACCTAGACTTCGCCCGGTGAGCACCCTCTTCGACGAGCCCGGCCGGCCCCGTGCCGACCCACCCGGGCTTCTCGAGGGGCTCAACGACCAGCAGCGCGCCGCCGTCCTCCACGAAGGGTCACCCCTGCTGATCGTCGCTGGGGCCGGCTCGGGCAAGACCCGCGTGCTCACGGCCCGGATCGCTCACCTGCTCGCAGCCCGCGGTGTGCAGCCCGGCGAGATCCTGGCGATCACCTTCACCAACAAGGCCGCCGGCGAGATGAAGGAGCGCGTCGGTGCCCTCGTCGGCCCGCGCGTCAAGGCCATGTGGGTGTCGACGTTCCACTCGGCCTGTGTACGCATCCTGCGGCGTGAGGCCAAGCTCCTGGGCTTCTCGTCGTCCTTCTCGATCTACGACCAGGCCGATGCTCTTCGGCTGATGACGATGGTGTGCCGTGACCTCGACCTCGACGCCAAGCGATACCAGCCGCGGTCCTTCAGCGCGCAGGTGAGCAACTTGAAGAACGAGCTCGTCGACTGGGAGACCGCAGCGGACCGCGCCGAGAACCACATCGAGAAGACCGTCGCCGAGGCCTACGCCGTGTACCAACGACGTCTGCGCGAGGCCAACGCCCTCGACTTCGACGACATCATCATGATCACCGTCAACCTCCTGCAGGCGTTTCCCGACGTCGCCGAGCACTACCGACGACGTTTCCGGCACGTTCTGGTCGACGAGTACCAGGACACCAACCACGCGCAGTAAATCCTCGTGCGCGAGCTCGTCGGACGGCCCGGAGGCGAGCTGCGACCGGCCGAGCTGTGCGTGGTCGGCGACGCCGACCAGAGCATCTACGCCTTCCGTGGCGCGACGATCCGCAACATCATGCAGTTCGAGCAGGACTACCCCGATGCACGCACGATCCTGCTCGAACAGAACTACCGCTCGACGCAGACCATCCTCGAGGCCGCCAACGCGGTGATCGCCCAGAACCTCGACCGCAAGCCGAAGCGGCTGTGGACCGACACCGGATCGGGGTCGCCGATCGTCGGGTACGTGGCCGACAACGAACACGACGAAGCGTCGTTCGTGGCGCAGACGATCGATGCCTTGTCCGATGCCGGTGACGCCCAGCCCAAGGACATTGCCGTCTTCTACCGCACGAATGCCCAGTCACGGGTGTTCGAGGAGGTCTTCATCCGGGTGGGGCTTCCCTACCGGGTCGTGGGCGGGGTCAAGTTCTACGAGCGGCGCGAAGTCCGTGACGCCCTGGCCTACCTGCGTGTCATCGCCAACCCCGAGGACGTCGTCTCGCTCCGTCGGATCCTGAACACACCTCGCCGAGGGATCGGTGACAAGGCGGAGTCGTCGCTCGAGAGCTTCGCGGACCGCGAGCGGGTCACCTTCTGGCAGGCGCTTCGCCGGGTTGACGAGATCGGCACGTTGCAGCCGCGCGCTGGTCACTCGATCTCCTCGTTCGTCAGGCTGCTCGACGACCTGCGCACGCTTCAGGAGTCCGGCACAGGCCCGGCGACGCTGCTCGAGGCCGTCCTCGAGCAGACCGGCTACCTGGCCGAGCTGCAGGCCTCGGGTGACCCGCAGGACGAGACGCGCATCGAGAACCTCCGCGAGCTCGAGGCGGTGGCCCGCGAGTTCGAGGACGCGCAGCCTGAGGGGACGCTGGCCGACTTCCTCGAGCAGGTCGCGCTCGTTGCAGACTCCGACCAGATCCCCGACGACGACGCCGGAGTGGTCACGTTGATGACCTTGCACACGGCGAAGGGCCTGGAGTTCCCGGTGGTGTTCCTCAGCGGCATGGAGGACGGCGTCTTTCCGCACATGCGGTCGCTCGGGAACACCAAGGAGCTCGAGGAGGAGCGACGCCTCGCCTACGTAGGGGTCACCCGGGCCAGGGAGCGGCTGTACGTCAGCCGCGCCGTGACCCGTTCCGCGTGGGGCTCGCCGCAGTGGAACCCACCCTCGCGGTTCCTCGACGAGATCCCCGAGGCTCTCGTCGAGTGGGAGCGCGAGGAGTCCTCGCCCACTGGTCCGGCTCCGGCCATCGCCAACGTCGCCGCGAGACCGTCGGTCAGGTCACCGGGAAACCGCGAGGTCGTGGCCTTGTCCGCGGGCGACCGGGTGACACACGACGCGTTCGGTCTGGGGACGGTCGTCACCGTCGAAGGTGTGGGTGACAAGGCGGTGGCCTCTGTCGACTTCGGGGCCGACGGGGTCAAGCGCCTGCTGCTGCGGTACGCCCCCGTCGAGAAGCTCTGACCTTCTTGCCGGTCGAGGCCGACAGCGTCGTCACGCCCGCCGTCACGGTGGTGCCGTCGGGGTCGAGGTGAGCCAGCGTGGTGCAGATCTCGTGGAC
>JBAPUB010000352.1:0-3625 GCA_049282455.1 Actinomycetes bacterium
GCGATGGACGGTCCAGGTACGTGAACCGGTACCGACGGGGGCAGTCCAGCCACGTCGTGAGCCTGGTCGGGGTGCACGAGAACAGCCTCCGCGGCATGCCTTCCAGATCCAGCTGGCCCATCGGGGCAGCGTACGCAGCCTCAGAAGACCAGACGGGGGGACGGCGCGCCGAACGGGATGTCGAGCCGGTGTCCGGGTGCCCTGAGGTCGACCAGCTCGATCGAGTCGTGCAGCACGAGACTGACCTCGCTGGGCCAGCAGATCGCCCACAGCCAGCAGCCGTCGGCCTCCCCCACGTAGACCGCCTGGTCGACGCCCGACACCGGTGGCACCGACCACAGCGGGGTCGGACGGGTCGCGGCCCCGACGCGCGTGACCGGTGGCCCGGTCACCGCTCCCGGACCAGGGTCGGAGCCCCCGAGCCCGGCCAAGCCCGCCCCGAGCCCGACGCCGGGCTCCTCCGCGACAAGGAGCAGGTCGGCCGGCCCACCGAGCGGCGCCGGCCCGCTCAAGGCGACGGCGCCGCCGACCCACCCGGTGCGGGCGTCGCCGGCGGTGGCTGCGCCGGTGACCAACCAGCCAGCGGGGAGTGGCCAGGGGATCCAGACCGGCACGCGCGACTGAGCCACCATGACCGAGAGCGCTTCACTGGTCGGGGACAGGGCAGCCTGCAGAGGCGCCACCGGGCCGTGCGCGTCGCACCGCCAGTCGTTGAAGAACAACCCCGGGCTCGAGAGCTCCGCGTGGCAGCGTGGGCAGCGGGACGACGCCTTCACGAATCGATCACGGACGAAACCGTCGCGCGCGCACGCCCCCGGCGTCAACCTCTGCGGCGGCCCTGGTCAGTAGCCGACCAACCGGTGCATGCGCAGGAAGGTCGCGCGGAACCCCATCGGCGGCCAGGCTCGTGACGAAGGCAGGTTGGCCGAGCGCCAGTCGGTGACGACGCACCCGTAGCCGGCTGCTTGCGCCCAGTCGATGACGGCGGTCGCAAGCTCGCGGCCGACGCCGTGGCCCCGCTCGGCTTCGTCGACGAAGACCCAGGCGAACATGGCGGCATCATTGAGCCTGGCCAGACCCGAGTGAGCCGACGACTGCGTCAGGTCGCAGCCAAGTGCGGCCCCGACCACGCGTCCACGATGCTCGGCCACGAACGTGGTCAGAGCCGGGTCAGCGAGGGTTTCCCTCTCCTCGACCAGGGCCTCGCTCAACGAAGTCAGCGCCGCCCGGGAGAACACCGGTGCCTGGCGAAGGTGCTCGCCGAACTGCACGCCGAACGGTGCGATCTGCTCGGCATCGCCGGGTACCGCGGGACGGATCGAGACACCGGTGTCCCGACGTGAGGGCATGGCGCCCCGGCGACCGGAGTCCAGGGGGATTGGGAGGGCGGCGTGGACGTGCTGCACCCCGAAGCACAGGTGTGACCATGCGCGGACCACCTCTGCGTCCTGCGCAGGGATCAGCGCGTAGTGGGCCGTCCGGCCTTCGTCGACCCACCGCTGAGCCGCCCCTGCGTAGACGTCGCGCAGGAGGTCAGCCTCGGCGGCCGCGGCTGCTTCGGCGGGCATCCAGACGTTGGGCCCCCACACCGAGTCCTCACGGGCGACCCCAAGCAGGTAGGCGGCAACCGTCCCTCTCCGGTACGCGACCACGCCGGTCGCCCCCTCGGACAGCAGAGCCGACAGAAGCTGCTCCGCCTGGTCGGTCTTGTCGAACTGGCGTGGCAGGAGCGGCTCGACCGAGCGAAGAGCCACCTGTCGCCGCGCCAGGAGCTCAGCCGCATCTCCCACATGCTCAGCGGTGAACTCGGCGATCACCGGCAAGACCATGGCGCGACGGTACCGCTTGGGGGTCGGCCAGCGTCCACGGGTTTGTCGGGAGCGGGCTAGCTGATCGGCTCGGGACGTCCCGGTTGCTCTCCACCGCGAGTGTCCCCGTATGAGCGTTTCGGCACCATCACCTTGCGGCGAAACACGCACACGACCGTGCCGTCCTGCTTGTAGGCGCGCGACTCCACGTGCACGATCCCTCGGTCGTCCTTCGACTTCGACTCGGTCTTGTCGAGAACGGTGGTCTCGCCGTAGATCGTGTCGCCGTGGAACGTCGGTGCGACGTGGCGCAACGACTCGACCTCGAGATTGGCGATGGCCTTCCCGCTGACGTCGGGAACGGACATGCCCAGCAGCAGCGAGTAGATGTAGTTGCCCACGACGACGTTCTTGCCGAAGTCGGTGCTCTGCTCGGCGTAGTGGGCGTCGAGGTGCAGGGGATGGTGGTTCATGGTCAGCAGGCAGAACAAGTGGTCGTCGTACTCAGTGACCGTCTTGCCCGGCCAGTGCTTGTAGACGGCCCCGACCTCGAACTCCTCGTAGTAGCGCCCGAACTGCACGATGTCTCCTTTCGCTGTCTTGATCCTCCCCGGTCGCCTCCTACGCGATGAGGTCGGGTCTCCACTCGACGGGGACGCCGTGGGCAGGCGCGACGCCGAGCACCGTGTCGACGCCCGCAGGAGCCAGCCGCAACCGGATGTCGTTGCGGAGCATCGAACGTCCGATGTGCTCCGGTTCCGGCTCGAGGCTGACGTACGCGAAGGGAGCATCGTCGCTCGCCACCTGGGCCAGCCGGTCCAGCGTTTCGGTGACGGCCCGCCGCTCCTCGATTCCCAGGTACTGCCACACGATCGAGTGCCACACGACCGTGAGGTGGCCCGGCCGCAACCGCACCTGTCGGACGAACTCCGCAGCCCGGAGCGGGAGCACGGTGGCCGGGACCTGCGAGGCGACCTCGAGGGCGCCACGAAGCCGCTCGAAGCGCCGCAGGTCGTCGGCCCACACGTACGCGGTCAGCCGAAGCCGACCCTCGGGGGTGGTGGGGTCGATCGGGCTCGGATCGGCGCCGAGCCGTTCGGCGACCGCCAGCGGTCCAGCGACTTCGCCCGGCATGGGGGTGCCCATCAGCCGCCCTGGACCGATGGGCAGCGCGTCGAACCTCAGGTTGAGACCAGCACTGGCACCAAGCTCGAACACCCGCAAGGGCATGGCCGGGGCACGAGCAGCGGCGACGCGCAGGGCACCAAGCAGAGCAGCCGAGCGACCCGGCTCGTTGGTCTGGACCGTGGCGTCGAGCCACGGCTGCAGCTCATCGACCCGCTCGGTGACGACACCGACGAAGGCACGCCACCGAGCGTCGGGGTCGACGGCTTCGCCGCCAACGCTCGGGTACCACAGCGCGAGCTCTGGAGCCTGACGCTGCAGCACGAGCGCGTGCACCCCGCCCAGCAGCCGCAGAGGGAGCACCTGCTGCGCCGGGAGGTCAGCCCGCGACGCCAGCAGCGCGGCGACCGGTCCCCCGGCTTCGACGTCGACGGCGCAGCGGGAGAGCAGGTCGGCGTACATCGGCGAGCCGAACTCGGCGCAGTGCCGAGCCTGGACCCTCAGCTGCTCCTCGAGCGACGGCGGAGCGTCCTCGCTCGAGCGCCCGGTCACGTGCGGCGGCGGTAGTCCTCCAGCAACCGCCGACCGATGATCATGCGCTGGATGTCGGCTGTTCCCTCGCCGATCAGCAGCATCGGAGCCTCGCGGTACAGGCGCTCGATCTCGTACTCCTTGGAGTAGCCGTACCCCCC
>JBAPUB010000353.1:0-2771 GCA_049282455.1 Actinomycetes bacterium
GCATCGGCGTCCTCGAACCGCACCGTGAACCCGAAGCTGTGACCGTGCGCCGAGAACGGGACGTCGAACACCGCGACGACCGACAGGTGGTGCACCGAGGGGAACGAGGCCACGGTCATGCGGTTCCAGAACGCCCCCGACGTGTAGACCTTGCCGTTCTCGACCGCGGCGTAGTCGGCCAGGAAGAACGCGACGGGCTGGGGGACCGGATCGAGCGGATGGGCTGCCATGACAGCCAGTATCGGGGTGCGTCACACTCCTGAGATGTCCCGCCGCGTCAGCCCCTCGGTCGTCCTGATCGTGGTGCTGGCGGTGGTGACTCTCGCGGTGACGGTGCTCGCCTTGCGGCCCAAAGACCCCCCGGAGGCGCCGCCCCTCCCCAAGGCAGCAGCTTCGGCGTCTGCCACGACGCCCGCGCAGCCGACCGCGTCGGCCACGGTCGACCCGTCGCTGGTGGTGAAAGCCGTCGAGCCGCCCCTGGTCCTCACCAGTGCAACCGACGCCTTCCGTGCGACGTCCGGAACGTGTCTTGGTGGCGGCGCGGTGTTCCGCACGTCAGACGGCGGCACGACCTGGACGAAGCTGTCGGTCGACGCGTCCGCTGTGCTCACTCTGCGGGCCGACAGCACGTCCTCGGTTCAGGCCGTCGTCGCGAACGGAACCGGGTGCGACCCCCTCGTCCTGGCGTCGACCGACTCCGGCGTCACGTGGGTCAACCAGCCTGACGACTCGCTGTGGTACCGGCTGGCGAGCTCGCCGTCGTTCGTCCACACGCCAACCGGAGTGGTCCTGAACCCCTGCTCGGACCGCAACGAGCCGGTCGTCGAGCTCGAAGGGCTCACGGCGACCCAGGGGGTGGCCCTGTGCGTCGACGGCAGTGTGCTGGCGAGCAAGAACGGCCGCAGCTTCAGCACGCTCAGCTCGGTGAACGACGCCGTTGCGCTCTCCTTCGACAGCCCCGACGAGGGCTGGATCCTGGTCCGCGACGGACAACGCTGCCCGGCCTACGCGCTGCAGCGGACCGTCGACGGCGGTGTCAGCTGGCAGACCGGCGGATGTGTCGGCGCGGCGGACGACCTCGCCAAGGAGGTCCCGCCGGCCCTCGACTTCGTGGACCCGCAGACCGGCATGGTCACGATCGGAGTGGTGGCCTACACCACCGCCGACGGCGGGGTCACCTGGAACCGGGTCGTCACGACTCAATGATGATCGTGCAGGGCCCGTCGTTGACCAGGCTCACCTGCATGTCAGCGCCGAACTCCCCGGTCTCCACGTGAGCCCCGCGGTCGCGTAGCGCCGCACAGAACGCCTCGACCATCGGCTCGCTCACCGCGCGGGGAGCGGCGGCCGACCACGACGGACGGCGTCCCTTGCGAAGGTCGGCGTACAAGGTGAACTGACTGACCACGAGCACGGGGGCGCCCAGGTCGGACGCCGACTGCTCGTCGTTCAGGATGCGCAGCTGCCAGATCTTGTCGGCCAGCCGATCGGCCCGCTCGGGGTCGTCGTCATGGGTGACGCCGAGCAGCACGACCAGTCCCGGCGCATCGATCCGGCCCACCAGCTCGCGGGTGCCGTCGTCGCGCGCGACGTCGACCGACGCCCGCGCCACCACCTGCACCACGGCCCGCACCCCGGCACGGTATCCATCCCGTGGTCGGTTCGCCGCGCTGAGCGCGGCAAAGGCACCGCCAGATGAGGCTCAAGCTCGAGCATGCGGGTGGTCCGACGACGCGATCGACCGTCGCCTGCGCTCCGGTGAGTGGGTTCGCGTGCTGCCTGCGGTGCGGGCCGTGTTCCAGCACGCCACCGGTGTGCCCACGCCCGCGGCCGTGCGATGGGCAGCCGTCCTCGGCGTCGGAGGAAGGCGTGCCGTCGGGCTCGACTCTGCCGCTGCCGGCTGGGGGTGGTGCGCCGATCCGCCCACGATCACGCTGGTGGTCGACGTCGACCGCAAGCTGACGGTGTCGGCCCCGGTGAAGCTGCGGCGCCTGACCCTGGCTGACGGTGACTTGGCGACGCTGCACGGGCTTCCGGTGACCTCAAGGGCACGGACCCTCGCCGACTGCCTGCGGTTCCTGGCCGAGCCCAGGGCACAAGAGGTGCTCGACCGCAGCCAGCAGCGCAGAGGCCCCGCGTTGGGCGAGGTGATGAGCCGGCTCCCTCGCGGGGGCGCAGGAGTCGCACAGGCGAAACGCCTGCTGCGCGCGGCCGACGGCTCGGTGTTCGAAGCCGAGCGGCTGTGCGTGAACCTGCTGAGGCGCGGGCGCATCGACGGCTGGCAGGTCAACCGCTCGCTGGTCCTGGACGGCCGCACGGTCGTCGTCGACGTCGCGTTCGTGCGCCACAAGCTGGCACTGGAGATCGACGGGTGGGCCCACCACCAGGACCGCGACCGGTTCCAGGCCGACCGCACCCGGCAGAACCTGCTCATCGCCCACGGCTGGCGGGTGCTCCGGTTCACCTACGCCGACCTCACGTTGCGTCCTGACGCGGTGCTGCGACAGGTGACTGACGCATTGCGCGTCATCTGACGGTCGGTTCGCCGCGCTGAGCGCGGCAAAGGCACCGCCGGACGCCGGTCAGCGGCCGAAGCGGCCCTTCTTCTTCTTGTCCTGCTTACCGGCAGCAGCTGCCGTCGCCGCCTTCGACGGACGCTGGGGCGTCGCCGCGGTCGGCTCGTTGTCGTTGAAGCCGCCCAGGCTGGACAGCTCGCGCAACAGTGACGCCGTGTCGACGTTGGCCGCCTGGCGCCACGGTGCGTCCTCCAC
>JBAPUB010000354.1:0-4210 GCA_049282455.1 Actinomycetes bacterium
GTCGGCGAGCGCCGCCGCAAGTGCGTCGTCTGCGTAGTCGGGAGGGGGGCTGGTCGGTGAATCGCTGGTGACGGACATGCACACCCCCGGGTGTGGTAGGTCGGCCTTTGCAACCTACCCAACTCAATCTCGCGTTTGTCCAGGACTTTCGACCCCCAATCGATGACCCGTCAGAGCCTGGCCACCGCGTCCCTGGACCACGCCGCTGGACCACGCGACCTCGAGCCAACCAGGCCGGGACGGGCCGGAGGATTTGTGGAGGGACCACAATGGTGCCCGACCAAGGACCTACCCTTGCGAGATGCCGTCGTCGGGGCCAATGGCCGCCACCGTGAAGCGCCTCGAAGCGGCGTCTGGATCTCTGGCCCTGGCCGCCCAGCAGCGCATGGAGGCATCGCTGCCCTGGTACTCCGGACTGACGGCGTCGGACCGGTCGTGGATCACCCTGGTCGCCCAGGCGGGCATCACGGCCTTCGTGGACTGGGCCCGAAGGCCCGCCACGGCCCGCACGATCACGGCCGAGGTCTTCGGCACTGCACCGCGCGAGCTGACCCGAGCGGTGTCCTTGCAGCAGACCGTCGACCTGGTGCGCGTCACCATCGACGTCGTCGAGGAGCAGGCGGACACCTTGGCCGCCCCCGGCGAGGAGCGGCTGCTGCGAGATGCCGTCTTGAGGTACAGCCGTGAGGTGGCCTTCGCCGCCGCCCAGGTGTACGCCCAGGCCGCCGAGGCTCGCGGCGCGTGGGACGCGCGGCTGGAGTCACTGGTGGCTGACGCGCTGCTGCGTGACGAGGTCGACGATGCCGTCCGGTCCCGCGCCGCAGCCCTGGGCTGGGGGGCACCCGAGCAGATCGTGGTGGTCGTGGGGCCTACGCCCGACGGCGAGCCCGAAGCCGTCGTCGACCGTCTTCGGCGCAACGCCCGGCATCTCGGGCTCGACGTCATCACCTCGGTCCACGGCCACGAGCTCGTCGCCATCCTGGGCGGCCCGGGCGACCCGCTCGTGGTGGCCGAGGGCCTGCTTCCCCAGTTCGGACCGGGCCCCGTGGTCGTCGGACCGACCGTCACCGACCTCACCAAGGTCCCTCGCTCGGCAGCCGCCGCGCTGGCCGGACGCCGAGCCTGCGCCGCCTGGCCGGACGCCCCGAGCCCGGTGGCGGCCGACGACCTGCTCCCCGAGCGCGCGCTCGACGGCGACGCCGCGGCCCGGGCCCAGCTCGTGCACGAGGTGTACGTCCCCCTGGCCGCAGCGTCGGGCGGACTCCTCGAGACGGCTGCGGCCGTGCTCGAGAAGGCCGGGTCACTCGAGGGAGCCGCTCGGGCGCTGTTCGTCCACCCCAACACCGTGCGCTACCGCCTCGGCCGGATCGCCGACGTCTGCGGCTACACCCCGACCCAGCCGCGCGACGCCTTCGTCCTGCGGCTGGCCCTCGCGCTGGGACGGCTGGACGACCAAGACCACCAGGACCGCCCGAATTTGTAGGAATCCTCCAAACGTGTCCGACTAACGTCGTCGCCGCCAGTACCGTCGGCAGGTCCGGATGTGCGGCAGAGTTTCGGGCGTGCTCGTCATCGTCGCGCCCGGGCAGGGCGCCCAGACCCCCGGTTTCCTCACCCCCTGGCTCGACGTCCCCGGCTTCGCCGACCGGATGCAGTGGCTGTCGGCCTGCGCCGGGTTCGACCTGGTCGACTACGGCACCACCGCCGACGCCGAGACCATCCGGGACACCGCCATCGCCCAGCCCCTGCTCGTTGGCACCGGGCTGGTGTCGCTGCTCGCGCTGTTCCCCCACCCGGCCGACGCCTTCAAAGTGGTCGGCTGCGGAGCCGGGCACTCCGTCGGTGAGATCACCGCCGCAGCGGCCGCCGGGGTGATCTCCGCCGAGCAGGCGATGGTGTTCGTCCGCGCTCGGGGCCAGGCCATGGCCGCCGCATCAGCCATCGAGCCCACCGGGATGACCGCCGTGCTCGGGGGTGAGCCGGATGCGGTGCTCGCGTCGATCCAGTCGCACGGCCTGTACCCGGCCAACGTCAACTCCGACGGCCAGGTCGTCGCCGCCGGTTCGATGGCAGCGCTCGAGTCGTTCGCCGCGGATCCCCCTGAGGGGGCCCGCCTGCGTCCTCTGTCCGTGGCCGGCGCCTTCCACACGCCGTACATGGCGCCCGCGGTCGACGTCCTCGCCGGCTACGCCCGCTCGATCACCACCCACGACGCCCGCACGCGGCTGCTCACCAACGCCGACGGCTCAGTCGTGCAGAGCGGCCGCGAGTTCCTGCGTCGGCTCGTCGCCCAGGTCAGCACCCCGGTGCGGTGGGACCAGTGCATGGCCACGATGCGCGACCTCGGCGTGACCGGGCTCATCGAGGTGCCCCCGGCCGGCACCCTCGCGGGCCTGGCCAAGCGGGCGCTTCCCGGCGTCGAGGTGGTGGCGCTCAAGACGCCGGACGACCTGGATGCCGCCCGGGACCTCGTCGAGCGGCACGGCACCCCCAGCCCGATGTCGCAGGCACCGTCGTGGCGCATGGTCGTCGCCCCGGCGAAGGGCCGGTTCCGGCGCAGTGGCGCCCTAGCCGGCGCCGACCTGGCCCCCGGCGAGATGCTCGGCACCGTAGTCACGCTGCGCGACGAGCAGGACGTCCCGGCACCGCACGGCGGCACCGTCGTCGAGTGGCTCGTCGAGGACGGCGACCCGGTCGCCCCCGGTCAGCCGCTCGTCCGGCTCCACCCGCTCGAGGTCGGGTCGTGACCGCGGTCATCCGCCCCCGCACCGGCGCGGCCCACAGCCGGATCCTGGGGCTCGGCGGGTACCGCCCGGCACGCGTGGTCACCAACGCCGAGATCTGTGAGCACATCGACTCCTCCGACGAGTGGATCCGGGAACGCTCCGGAATCGTCACCCGGCACTTCGCCGCGCACGACGAAGGCGTTGTCGAGATGTCGGCGGCCGCGGCGGCCAAGGCCTTCGCCGCCGCTGGTGTCACCCCCGACCAGGTCGACGCCGTGATCGTGGCGACGGTCACCCACCTCACCCAGACGCCGTCCGCGGCCGCAGTGCTCGCCGACCGGCTCGGCATCCCGGACCCGGCCGCGTTCGACGTCAGTGCCGCATGCGCCGGGTTCAGCTACGGACTGGCCCTGGCCGACGACATGGTCCGCTGCGGCAGCGCCACCTTGGTCCTGGTGCTCGGCGTCGAGAAGCTGTCCGACATGGTCGACCCCGCCGACCGAGGGACCGCGTTCATCTTCGGTGACGGCGCGGGTGCGGCCGTGGTCGGGCCTTCCGCGACCGCGGGCATCGGACCCGTCGTCTGGGGCTCCGACGGCGCTCAGGCCGACGCGATCGAGCAGGACGTCTTCTGGACGACGCTGCGAGACGAGCCGGGCCACGCCTTCCCGAAGCTGAAGATGTCCGGGCAGCAGGTGTTCCGCTGGGCCGTCTTCGAGATGGCCAAGGTGGCCCAGCAAGCCCTCGAGGCGGCGGGGCTGACCGTCGACGACCTCGACGTGTTCGTGCCGCACCAGGCGAACATGCGCATCACCGACGCCATGATCAAGAAGCTCGGACTGCCCGCCACCGTCGCCGTGGCCCGTGACATCGCCGAAACCGGCAACACCTCGGCTGCATCGATCCCGCTCGCCGTCTCGCGCATGCTCGAGCGCGGTGAGGCGAAGTCCGGTGACCTTGCCCTGTTCATCGGGTTCGGTGCCGGTCTGGTGTACTCGGCGCAGGTGGTATCCCTGCCCTAGACCGCACAGCACCGGAAGCGTCACCGACGGCGTCGTCCGGACAACTCCGGACAACTCCCAACAAAGCAGCACCCACCCACACCTCCTCCGACCTCCGGAGAGAGCCGAGCAAGGAGCTAGTGAAGATGGCAGACCAGCAGGAGGTCCTCAGCGGCCTCGCCGAGATCATCAACGAGGTCGCGGGCGTTCCCACCGACAGCGTGCAGCTCGACAAGTCATTCACCGACGACCTGGACATCGACTCACTGTCGATGGTCGAGGTCGTCGTGGCCGCCGAGGAGAAGTTCGGCGTGAAGATCCCCGACGACGACGTCAAGAACCTGCGCACCGTCGGTGACGCTGTCACCTACATCCAGCAGGCAGGGAACTGACGCCATGACCAGCACGGCCGGGTCTGCCACGGACCGCAGCAGTGTGCCGACGGTCGTCGTCACCGGGCTCGGTGCGACGACTCCTGTCGGT
>JBAPUB010000355.1:0-24987 GCA_049282455.1 Actinomycetes bacterium
GGGGGGCCCGCTCCTGGTCGTTCTGGGTGTCGCTGAGTGCTGCTCAGTGCTGCTGAGTGCTGCTCAGCGAGCCCGGCGAGTGGTCCGCTTGGCCGCCGTCTTGCGAGCGGGGGCCCGGCGTGCCGTCGTCTTGCGGGCTGTCGTCTTACGCGCTGCGGTCTTGCGCGCTGGTGCCTTGCGTGTGGTCTTGCGGGCGGTGGTCTTCTTGGCTGCCGTCCGCTTGGTGGTGCGCTTGGCTGCGGTCTTGCGCGCTGGTGCCTTGCGTGTGGTCTTGCGGGCGGTGGTCTTCTTGGCCGCCGTCCGCTTCGTGGTGCGCTTGGCCGCGGTCTTGCGTGCGGTTGTCTTCTTGGTCGTCCGCTTGGCTGCCGACTTCTTGGCAGTCCGTTTGGCCGGGGTGGTCCTGGGCGCCACCGGTGCCTCCTGACACGTTGGAGTTCGGCCCCTTCGCCGAACCTCTGTTGAGCACGATGTCACCGCTTGCACGGCGTTACCAGCATCGTGCGTGTTTGATTTGCGAGCGTGTCGCAATTCGCACAGCGACATTGTGGCGCGTTGCGGCGCAACTTGCGAGTTCATCCGACGTCGTTGGTGCCCGAATCGTCTCGCATGACGGCTTCGCGTCTGCGTCGTTGAGTCACTGCGTTCACATCGGTTCGGTCGTCAAAGCGCCACACAGGTGGCAGTACGACCGGTGCCAGGAACACACCGATGACGGCGAGAACTCCTCCGCCCCACAGTGAGACTCGCAAGCTCGTGGCCTGCGCCATCAAGGTGGATCGCACCTGTCCGAGCTGCGGTCCCGTCGAGTAGGACAACAGCTCGATGCCGGCGAGGCGACCTCGCAGCTCGTCGGGGATCGTGAGATTCCACATCAGAGCGCGGAACAGTCCGCTGACCATGTCTCCGGCGCCGGCGATGGCGAGGAAGAACAGGGCCACCCAGATGTTGGGTGAGAGCCCGAAACCGATGATTGCCCCTCCCCAGACTGCTGCGCCGAACACGATGGCCCGGCCATGGTGATGCACATGACTGGTCCAGCCGGAGGTCAACGTCGCTATCAGCGACCCGACGTACGGTGCCGAGTAGAGCAGCCCCAGCACCCATGGTGAGTCGTACATCAAGGCGATGAACGGGAAGAGCGCGTAGGGAAATGCGAACAACATGGCCACGATGTCGATGACGTAGGTGCCGAGCAGGTCCTTGCGCTGCCAGGCGTACTGCATCCCCTCCAGGATCCCCCGAAGGCTCGGTGCGGCTGCCCCGATCGGGGGTGGCGCCGCCCGCATCAGCAGCAGCGCTGCGAGCGAGGCTCCATAGCTGATGACATCGACCGCGTAGGCCGTCTCGACTCCGCCCACGGCGATGATGAGTCCGCCCAGCGCCGGACCCGCGATGGTTCCGATGTTCATGCGAAGCGAGTTCAGCGCCGACGCTGCTGCCAGGTGGTCGGGGACCACGATGCGAGGGATCAATGCGTCCAGTGACGGTCGCTGCAGGCCGTCGAGCACCGCGTAGACGAACGAGGCCGCGTAGATCAGCCACAGGTGGGAGTCGGGCAGCAGCGCGTTGACCAGCAGGGCACCGGTGACGAGGGTGAACCCGAGCTCGGTGAGCAGGACGAGCCTGCGGCGGTCCACGGCGTCGGCCAGGGCTCCGCCGTACAGACCGAACACGATGAGGGGCGCCAGCTCGACCACACCCAGGATCCCTACAGCGACGTAGGAGCCGGTGAGCGCGGCGACCTGGAACGGCAGGGCGACGTAGGTGATCATCGAGCCGACGAAGGAGACCGAGCCCCCGAAGAACAGCAGTCTGAAGTCGCGCGACTGGCGCAGTGGGCTGAGGTCGAGCCTGCTGCGCCGGAAGATCCCGGCAGCTCGCTGCAGGGGCGCCCAGGTCACGGTGGTCGATTGTCGACCTCATCGTGCACTGAAGCCAGTGGTTTGGAGTCTCGTCAGTGGTCGTGGTCGACGTGCCGGGGCCCACTCACCGCGTCGAGCATCCGCGACAGTCGGTCGCGCAGGCCACGGCGGCTGACCGGCTCCGCCACTTCGCCGGCAGCGACGCTGACCAGGTGCTGCACGCTGTCGAAGGTCAAGATGTCGGCGAGGTCGGGGGTGGCGAACCCCCCAAGGTCACTGAGGTCACTGAGGTCACTGAGGTCGACCCGGTCATCGGGCGGCGCGACGCGGCCGGGCACGATGAGGGACTCGTGGGCGACGCTCTCGAGCTCGGCGTCGCCGGTGTCGAGGGCCAGGACCGTGGCCCCGGTCTTCCGGGCATCCCAGGCCCGCTGGAGCAAGGACTCCGGCGCCTGGTCCTCGGCCACCACGAAGATGGTCTCGCCACGACCGGCACTCTCCAGCCGCTGGAGTGTCACCGACAGATGGGGTGGTGCGTCGGCCGGCGGGCGGTAGCGGATCAGGGTCGGCCGCAGCTGCGGTACCCCGGTCAGCCGCGACTCGTCGTCCAGATGGGCGGCCAGGTGCCAGGGCTCCTCGTCAGGGGTTCCGACGAGCAGCAGACCACCGGCGTCGTGGGTCGACGTGCGCATCGTCCGGGCGAAGCCACGCGTGCGCTCGACCCAGGACGTCGTGGCGAGCAGTTCCCTCAGCACGAGCACTCGACTGGCGTCCATGGGACCCATCGTGCCGCACCGCGGTGCCTGTCAGGATGCCGACATGACCACGACCACTGAGGCGACAGACATCCGGACCTGCACCGTCGGAGTCCTGGGAGGGACCGGGGAGCAGGGCCGCGGGCTCGCGCGCAGGTTCGCCACCGCGGGCCTGACCGTGCTCATCGGCTCTCGCGACGAGCGTCGCGCACGCGAAGCTGCGGCCTCGGCCGGTCCGGGAGTCGAGGGGCTGACCAATGACGAGGTCGCGAGACGTTGCGACCTGGTCATCGTCGCCGTCCCTTGGTCGGGACACTTCGACACGTTGGCGTCGTTGAGAGAGGCGCTGTCGGGACGTGTGGTCGTCGACTGCGTGAACCCGCTCGGGTTCGACGCCCAGGGGGCGCACGCGCTCGCCGTGGACGAGGGCAGTGCCGCTCAACAGGCGGCTGCCCTGCTCCCCGAGTCCACCGTGGTCGCTGCGTTCCACCATCTGAGCGCCGTGAGGTTGCTCGACGACTCGGTGCGCGACCTCGACAGCGACGTCCTCGTGCTCGGTGACGACCGCGCGGCGACCGACCTGGTGGCATCCCTTGCGGAGGTGCTGCCAGGGGTGCGCGGCATCTACGCCGGTCGGCTCCGCAATGCCCACCAGGTCGAGGCGCTGACGGCGAACCTCATCTCGGTCAACCGCCGCTACAAGGCGCACGCCGGAGTGCGGATCACCGACGTGTAGGGAACGGACCTACTCGTAGCTGTGGACCGCGTCCGGGAACGACCCGGTGACGACGTCGTCCGCCCATGCCTGGACGGCACCGGTCATGACTGACCGGACGTCGGCATAACGCTGGACGAACTTCGGCGGACGACCTCCGGTCAGGCCCACGAGGTCCTGCCAGACCATCACCTGGGCATCACAGCCGGACCCGGCTCCGATCCCGATGGTGGGAACGGAGACGGCGGCGGTCACCCGGGACGCGAGCTCGGCGGGAACGACCTCGAGGACGACGGCGAACGCTCCCGCAGCCTCCAGCGCCTTCGCGTCGCGGATGAGGGCCTCGCCGGCCCCGCCACGTCCCTGGACGCGGTAGCCCCCGAAGGCGTTGACCGACTGGGGGGTGAGTCCCAGGTGGCCCATGACGGGGATCCCGGCCCCGACGAGGGCGTCGACCTGAGACAGCACGCGCTGGCCCCCTTCGAGCTTGACCGCGTGCGCCCCGCCCTCCTTGACGAACCGCGCGGCCTGCTCGAGCGCCTGCTCGGCCGACCCCTGGTAGGAGCCGAACGGCATGTCGGCGACGACGAGGGCGCGCCGTGTGCTGCGGGTCACGGCACCGACCAGGGGCACGAGCTCGTCCATCGTCACGGGCAGCGTCGTGGAGTAGCCGTACACCACGTTGGCCGCCGAGTCGCCGACGAGCAGCACCGGGATGCCGGCGTCGTCGAACAGGGCAGCGGTCAGCGCGTCGTAGGAGGTGAGCATCGGCCAGCGCTCGCCGCGCTCCTTCGCGTTCAGCAGGTCACGGACGGTGACTCGCGCACTGCCTTGGCCGCCGTACAGCCGCGCGGCCAGGTCATGGGAACGCTTGTCCGGTGAGGGTTGGCTCGCGTCGTCGTCCTTCTGGTCGTCCCTCTGGACGTTCGTCTCTGGGGTCATGCCGCACGCTCCTTGGCCTCGAGGCCCTCTCGGGTCCCCGGGCGTTGTGGACGTTGCCAGCGTTCAACAAGGTCAGTCGAACGCATCGGACAGCTCATGGTCCCACCGTTGGACGCCCCAGCCAAGGAGGCGGGTCGTTTACGATACGGTACAGTTTCGTTTCGCAATTCCTCGGATGGACCCGCACGAACCCACGACCCAGGGATGGACCCATGGACCAGGCGACCGTTCACCACAACCGCTGGCGCATCCTCGCCGTGCTCGTCGTGAGCCTGCTCGTGGTCGTGCTGGACAACACCATCCTCAACGTGGCGCTGCCCACCATCTCCACCGAGCTCCAGGCGTCCCACAGCCAGCTCATCTGGGCGGTCGACTCCTACGCCCTGGTCTTCGCGTCCCTGCTGTTCACCTGGGGTGTCCTCGGGGACCGGTTCGGACGTCGGCGGGTCCTCATCATCGGGATCGTCTTGTTCGGGCTGGCCTCGCTGCTCACCGCATACGCCAGCTCACCGGAGCAGCTCATCGTCTTCCGCGCCGTCATGGGCGTCGGTGGCGCGGCCGTGCTGCCGGTGACCCTGGCGATCATCACCAACGTCTTTCCGCCCAACGAGCGAGGCCGAGCCATCGGCGTGTGGGCCGGTGCGGTCGGCGTCGCCGTCGCGATCGGGCCGATCACCGGCGGCTTCCTGCTCGAGCACTTCTGGTGGGGGTCGGTGTTCCTCATCAACGTCCCGGTGGTCATCGCCGGGGTCATCGGGATCGTCACGTTGGTGCCCGAGTCGATGGGCGACAGCACGCGTCGGCTCGACCCACCGGGCATCGCACTGTCGATCACGGGACTCCTGCTGCTGGTGTTCGGAATCGTCCACGGCGGAGAGACGCGGGACTGGAGCAGCCCGTCGGTCTGGGGGCCGATGCTTGCGGGCGTCGCGATCCTGACGCTGTTCTTCTGGCTCGAGCTTCGTTCCGACCACCCTTCACTGGACGTCCACCTGTTCAGCAACCGCGAGTTCACCTCAACCTTGGCCGCGGTGACGCTGGCATTCTTTGGACTGATGGGGGCCACGTTCTTCCTCGTCTTCTACCTTCAGACCGTTCGGGGGCTGACTCCCTTCCAAGCCGGCCTGGCCCTGCTGCCACTGGCACTGGGCCAAGTGGTCTCCGCGACCCGCAGTGCGTCGACGTCACGACGGTTCGGTCCCAGGCTGGTCATCGGTACCGGGTTGACGATCGTGGGGTTGGTCTTCGTCGCGATGGTGGGTGTACAAGTCGACACGCCCATGTGGGCGATCTTGCTGCTCTACCTCGGCATCGGGATCGGGATGGGCAACGCCATCGCACCGGCCACGACGGTGATGATGTCCACTCTGCCCCTGTCTCGAGCCGGGGCGGGCTCAGCGGTGCAGAACACCGTCCGTCAGGTCGGCGGGGCGCTCGGAGTCGCCATCCTGGGCACCGTCGTCGCCGTCGTCTACGGAAGCAGCTTCGACAAGAAGCTCCCCGACTTGCCTGCGGCGGCGGCGAGCGCCAGCAACTCCGTCGAACAGGCTCATGCGGTGGCGACGCAGGGGCTGGCGATGGGCGTGGTCTCTCCCGCGCAGGCGGACGCGCTGATCACTGCGGCCAACGATGCGTTCATGAATGCCTTGCACGTCGCGACACTCTTCACCGCCGTTGCTGCGTTCGTCGGTGCAGGGGTGGCCTTCTACGGGTTGCCGCGCAAGGAGGCCGCTGCGGCCATCCAGCGCGACCGTCAGCAGCAGTTCGAGGACTTCGTGCCCCAACCCGACGCGGAGACGGCGTGACCTCGCGATGACCGAGTCGGTCGTGGTCCGCGGGCGGCCCCGAAGCGCCGAGGCAGAGGAGTCGATCATCGCCGCGGTGCTGTGGCTGGTCGCCGAGCAAGGTCTTGGGGCTCTGACCGTCGAGTCGGTCGCCCAGCGTGCAGGTGTGGGAAAGGCCACGGTCTACCGCCGATGGCCGAACAAGGACGCACTCGTCCTGGACGCGTTGACCCATCTCAACGACGACCTTCCCGAGGTTCAGGGATCGACTCTTCGGGAGCGACTGGCCTCGCTGCTTTCCGTGATGCGGTGCCGGCCGCAGGCCACGATGTCGGTGCGGTTGATCCCCCGGGTGGTCAGCCATCGTGACGCCAACCCAGACCTCTACCGGTGCTTCTTCGAGCAGGTCGTTGCCCCACGCCGTGAGCGGTTCCTGGTCGAGCTCCGGGCGGCAGCGGCGTCAGGAGAGATCCGCGACGACGTCGACCTCGAGCTCGCGGTGAACGCCCTGGTGGGTCCGGTGCTCTACCAGTCGCTGGTCATCCCAGAGGGACACGAGGCGGGGGAGAAGACCGTCCTGCAGCTCGTCGACCTCGTGCTCAACGGTCTTTCGCCGCACCCGTGGGAGCCGGAGCCGACGCCAGGGCGTTGACGAAGGCCGTCCGCCAGTCGCCGATGCTCCACTCACGAAGCCGGTCCATCGACTCGTTCCACCGGCGACGGCGCTCGCGCAGGGTCATGCCTACGGCGCGGTGCATCGCGTCTGCCACGCTCTCGAGGTCGTGAGGGTTGACCACCAGAGCACTGGTGAGCTCGCGCGCGGCCCCGGCGAACTGGGACAGCACGAGCACACCGGGGTCCTCGGGGTCCTGCGCTGCTATGTACTCCTTGGCTACGAGGTTCATGCCGTCGCGCAGCGGTGTGACCAGGCCCACCCGGGCGACCCGGTAGAAGCCGGCGAGCGTCGACTGCGGGTACGTGCGGTTGACGTACCGCAAGGGAACCCAGTCGGCCTCGGAGAAGCGCCCGTTGACCCCACCGGCCTGTCTCTCGAGCTCGCTGCGGATCAGCCGGTACTCGGGGACCTCACCGCGCGAGGCCGGGGCGATCTGCAGGAATGCGACCTGGCGCCGGTGCTCGGGGTACCTGTCCAGGAAGCGGCTGAACGCCATGAAGCGGTCGTTGAGCCCCTTGGAGTAGTCCAGGCGGTCGACGCCGATCATCATCCAGCGTCCGAGCAGGCTCTCCCGCAGTCGTCTCACGGTCGGTTGGGTGATCGCTCGGGCCGCTTGGCCGGCGACGAGGTCCGCATCGATGGAGATCGGTAGGCACAGCACCCGGGTCTTGTGCTCGGCGACGGCAATGACGTCGTTGCTGAGCACTTTGGCCCCGGCGATGTCACGCATGTAGTCCAGGAATGCCTGGGCGTCCGACGGCGTCTGGAACCCGATGGTGTCGTAGTCGGTCATCGAGTCCATGAGCGCACGCGCTCCCGGCAGCGCGGACAGCAGGTCGGGGGGCGGTAGCGGCGTGTGGAGGAAGAAGCCAATTCTCGCTTTCACGCCCTCGTCTCGCAGCAAGGCTGCCAGCGGAATCAGGTGGTAGTCGTGGATCCACACGAGGTCGTCGTCCTCGAGCAGGGGTGCGACAACACGGGCGAACATGCGGTTGACCCGCTGGTAGGCGCGGTAGGTGTCTCGGCGGTAGTCGACGAGGTCGAGCCGAAAGTGCAGCAGCGGCCACAGGGTTCGGTTGGCGAACCCGTTGTAGTACTCGTCGTAGTCGTCCTTCGGGAGGTCGAAGGTGACGTAGGTGATCGCACCCTCGACGTGCGTCGTCGGCGGACCCGGAGGGTCGTCGGTGCGGCCGCTCCAACCGACCCAGACGCCGCCGTGCTCAGTCAGTGCGCCCAGCACCGCTGGGGCGAGCCCTCCGGCGCGGTTCTCGCGTGGCAGTGCCACCCGGTTGGAGACGACGACCAGCCGGCTCATGACTAGGCCCCCGATCTCAGTGAGTTCGGGTCGACCCTATCCCCACGCCCAGGCCGGCCCTCGCGTGAGCGGTGTTCAGGAGGCGGACTCCCACGGCTGGGACAGGCGCATCGCGGAGTGGATGATGCCGACCATCGAGTAGGTCTGGGGGAAGTTCCCCCACGGCTCTCCGGTCAAGGTGTCGAGGTCTTCCGACATCAGTCCGAGGCTGTTGCGGTGGGCGAGCATGCTCTCGAACAGTGCACGTGCGTCTGCCCGTCGCCCGACACGTGTGAGCGCGTCGATGTACCAGAACGTCGCCAGGTTGAACGCCGTGTGCGGTGTCCCGAAGTCGTCGGCGTCGACGTACCTGAAGACATGGTCACCGTGGCGCAGGTTCTTCTCGACCGCATCCAGCGTGCCGAGGAAGCGGGGGTCGTCGGCGGCGATGAACCCCAGGTCGGGCAGGACCAGAGTTGATGCGTCGTAACGAGTACCGCCCCAGGTCTCCATGAACGAGTTGCGCTCAGGGTCGAACGCCTCCTCCAGGATCCGGCCGCGGATCTCGTCGGCGCGTGACCTCCAGTGCTCGGCCCGGTCGGGCAGGTTCTTGCGGGCAGCGATGCGGGCGAGGCGGTCGCACGCGACCCAGCACATGACACTGCTGTACGTGTGGACGCCCTGGCGACCACGGAACTCCCAGAGGCCGGCATCAGGCTCTGCGTGAACCCGGTAGGCGACGTCGCCAGCTCGCTCGAGCTGCTCGAAGGTGTTGGGGCCGCCAGGGGTGGTCAGGCGCTGGTCGAAGAACAGGTGCGTCGAGGCGAGGATCACGCTGCCGTAGACGTCGTTCTGCCTCTGCATCCAGGCCAGGTTGCCGTCGCGGACCGGGCCCATGCCGCGGTAGCCACCGAGTGAGTCGAGCTCGCGCTCGGCGAGGTCCTGCTCGAAGTGGATGCCGTACACCGGCTGGAGGTCGTCGATGCCCGAGGCCAAGGTGTAGATGTACGTCAGGAAGTTCTCCATGCTCGACGTCGCGCCGAGCTGGTTTAGTGCGCGGACCACGAACGCTGCGTCGCGCAACCAGCAGAAGCGGTAGTCCCAGTTGCGTCCGCTGTCGGCGGCCTCCGGGATGGACGTCGTCATCGCGGCGATGATCGCGCCGGTGTCCTCGTACTGGCACAGCTTCAAGGTGATGGCAGCGCGGATGACGGCGTCCTGCCACTCGAAGGGGATCGACAGTGACCGAGACCACGAGGTCCAGTGCTCGGTCGTGCGGTCCAGGCTCTCGGCGGTGAAGGCCTCGACCGAGGTGGTGAGGGTCTCGTCGGGTCCGAAGACGAGGCAGATCTCGCGGTCGAGGACGACTGGGAGCTCCTGCTTCACGTACGGGACGGCGACATTGGTGGTGAGCCGCAGGGTGTGGTCCCTCAGCAACCAGCGCAGGTGGTTGCTTCCGCTCGTCTGCTCGGGGACGGTGGCTCCCCAGTCGCGCAGAGGCCGGGCCTTGATGCGCAGCCGCGGGTTGCCGCGCACTGGTCGGAGCCGCCGGACGAGCATCACCGGGTGGTACAGGCGGTCCCACCGCTTGAACAGGGGGGCGAAGTCGGTGATCTCCACGGCGCTTCCGTCGTCAGACTCCAGCGTGGTGACCAGGACTGGCGTGTTGCCCAGGTAGTTCTGTGACGACGACACCATGCCCTCGAGCTCGACCGACAGGTAGCCGCCGTCGTGGTCGCTCGGCTCGAGCAGGGCGCAGAACGTGGGGTCGCCGGCCAGGTGGGGCAGACAGCCCCACACCACCCGACCAGTGGGGTCGACCAGGGCGCTGACGGTGCCGTTTCCGATCAGTCCGAGGTCGAGGCTGCGGTGAGGGTGTGCATGGTCGACGGGCGATGACGGCGTCACGAACGGACCTCCTCGACGAGCTCGGCGAGCCAGCCTCGCACGTCGGAGGGGCTGTCGAGGCGACTGTCGGCGGCTGTGGCGCGGCGCGAGCCCACGAGAACGGCGGTCCCGCCGAGACTGAGGGCCGCCGCGAAGGCGTGCTCGTCGGTGAGGTCGTCTCCCACGACCACCGGACGCCGACCACTGAACGGCGGCGACTCCATCAGCTCGCGCACGGCGGCTCCTTTGTCCCACCCGCTGGGCCGGATCTCCTGGACCAGGACCCCGGGCTGCGCCTCGAAGGTCCCCCTGCTCTGCTCGACGATGGACTGGACCTGGACTGCCAGGGCATGGGCGGCGTCGGGCGCGTCGCGGTGGTGCAGTGCCACCCCGACGCCTTTGTCCTCGACCCACACCCCCGGGAGCAGCTGCGCCACCTGGTCGGCCCGCAGCCGCAGCAGCGCCAGCTGGGCTGGGTCGGGGTGGTGGTTGCGCAGCCCCTCGGGCCCCCGGACCTGGACGCCGTGGACCCCGGCGGCGTACGGCTTCCAGGGCGCGAAGATCCGGTCCAGGTCGCTGAGCGGTCTTCCGGAGATCAGGGCCAGCGCTCCGCCCAGCCGCTCGGCAACCTCGATGAGCAGCAGCACCAGACCTTCGGTCGCCCGCACGTGCTCGGGGCGTCGCTCGAACTCGACCAGCGTGCCGTCGACGTCGAGGAAGAGTGCGATCGGCCTTCGCGTGAGCTCACTCCACGGTGGCGGGCTCGGCAGGTCCGGCCACCCGGTGGGGCCGTCGGCGGGGTCAGCCATGACGGTGCGAGCGTTCGCGCCAGGCATTGGTCATGGGCAGTCGGCGGTCACGACCGAAGGCGCGCAACGAGATCTTCGGTCCCGGTGGGTACTGCCTGCGTTTGTACTCGGCGACGTCGGTGAGCCTGAGAATCCGTTCGACCAGCGCGACGTCGAAACCTCGTGCGACGAGGTCGTCAGCGGACGCGTCGGTCTCGACGTAGTCGTCGAGGACGTCGTCGAGCACCTGGTACTCAGGCAGCGAGTCGGTGTCGAGCTGCCCGGGGCTCAGCTCGGCACTCGGCGGCTTGGTGATGCTGTTGGGCGGGATGGGCGGGGTTTCACCGCGTTCGACGGCGGCGTCGTTACGCCACCGGGACAGGGCCCAGACCAGCGTCTTGGGCACGTCCTTGAGCGGCGCATAACCGCCGACCGCGTCGCCGTACAGCGTGGAGTACCCGACGGACAGTTCGCTCTTGTTCCCCGTGGCGAGCACCAGCGGTCCCTCGGCGTTGGAGATCCCCATCAAAGTCGTCCCCCGGACGCGCGCCTGCAGGTTCTCCTCGGCCAGCCCCATGAGCCTCAGCTGCGCCTGGTAGGCCTGCACGACCGGCTCGATCTCAACCGTGCGGAACGCTACTCCCGTCCTTCGGGCCAGGTCGGCGGCGTCGTCCTTGGAGTGCTCCGACGAGTACGCACTGGGCATGGCCACTCCGTGCACGTGGTCGGCACCCAGGGCATCGACGGCCAGCGCTGCGGTGAGTGCCGAGTCGATCCCGCCGGACAGCCCCAGCACGACGTCGGTGAACCCGTTCTTGTGCACGTAGTCACGCAGGCCCAGAACGAGCGCGGCGTAGACCTCGGCCTCGTCGTCCAGACGTGGGGCCGACGTACCACTGGGAACGGGGGCGACGTCGACGACGAGGAGGTCGTCGACGAACTGCCCGGCTCGCGCGACGACCTCTCCGTCGGCAGCCACGACGAGTGAGTCACCGTCGAAGACGAGCTCGTCCTGTCCTCCGACCAGGTTGACGTAGGCAAGCACACAGCCGGCTTCAGCGGCGCGTCGCTGCGCAAGCTCGAGACGGACGTCGTCCTTGTTGCGCTCGTACGGTGAGCCGTTCACGACGACCACGAGGTCGGCACGATCCCGTCGGGCCCACGCGATGGGACCGCCGTCCTGCCAGAGGTCTTCGCAGATCGCGACGGCGACGCGGTGTCCGTCGACCTCGAACTGGCACGGCGAGTCACCGGGGACGAAGTACCGGAACTCGTCGAACACCCCGTAGTTGGGCAGATGGTGCTTGTAGTAGCGACCGATGACCTGGCCCTCCCGGGCCACGGCCACGGCATTGCGCGGGTGGTGGCGCGGTTGGCCCACTGTCTGCGTGGACGACTCCTGGCGGTCGAGGTACCCGACGACCACGGTGATGTCCCCGACATCGGAGTCGGCCAAGGTGGCCACCAGCTGGGCGAGTGCGTCGGTAGAGGCGTCAATGAAGGACTCGCGCAGCGCGAGGTCCTCGATCGGGTAGCCGGTCAGGAACATCTCGGGGAACGCCACCAGGGAGGCCCCGGCCGCCGCTGCTCGCCGGGTGAGCTGGACCACCAGCGCCGCGTTGCCCTCCAGGTCGCCCACCGTGGCGTTGGCCTGGGCCAGGGCGATGCGCAGCATGCGGCCAGTCTCCCAGGCGGGACACGCGGTCGCACAGGGCACGCCGAGCCGCAGTACGCGAGTGCGTAACGCGGGCGAAACACGACGGGGCCACCATGCAGCTATGGACAAGCAGCAGGAGTTCGTGCTCCGCACGATCGAGGAACGCGACATCCGGTTCATCAGGCTGTGGTTCACCGACGTCCTGGGGTTCCTGAAGTCGGTGGCGATCGCCCCCGCGGAGCTCGAGGGAGCCTTCGCCGAAGGCATCGGGTTCGACGGCTCGGCCATCGAGGGGTTCGCCCGGGTCTACGAGGCGGACATGCTGGTCAAGCCCGACCCGACGACGTTCACGGTTCTTCCGTGGCGCAACGAGGGCCCGGGCGTGGCCCGCATGTTCTGCGACATCCAGCTTCCCGACGGCACCCCCTCCTACGTCGACCCACGGTTCGTGCTCAAGCGCGCCATGGCCAAGGCGGCTGACCTCGGCTTCACCTACTACACGCACCCGGAGATCGAGTTCTTCCTCTTCAAGGGCCAGCCCGACGGCGGGGAGCCCGAGCCCATCGACCAGGGCGGGTACTTCGACCACACGCCGACGTCGCAGGGGCAGGACTTCCGGCGGATGGCGATCACGATGCTGGAGGCCATGGGCATCTCGGTCGAGTTCAGCCACCACGAGGGTGCCCCTGGCCAGCAGGAGATCGACCTGCGCTACGCCGACGCCCTCAGCACGGCGGACAACATCATGACCTTTCGAACGGTGATCAAGGAGGTGGCGCTCGAGCGGGGGCTGTTCGCCTCCTTCATGCCCAAACCGCTCGCCGACCAGCCCGGCTCCGGCATGCACACCCACCTCTCCCTGTTCGAGGGGGACCGCAACGCGTTCTACGAGCCTGGAGGCGACTACCAGCTGTCCAAGGTGGCCCGGGCGTTCATCGCCGGCCTGCTGCGCCACGCACCGGAGATCACGGCGGTGACCAACCAGTGGGTCAACTCCTACAAGCGGCTGTACGGCGGCGGCGAGGCGCCCGCATACGTGTGCTGGGGTCACAACAACCGCTCGGCGATGATCCGGGTGCCCATGTACAAGCCGCAGAAAGGGCAGAGCACCAGGATCGAGGTGCGGTCCCTGGACCCGGCCTGCAACCCGTACCTTGCCTACGCCGTCCTGCTCGCGGCCGGGCTCAAGGGCATCGAGGAGGGCTACGAGCTTCCCCGCGGCGCCGAGGACGACGTGTGGTCGTTGACGGAGTCCGAGCGGCGGGCACTCGGGATCGAGCCACTGCCGCAGAACCTGTCCGAGGCCATCGTCGTGATGGAGCGGTCCGAGCTGGTGGCCGAGACGCTGGGGGAGCACGTCTTCGACTTCTTCCTGCGGAACAAGCGCCACGAGTGGAACGACTACCGCTCGCAGGTGACGCCCTTCGAGCTGCGCCGCTACCTGCACGTCCTCTGATGGCGGCGGCTCGGTCCCGCGTCACTGGAGCACCGGCCGGCAGGATCGGCGTCCGATGGGACGGCGGTCAGTAGCGTGGAGCCGTGAGCTCCGGTCGCAACACCAGCCTGGTGGCCCGGCTGGCCCGGCTCGGCTTTGCCGATGCCGCGCGAGCCGACGCGCTGCTCTCGGCCGCAGCCCTGGACCACACCGTCGTCGACGACCCGGTGCTCGAGGCGCTCGCGTCGACCGCAGACCCTGACCTGGCGCTGGTCGGCCTGGTCCGTCTCCTCGAGGCCCGTGAGGACCCGTCGGTGCTGCTGGCGGCGCTCGACGACGACCCCGGCCTGCGCACCCGGCTGATGACCGTGCTGGGCGCGAGCAGCGCCTTGGCCGACCACCTGCTCCGACACCCTGATGACGCGTTCGTCCTGGCCGGTTCGTCCGGCGGCAGCCGCCCCACTGCGGTTGGGCTTCGGACCGAGCTGCTGCATGCCGTCGGCGCCGACCCTGACGACCGGTTCCCCCGGGCGACGGGGCCGTCCGCGGCTGACCGGCTGCGGGTGGCCTACCGGCGGCTCCTGCTGGGCCTGGCGTCGCGCGACCTCGTCGAGGGCCTGCCGGTGGACGACGTCGGTGCCGAGCTGGCGGACCTCGCGGCCGCGGCGCTGGACGCCGCCCTGGCGCTGGCCCGGGCCGAGCTGGCCGACGGCGCAGAGCCGGTGCGCCTGGCCGTCATCGCGATGGGCAAGACCGGTGGCCACGAGCTGAACTACGTGAGCGACGTCGACGTCGTGTACGTCGCCGAGCCCGTTCCCGGAGGCGACGAGGAGGCGGCCCTGCGTACGGCGACCCACCTGGCGGCCGGTCTGGCCCGAGCCTGTTCGACCGCGACGTCCGAGGGGTCGTTGTGGGAGGTCGACGCCGGCCTCCGGCCGGAGGGCAAGGCAGGGCCGCTGGTCCGCACGCTGGCCAGCCACGTCGCCTACTACGAGCGATGGGCGAAGACCTGGGAGTTCCAGGCGCTGCTCAAGGCCCGACCCGTGGCGGGTGACCTCGACCTGGGACGCGAGTACGTGCAGGCCGTGTCCCCGCTGGTCTGGCAGGCGGCGGCGCGCAGCGGTTTCGTCGACGACGTCCAGGCCATGCGGCGACGGGTCGAGTCGCTGGTCCCGTCCAAGGACGCTGAACGCGAGCTGAAGCTCGGGCCCGGGGGGCTGCGCGACGTCGAGTTCTCGGTACAGCTGCTGCAGCTCGTTCATGGGCGCACGGACGAGGCGTTGCGCAGTTCCAACACGTTGGTTGCCCTGAGCGCGCTTGCTGCTGGCGGGTACGTCGGTCGCGACGACGCGTCATCCCTCGATGCGGCCTACCGGTTCCTGCGAACGGTCGAGCACCGCATCCAGCTGATGCGCCTGCGCCGGACCCACCTGATGCCCGACGACCCAGTGGAGCGCCGGCGGATCGCCCGGTCGATGGGGTACCGCACCGACCCGGTGGCCGAGCTCGAGAGCGCGTGGCGGACCCACGCACGAGAGGCCCGGCGGCTGCACGAGAAGCTGTTCTACCGACCACTTCTGCGCGCCGTCGCTCGGCTGTCGCCCGGCGAGGCCCGGCTCACGACCGACGCCGCCCGGGCGCGGCTGGAGGCGCTCGGCTACACCGACCCCGCCGGTGCCCTGCGCCACATCGAGGCCCTCACCGACGGGGTCAGCAGACGGGCCGCCATCCAGCGCACCCTGCTCCCGGTCATGCTCGGGTGGTTTGCCGACGCCGCGGACCCCGATGCCGGTCTGCTCGCCTTCCGCCAGGTGAGTGACGCCCTGGGTTCGACTCACTGGTACCTCGCGCTCCTGCGAGACGCGGGTGCGGCCGCCGAGCGGCTGGCTCGCGTGCTGGCCTCCAGCCGCTACGCCGCTGACCTGCTGCAACGCGCACCCGAGGCCGTGGCCATGCTCGCCGACGACGAAGAGCTCGAGCCGCGGCCGCGCGACGGCCTGCAGTCGGAGGTCCTGGCGACGGTCGCGCGCGCGGAGTCTGCTGAGGCCGCAGCGACGGCGGTACGGGCGATCCGTCGACGCGAGCTGTTCCGGGTGTCGGTCGCCGACGTCCTGGGGCTGGTCGACGTCCAGCAGGTCGGCGAAGCCCTGACCGCAGTGGCCGCGGCGAGCGTCGAGGGAGGTTTGGCGGCTGCGACGCGCTCCGTCGAGTCGCAGCGCGAGGCCCCGCTCCCGACCCGCGTCGCCGTCATCGCCATGGGACGGTTCGGTGGCCACGAGCTCGGGTACGGAAGTGACGCCGACGTTCTGTTCGTGCACGACCCGCTGCCTGGAGCCGACCCACGCGACGCGGCCGACGCGGCCCACGCGGTCGCCAACGAGCTGCGTCGCCTGCTGCAGCTGCCCGCACCGGATCCGCCCCTGCTCGTCGACGCCGACCTGCGGCCCGAGGGTCGCCAGGGACCGTTGGTCCGAACCCTCGACTCCTACGCCGCGTACTACAGCCGCTGGTCGCTCGTCTGGGAGAGCCAGGCGCTGCTTCGCGCCGTCCCGGTTGCTGGGGACGACGAGCTGGGCCGTGCGTTCATGGCGTTGGTCGAGCCGCTTCGGTGGCCCGAGGGCGGGCTGGGTGCCGATGACGTCCGGGAGATCAGGCGGATCAAGGCCCGAGTCGAGTCCGAGCGGCTTCCTCGTGGCGCCGACCCGGCGACGCACACCAAGCTCGGGCCGGGTGGGCTGGCCGACGTCGAGTGGACGGCGCAGCTGATCCAGCTTCAGCACGCGCACGACGTCCCGGCGCTGCGGACGACCCGCACGGTAGACGTGCTCAGGGCCGCGTCGGACGCCCGGCTGCTGGCGCCTGCGGACGCGGCGACCTTGGTCGACGCCTGGCAGATGGCAACGAGGGTGCGCAACGCGATCGTGCTCGTCCGCGGACGCCCCGACGACACCCTGCCCCGCGACCTGCGCGACCTGGGCGGGGTGGCCCGCCTGGTCGGCTACGCTCCCGGCGACTCGACGGCGCTGACGGAGGACTACCGCAGGGCCGTTCGCCGCGCGAGAGGTGTGGTAGAGAGGGTGTTCTACGGGTGAGCGAGCCGTCGCGCCGCGGAGCCGTCCACACGCACGGCTCCTACCGGCGGCTCGCCGGAAACAAAGAGGTCGTCGCGGTCCTGACGTGGCGCGGGATCTCCGCCCTGGGCGACCAGGTCGCCCGGGCGGTACTCGCTCTGGTCGTTCTTCAGCGCAGTGACGGCGGCCCGGTCCTCAGCGCTCTCGTCCTCGCCATCGGGTACCTGCCCCTCACCTTCGGCTCCGCATTCCTCGGCTCGCTGGCCGACCGCTTCCCACGCCGGGCGGTCATCATGGTCTGCGAGGCCGCCCGGGCCGTCCTGGTCGTCGGACTCGCCGTCATCGTGACCGCCCAGGCACCGCTGTGGACCGTCCTCGCCCTCCTGCTCGTCGCCGAGATGTTCGGCCCGCCCTCCGCCGCCGCGTCACAGGCGCTCCTGCCCGATCTCGCCCGAGACCACTCGGAGTACCAGACGGCGTATGCCGTTCGGGGCACGGTGGACCAGGCGATGCAGGTCCTCGGGTTCGTGGTCGGTGGCATCGCCTTGCAGACGCTGTCAGCCGGTTGGGCGCTGCTCTTCGACGCGCTCACGTTCGTCGTCGGGTTCATCATGGTGTGGGTCTTCGTGCACCCCCGACCATCCGCCGATGTCTCCGGGACGTCGGCGCGAAGACTCGTCGACGATATGCGCATCGGCGCTCGGACGGTGCGGTCCACGCCGGCTCTTCGTTGGCTGGCGCTGCTGGCCTGGACATCGGCGGCACTCCTGGTCGCCACCGACGGTGCAGCACTGCCGTACGCCGCGGGTGAGGGCGCGTCCGACGCGGCGTCGACGGCCCTGCTGGCCGCCACCCCCGCCGGTGCGGCGATCGCTGCAGTCTGGGTCGGTCGGCTGTCGATGGCTCGGCAGATGGGTCTGCTGTTCCCGCTGGCCGGACTGTCCACGGTTCCCATGGTGGCCACCGGGTTCGACCCAGGACTTCGACTCACCTGGGTCCTGTGGTTCGGGGTCGGCCTGTGCCAGGGGTACGTCGTCACCGTCATGACTCTCACGGTCATCTTGAGCCCGCTCGAGCAGCGCGGACGGGTGTCGGGCCTGGTCGCAGCAGGGTTCAACGGCGTCGCGGCTCTCAGCCTCCTGGTCATCGGTCTTCTCACCTCGGCCGTCACTGCCGCGTTCGCGGTCTCGATCACCGGGTCCGTCGGCCTGGTGGCAGTCCTGCTGCTGTGGATGCTGTGGCCCCAACGCGATGTCAGACAGGCCGTCCGGACCACGTATGGTGCGACGTCTCGCCGGCTCTGAGGGGGCAACACCGTGAAGGCCATCGTCAAACCGGGCGCCGAGCCCGGACTCGTCCTGGACGACGTCCCCGTGCCACCCCTCGGTGGTGGTGACGTCAGGATCAAGGTCTTGCGCACGGGGATCTGCGGCACCGACCTGCACATCCGCAGCTGGGACGCCTGGGCGCAGGCCACGCTGCATCCGCCCCTGGTCATCGGTCACGAGATCGTCGGCCGTGTCGTCGAGGTCGGAGCCGGCGTCGACTCGGTCAGCGTCGACGACGTCGTCAGCGTCGAGGGGCACATCGTGTGCGGCCGTTGTCGTAACTGCCGTGCCGGTCGCCGTCAGCTGTGCCCGAACACGGTCAGCGTGGGCGTCGATCGCGATGGTGGCATGGCCGAGTTCGTCGTCGTCCCGGTGACCAACGTATGGCGGCACCGCGACGGCATCGACCTCGACGTCGCGGCGATCTTCGACCCGTTCGGCAACGCGGTGCACTCGGCACTGTCGTTCCCCGTCCTCGGTGAGGACGTCCTCATCACCGGGGCCGGCCCAATCGGAGTCATGGCTGCTGCAGTGGTCCGTCACGCCGGCGCTCGCAATGTGGTGGTCACCGACGTCAATGAGTACCGGCTCGAGCTGGCGACCCGCATGGGCGCTACACGAGCCGTCGACTCACGGTCCACCGGCTTGTCGCGGGTGATCGACGAGCTCGGCATGCGAGAGGGCTTCGACGTCGGTCTGGAGATGTCAGGAGCGGCGCCCGCCCTGCAGGGGATGATGCACGCGATGGCCAACGGCGGAAGCATCGCTCTTCTCGGGCTCCCCGGAGGGGCAAGCGAGCAGTTCGCCTTCGACTGGGTGCGTGTGATCACGTCCATGTTGACGATCAAGGGCATCTACGGTCGCGAGATGTTCGAGACCTGGTACGCCATGTCCGTGCTCGAGGCCGCCGGGTTGGACATCAGCCCAGTGATCACGCACCGATTCCCCTATGACAAGTTCGACGAGGCCTTTGACGTCGCCGCCGGAGGGCACAGCGGCAAGGTGGTCCTCGACTGGTCGGAGGCCTGAGATGCTCGCTGACCTTCGAGCCGAGCTGCGCAACCGCGTCGAAGAGATGCGCGAGTCCGGCGTCTACAAGCCTCAACGGGTGCTGTCGACCCCGCAGGGTGTGCACGTCGCAGATGACTCCGAGCGACCGATCCTCAACCTCTGCGCGAACAACTACCTCGGTCTTGCCGATGACCCACGAGTCGTCGCCGCAGCGCACGAGGCGCTGGACCGATGGGGCTTCGGCATGGCGTCGGTTCGGTTCATCTGCGGCACCCAGGAGATCCACACCGAGCTCGAGCGGCGGCTCAGTGATTTCCTCGGCTGTGAGGACACCATCCTGTTCGGGTCCTGCTTCGACGCGAACGGCGGCGTGTTCGAGGCGTTGCTCGACGACCGCGACGCGGTCATCTCCGACTCCCTGAACCACGCGAGCATCATCGACGGCATCAGGCTCTGCAAGGCGAAGCGCTACCGGTACGCCAACAGGGACATGGCGGAGCTCGAGACCCGTCTGAAGGAGAGCGCAGACGCTCGCTACCGTCTGATCGTCACCGACGGGGTGTTCTCGATGGACGGGTACCTTGCACCGCTCGACGAGATCTGCGCGCTTGCGGACCGCCACGATGCGTTGGTGATGGTCGACGACTCGCACGCGGTCGGCTTCGTCGGACCCACCGGACGAGGGACTCCTGAGCTGTTCGGTGTCGCCGAGAGGGTCGACATCGTCACGGGCACGCTCGGGAAGGCGCTGGGCGGGGCGAGCGGCGGCTACGTGGCTGCCCGACGAGAGATCGTCGAGCTGCTGCGTCAGCGGGCACGTCCCTACCTGTTCTCCAACAGCGTGGCCCCGGTCGTGGCCGGAGCCTCGCTGGCGGTGCTGGACTTGCTGGAGGCCAGCCCCGACCTGCGCTCGGCGGTCCATCGCAATGCCAGCCGGTTCCGACAGGCCATGTCTGAAGCCGGCTTCGAGCTGCTGCCGGGGGAACACCCGATCGTTCCGGTCATGCTCGGTGACGCGGTGGTGGCAAGCCGGTTGGCTGACGCTCTGTGGGCGCGTGGGGTGTACGCCGTCGCCTTCTCGTTCCCTGTCGTGCCGCACGGCGCGGCGCGGATCAGGGTCCAGCTGTCGGCGGCCCACAGCGACTCCGACATCGACGACGCTGTCGCGGCGTTCGTGGCGGCGCGTGCTGAGGTGCAGACCCAGTGACGATGCTCACTCGTCCCTGATCCGGCGGTCTGCGACCTCGTCGGCTAGATCACGCGCCGACGACTGCCCGGTGACCGCTTCGAGGAAGGCGACTCGTCCGAGGGTGTAGAGCGTGATGTCCTCGTCGGCTCGGACGGTGGCGGTCCGCGGCACGTCGCGAAGCAGCGAGATCTCCCCGAAGTAGCCACCTGCGCGCGTGGTCGCGACGTGGACTCCGTTCTTGATGATGCTGACGCTTCCGGTGGCCACCAGGTACAGACGGTCGCCGTCCTCGCCTTGGACCACGAGGTCGGTCCCGGCGCGTGCGGTGGCGGGGACCAGCTCGCGCGACAGCTGCTCGAGGGTGGCCTGCGGCAGCATGGCGAACACTGGGATCGCTTCGAGCAGGCTGAACCCTGGCCCTGGCTGGAGTGCCTGCGCGTCAAGTCGGCGGATCCTGGTCCACGCGAGCAGACCGACCGCGGGGAGGAACACCCCGGTCGCCAGGAACGCCCCGCGTGGCCCGAACACGTGCACAAGGACGGGTGCGACGGCTGAGCCCAGTGCGGTGCCGCCCATGATCAGGCTCTCCTGGACGCCGAAGATCCGGGACAGGACGTCGGCGCGCACGGTGCGCTGCAGCAGCGTTCGCCCTGCGACGTCGGCGAACGCCTTGCCGAGTCCGGAGGCGGCGAGCAGCAGCCAGGCAACCGCTGGAAGAGTGGCCAGGGACACCAGCGCGATCGGCAGGCCGGTCACGAGCAGTCCGACCGCAATGGCCGGAGCCAGGCGCCGACGACCGATCAGCAGGATTGTGGCCGCGGCGCCGAGGAGGCCCCCGATCCCCAGAGCCGACGTCAGGAGTCCAGGACCGGACGAGCCCAAGTCGAGGATGTCGATGCCCAGCACGACGTTGAGGATGTCGAGGATGCCGACGACCACGAACTGTGCGCCGACCATGATCGTCAGGAGCAGAGCTCCTGCGTCACGTCTGAGCTCGCGCAGGCCGCCGAGGGTTGCCTGGACCGCGCCTTCGTGCTCTCCATGGCGGTCGAACGTCCGTTGCAGGGGCAGGTGACGGGTGATGACGGCCGACCCGACCGTGAGCACGCCCATGGTGAGGAACACCGAGCCGGGCCCCCACTGCGCGAGAAGCACACCGGTGAGCAGGGGGCCGACGAAGGCGGCTGCCCCTTCGACGGTGCTCGAGGCCGAGTTGCCCGCCGTGATCTGGGCCGGCGTCTCCGCGATCTCGGGGATGATGGCGTTGTGGACCGGCCGGGTCAGCACGATCGACGTTGCGGCGACCGCCGCCGTCACGTAGACGACGATCGTGGGCGCGTGGGTCACCAGTGTGACGCCGACACCGAGCATGGCCGTCGCCTGGAGTGCGTAGCCGATCGACAGCGCCCGGTCACGTCGGACCCGGTCGCCGAGGACGGCTGCGAACGGGGCCACCAGGGTTGCCGGTACCAGCTGGACGACGGCGATCAGCCCGGCGGCTCCTGCACCGCCGGTGTCGAACGCCCACACGAGGATGGCGATCCACGTGGCCCACTCGGTGGTGTTGAAGACCAGGAAGGCCACGAGCACCCGGCGCAGCGCCGGGCTCCGCAGCACCGCTTTGAGCGGGTGGCTGTTCCGCCTGGCGTGGCGGCCCGTGCGGCGGACGTGACTTCGTGGTTGCTCCACGACCGCCCTTTCCGCCCGTCGTCCCGGTGACCTTCGGGCGATTCTGCCGGTCCCGGCTCACGGGCGCAGGATTTCGGGCCGCCCGGCGTTCTGGGGCCCGGGGCGGGGTGGGTGCGGGTGGCCGGGGGGTCTGCGGTTAGGTGGACCAGACAAGCACATCCAGCACAGCCGAGCACATCGAGCACAGCCGAGGGTGGCGAGTGGACATGCGCGACGACGTGGCACCGTTCACGCGAATGGCCGAGATCCAGCCGCCGCAGGGTCGTTACGCCGTGCTGGTCGACGCCGGCTACCTCATCTCCAGCGCCGGTGACCTGGTCGTGGGAACTGCGCGTCGACGTGACCTCACCGTCGACGCCACCGGACTGATCGCGTCGGTGATGCCACGGGTGACCGAGCGCTTCGGGACCGACTTGCTGCGGGTCTACTGGTATGACGCTGCGCGCGACCGCGTGCCCACGGTTCAGCAGCGACAGGTCGCTGGGCTCCCGCACTTGAAGCTGCGCCTGGGGAACGTGAACCGGGCGGGCGTCCAGAAGGGTGTCGACGCCTTGCTTCGGATCGACCTCGTGGGGCTGGCCGCAGCGCGTGCGGTCCGCGATGTCGTCCTCGTCGCCGGCGACGAGGACATGCTGGAGGCTGTCGAGTCGGCCCAGGCGTACGGGATCCGGGTCCATCTGTGGGGGGTTGAGCCTCCGTTCGGCGTGAACCAGTCCGAACGGCTGGTCTGGGAGTCCGACACGGTGCACGTGCTCGGGCGCGAGGCGGTGGCCGACTACGTGCGCGTGCGGGTCCCGCCGGGAGACCGGGCCACCAGGGACGCGATGGCGGCGATCGCCGCGACGGCCGCGACACCTGCGACACCTGCGGCACCGGCCGCCGACGTCACCGCGGCAGTCGCCGCCGACGACGACGAGGCTGGGGCCGCGTCGCCGCAGGGCGTCCCCGTGCCGCCCCAGCGCCCCACCCCGGCTCAGGTGGCCGCCAGCCTGGGCGTGCCGGGACGGGCCGCCGCGCCGCAAGCACCTCGGACGCCGCCGCCGGTGCAGGTGGGCCTGCCGGAGCCGGTCGACCTCACCGGGTCGGTCGCGCTGCCCGCCGAGGAGCTGGTGAGCCTTGGCCGCGACATCGCCGGCCGATGGCTGGTGGAACGCGGTCGCGAGAACTTGGCCGACCTTCTCCCGGGGCCCGAGCTGCCGTCGGTCATCGACCAGGAGCTGCTCGTGGCGGCCGAGGGTCAGGTCGGGTTCAGCCTTCGGGCGTTCGCAGACGCCCGAGCGTCCCTGCGCGCAGGTTTCTGGGAGCGGCTGTACAAGGAGTTCGACCTGCACATCGGGGTGTCCGACCACTGAGTCGACCGTAGGGTCGACTCAGCCGGTGTGGGCTGCTTGCAGCTGGTCGAGGGCGGCCAGGACCAGCGGGTCGAGCTCGTCGGGGTGGGACTTCGCGTAGGTCGTGAGGTCGTCGCGCATCGACGGGGCCCAGAAGCTGCGCAGGTGGGTGGCCACGGCGTCGACCGCCTCGGAGGGCGTCTCGTGGGCCACGTTGGCAGCGATCTGGTTGGCCATGCGAACGAGACTTCCCGCGTTCACGACAGCACGCCCGCGGCGGGGGCCTGAGCGTCGACCGCGGTCGGTTCGGCTGGTGCGGTGACGCGTTGGACCTGTACGGCGGTGACCTTGTACTCCGGACAGTTGGTCGCCCAGTCGGAGTACTCGGTCGTGACGACGTTGGCGCCGCTGACCGGGTGGTGGAAGGTGGTGTACACGACACCGGTCGGCATGCGGTCGGCGAGCTTGGCGCGCATCGTGGTCTCGCCCACGCGGCTGACCAGCCGGACCCAGTCGCCGTCGTTGATCCCGCGGTCCTCGGCGTCGTGCGGGTGGATCTCGAGGAGGTCCTCCTGGTGCCAGACGACGTTGGCGGTGCGGCGTGTCTGCGCACCGACGTTGTACTGGCTCAGGATGCGGCCGGTGGTCAGGATCAGCGGGAAGCGCCGGGTGCTGCGCTCCTCGGTGGGCACGTAGGGGGTCTCCACGAAGTTGCCCTTCCCCCTGACGAAGTGGTCGACGTGCATGATCGGGGTGCCCTCGGGAGCCGCGTCGTTGCACGGCCACTGGACGCTGCCCAAGGTGTCGAGCTTGCTGAACGAGACACCCGCGAACGTGGGAGTGACGGACGCGATCTCGTCCATGATGGCGGCGCTGCTGTCGTAGTGCATCGGGTAGCCCATGGCGGTGGCGATGTCGCAGGCGACCTGCCACTCCTGCATCCCGGTCCGTGACGCCATGACCGGTCGGACGCGGTTGATGCGTCGTTCGGCGTTGGTGAACGTGCCGTCCTTCTCGAGGAACGACGTGCCTGGGAGGAACACATGGGCGAGCTTGGCCGTCTCGTTGAGGAACAGGTCCTGGACGACCAGCAGGTCCAGTGCTGCGAGCCCGGCGAGAACGTGCTTGGTGTTGGGGTCGGACTGGGCGATGTCCTCGCCCTGCACGAACAGGCCGCGGAACGTGCCGTCGACCGCAGCGTCGAGCATGTTCGGGATGCGCAGGCCGGGCTCGCTCTCCAGCGGTCGACCCCACACCTCCTCGAACACCTGGCGTACGGCGTCGTCGGACACGTGCCGGTAGCCGGCGAACTCGTGGGGGAACGACCCCATGTCGCACGAGCCCTGCACGTTGTTCTGGCCACGAAGAGGGTTCACGCCCACTCCGTCGCGACCGATGTTGCCGGTGGCCATGGCGAGGTTGGCCATCCCCATGACCATCGTGGAGCCTTGGCTGTGCTCGGTCACGCCGAGCCCGTAGTAGATCGCCGCGTTGCCGGCGGTCGCGTAGAGGCGCGCGGCACGTCGCACCGCATCGGCGGGAACGCCGGTGATGTCGGCGGTCGCCTCCGGGC
>JBAPUB010000356.1:0-2936 GCA_049282455.1 Actinomycetes bacterium
GCCTTGAGCACCCTGCCCCACGGGCTGCGCATCAGCAGGAACACCAGGATGCTGAACAAGATCACGATGGTCCAGCCGATGATGAGCACCCATGCGTCTCGGCCGTTGTAGGTCCACGGTCCGAAGCCGTACCGGTAGTCCTCGTTCAGCGGGTTCAGCGCATAGAAGCCGGTCGAGAAGTTCTGCAGACCGTCGGACCCGCCGAGGTAGTCGCGGAACGTGACCGACCGTACGAGGAGCCGAACGATCTCCGCCGCTGCGATGGTCACGATGGCGAGGTAGTCGGCCCGAAGCCGCAGAGTCGGTATTCCGAGGAGGAACGCGAGCACGGTCGCGGCAATGAGCCCGACGATGATCCCGACCCAGAACGACGTGTTGGCCAAGACGACCATGCTTGCCATGCCATAGGCAGCGACAGCGAGGAACGCCGACTGGCCGAAGTTCAGCAGCCCGGTGTAGCCGAACTGCACGTTGATGCCGATGGCGGCGAGGCAGAAGACCACCGACTCGAGCTCGACGATCGACGACGCTGAGACGTTCCAGATGAATGACCAGTCCATGGCTGCCTCCTCACCCGATCCGACTACGTCGGCCGAGCAGGCCGTCCGGTTTGACCAGAAGAACGACGATCAGCAGGATCAGCGCCCCGACGTTCTTCAGCTCTGGGGGGACCACCAGCGTCGACAGGGAGATGAACAGGCCCACGACGATGCTGCCGACCAGGGCGCCGAACGCGGTACCCAGACCACCGAGCGTGACGGCGGCGAAGATGAGCAGAAGGATCTGCTGTCCGAGCGTGACCGACACCTGCTGGCTGATCGCCAGGAAGATCCCCGCGATCCCGGCCAATGCCGCGCCGACGATCCAGACGACCTGCACGACGCGTTCGACGTCGATGCCTGAGGCGGAAGCGAGGGCTGGGTTGTCGGACACGGCGCGGGTCGCCTTGCCAAGTCGGGTCTTGAGCAGGGCGAGCCCAGCCACCACCAGGACGATCACGGCCAGAACGGAGGTCACGATGTCCGCCGGGGTGAGGCTGACCGGACCCAGCACCAGACCGGCTTGGGCGTTGTAGTCGTGGTACGGGCGGCTCGTACCGCTGAAGATCATCAGGTAGAGCGTGCGGAGCACCAAAGACAGGCCGATCGAGACGATCATCATCGCGATCAGTCCCGTGCCGCGCTTGCGCAGGGGTTTCCACAGCGCGAAGTCGTTGAGCCAGCCGAAGACCCCCGACATGAGCACCGCCAGGAGACCAGCCGCGATGAGCGGCATGCCGAAGCTCTCGAAGTACCAGGCCGCCAGGGCGCCGAAGGTCACGAGCTCACCGTGGGCGAAGTTCGTGAGACCAGTCGTGCCGTAGATCAATGACAGGCCGACCGCGCCGAGCGCGATGATCAAGCCGTACCGGAGCCCTTCGACGGTCAGCTGGGCGGCTCGGTCCCAGAACGTCTCGACGTTCCGGGCGCGTTCACCCAGCACGAACTGGATCGGCCGGTCGGTACCGGGGTCGACGGCCGTCTCGATCGGGTTCCTGATCGGTTCCGGGACTCCGCTGGGCAGCGTGCTGACGTCCATCTCGACGGAGTAGGCACCGGTCCCCGGGACCACCACCGCCCACGAGCCGTCGGCTGCTGTGGTTGCCGTTCCGGTAAATCCTTGTGGCCCCGTCACGTTGATGACCACTCCGGCCACCGGCTGGCGGGCGTTGTCGCGAAGGGTGCCGAGGATCTCCTGGGCGTTGGGGTCACTGGCGAGCGCAACGCTGCCGAGCCCCACCACGGCAAGGAGACCGATCACACCTACGAGGAGCCCCTGCACCACCCGTGCGCGCACCCGATCGTCCCCTCGTCGTTGGGGTCTCCCGACCTGACGGTCGGACTGTCGTGCGCCGGAGCATAGTCACGTCGGGACCCCAGCGGGTCGGTTGTCGGGTCACGAATCTCTCACGCCTGCTCCGTCACCTCCGCCCCCTCGGTTCCCACGTTCGGGTGCGGAATGTCCGGTCAGTGAGCTGCCTCGGTGACGGCGACGACGACCGACACCAGGATCGGGGCCATGACCAGGGCTGGGAGCAGGTCGGCGACGGGAACCACCTTCACCCGAAGCAGCCGCAACCCCACTCCGAGCAGCAGGACCCCACCGGTCGCCGTCAGCGCGTCGACCTGGGCGTCGCTGAGCACGTCTCCCAGTGCGAGACCCGCGACGGTCAGGGACCCCTGGACCACGACAACCGTCAGGCTGGAGAGCAGCACCCCCCAGCCGAGGGAGGCCGCGAACGCCATCGCGGCGAAGCCGTCCAGCGCCGACTTCAGAGCAAGCAGGTCGATCCCACGGCCCAGACCGTCCTGGAGGGAGCCGAGGACGGTGAGCGGACCGACACAGAAGATCAGGCTCGTGGTGACGAACCCCTCGACCAGCCTTCGGCGGCTGGACGCGGCGTCGGCCCCTGCGACCGACTCACCCCCGAACCGGCGGACCAGAATGTCGCCCACGGACTCCAGGCGCGTCTCGAGCCTGAGCAGCGAACCCGCGACTCCGCCGATGACCACGGAGCCGAGCACGATGAGCATCGGCCAGCCCTCGCCCACCGCATCGGTGAAGGCCGGAGTCGTCACCGCCCAGGCGCTGAGGCCGCCGATGACCAGCGTCACGAGCCCGAGGCCGTCGGTGACCACCTCCCGGGTTCGAGCCGGCAGCCGGCCGCCCAGGAGGAGCCCGAGCGAGCCTCCGACCAGGATCGCGGCGACGTTCAAGGCGGTCCCTGCGCCGATGAACACGAGCTCGACTCCTTCCCGTCGATGGGCAGCGGCTGTCACCGGGCCGATCCGATGAGCCGTAGGGTTGACCAGGCACGGGGAGCCTAGGGGGCGACAACGACCGGGGTCGTGGTTGCCACTGTTGAAACCGCTGACGAGCTGTGGAGCGGTGAGAGG
>JBAPUB010000357.1:0-2385 GCA_049282455.1 Actinomycetes bacterium
TCGACCGGATGGCGCCGGTCCAGCGCCAGGTGGCCCGCTCGCTTCGCCCGATCCTCGGCCGGGTCCTCGACCCCGCCGGCGCGGCTCTGCCAGACCCCCGGGTCCTCGACGCCGTGCAGCGTCTTCACCACGAGCTCGCCGAGGTTCACGAGGTGCTGACCGCGCCACAGACGTCGGTACGTCTGGTGCTGACACCTGAGGCGGTCGTGGTGGCTGAGGCACGACGCACGCTCACGACGTTGGCGCTGTACGGCTACCGCGTCGACGGCGTCGTAGCCAACCGGATCTTCCCCGACGACGGAGCTGACGAGTGGCGCAACGCGTGGGTCTCGGCGCAGGGGGCGATGCTGTCCGACGTCGAGTCGTCGTTCGCGCCGCTGCCGCTGTACCGATCGAAGTACCAGGCCACCGAACCGATCGGCCACGATGCGCTGCTGTCCCTCGCCGAGCAGATGTACGGCGATGCGGACCCCTTCGAGGTTCCACCCGACCGCGACGTGATGAGCGTCGAGCGCGTGGGCTCGGGATTCGTCCTCCACCTCTCGCTCCCCCTGGCCGAGCGGCGTGACCTCGACCTGGCCCGGGTGGGCGACGACCTCGTGGTGACATTCGGTGCCTACCGGCGAATCATCGCGCTTCCGGGAGCGCTGCGAAGGTGCGCCGTCACGTCTGCAACGCTGGACGGCGGTCGTCTGGCGGTCGACTTCACTCCCGACCGCGCCGTCTGGCCGTCGGCATGACCGATGGCGCCCGCGAGCCGCTGGGGAGCGCTGCGGAAGAGGCGGCCCGTCTGGCCGATGCCGTGGGCTCGTGGCTGTCCGACCACCTGGCCGACGGCTCGGACTCGTGCTCGATCTGTCCGCTGTGCCAGCTCATCTCGGTTCTGCGCGACACCCAGCCGGAGATCGCCGAACATCTCGGGCGGGCCGGTGAGTCCTTGGTGGCGGCGCTACGGGCCACCGTCGAGGCGCACGAGCGGTCCTGGGCGAGCCCGGGCAGCCCGACCGTTCAGCACATCACCATCGACGAGCCGACGGCGGGGGAGTAGCTCCATGGGCTTCACGGTCGGCGTCGACGTCGGAGGGACCAAGGCCTCAGGCGTCCTCGTCGACGCCGCTGGCACCGTCGTGGCGCGGACCCGTCGGCCCAGCGCCTCGGAGGACTACAGCGGGCTGGTCGACTCGATCGTGGCGACGGTGCAGGACCTGCAGCTCGAGGGTGCTGTCGAAGCTGTGGGGCTGGCTGTTGCCGGCAACGTCAATGAGGACCGTTCACGGGTCGTCACCAGCCCGAACATCCCGCCGTTGAAGGACCAGCCGTTGCGCGACGAGCTCCAGGCGCGGCTCGGCCTGCCCGTCGTCCTAGAGAACGACGCGAACGCCGCCGCGTGGGGGGAGTACCGGTTCGGACGGTGGTCTCACACCTCCGACGTCGTGGTTCTCACCGTCGGGACCGGTCTGGGTGCGGGTCTGGTCATGGACGGTGAGCTGCGCCGCGGCGCTCACGGGTTCGCTGGGGAACCAGGTCACGTCCCCGTGGTGCCTGAGGGCCGGCCGTGCCCCTGCGGTGGCCGCGGTTGCTGGGAGCAGTACGCCAGCGGGACGGCGCTGCTGAGGTACTACCGAGACGCCGGTGGCAACCCGCGTTCCGACGGCCCCGTGGTGACGGCAGCCGCGCAGGCCGGTGACGTCTTGGCGCTGGCCGCCTTCGACGAGGTGGGCCGCTGGCTGGGGTTCGGCCTGGCCGGGGTGGTGGCGCTGCTTGACCCGGGGCTGATCGTCTTGGGCGGGGGCGTTGCCGAGGCCGGCGAGCTGCTCCTGGAGCCGACTCGCGTGGGGTTCGCGCGGTCGATGTCCTGGGACACCGACCGGGTCCACCCGGCCCTGGAGTCCGCCGTCCTGGGCAACGACGCCGGTGCCGTGGGGGCGGCCGCCCTGGCCGCTGCCCTGTGAGCTGCTGCCCTGTGAGCTGAGACCCTGGCCCGCGGTTCCGCGACGACCGGCAGCGGTCGCAGCCCCTCAAGGAGTCGCCAGGTCCTGCCGATCTGCCCCGTGGGACGGCTCGCCGCTGTGGTGGCCGCTGGCGGGAGGAACGATGAGGGTGTTCCGGCTGCGCGGACGACGCGACGATGGCGCGTCTGCCGTCGAGTTCGCGCTGGTGGCCCCGATCCTGCTCATGATCTTGTTCGGGATCCTCGAGTACGGCCTGTGGTTCAGTGACTCGCTGTCGATGCGTCAGGGTGTGCGCGAGGCCGCCCGTCAGGGTGTGGTCGCCAACTTCGGGACCGCTGGCTGCACGCTCGTCGGATCCACCGGTGCCAGCGCCAACATCCAAGGGCTGATGTGCACCACCAAGGACCGCATCGGTGGCATCACCGGTCAGCCG
>JBAPUB010000358.1:0-16554 GCA_049282455.1 Actinomycetes bacterium
CATGATCGCTGATGGGGCGGGGCCTGTAATGTGGGCTACCTTTGCCGGTCCGGCCGCCCTAGTAGCCTTTCTCGGCATCGCCGACAACCTGCTCTCCAGAGTTCTCGGATGGATCTCAGCATTCTTCGCGGTGGTCATTGCTGGCCTCGGTCTAGTCGCACCTGGATCCGCCGCGCTACCAACGCTCGTCTGGTACTTGACGTGCATGGTCTTCCTTGCGATCCGCGGCGTCCGACCCACCAGTTCTGCCACCACGGAACGGGAGCACTCACCACTTCTGCAACCGGTGACGGCGGAGGGAGAGGTGGAGTCTCGATAGACCGTGAATCCTCAGTCCAGTTCGACCCATCCCAGTAGCGAACCCGGGACTGGTCTTGAGAATCTGGGTACCAGCCTGCCGGTGTGGAACTGTCACCGCTCACGATTCCCACAAGTACCTGGATCCGGTTTAGCGTTGAGCAGGCTAGCGTTCACCCGGCTGCGCCGATTGTTGCGACACGGTGCCTGGCCGTGGCCGCTTATCTGGTTAGGCACGCAACCCTCATCAGCGCGTCCCAACGCCGAGGGTGAGGTGCCAAGTCACCTCGTCTGAGGCGCCACGCGGCGTCATACGTGATGTCAAGGGCATCCATGATGTGCGGCACTGGCACACCTTGCAGTCCGGGCATGATCCGGGTCCGAGAGTATTCTGGTCCCGCTCCGCACCGCGGTGTTGGAGGTCCCAAAGGGAAGCTCTGATCGATTCACCGACGCCTTGGCTGATCGACGCAAAGCGCCCGGGGCACTTGGATCATCGGTCACCGTCTGGCGCCGGGCGTGGGCGGCTGCGAGCCGATCGACCGGGGTCTGTATCTGTGTGTCGTCTCGGCACTTTGGGCAGCGGTGCTGGCGCCGATCAGCGAGAGATTCGCCACAGTCGATATTGGCGGACTCGGCACGTCTGAGGGAGCGAGTCGATATCGGCTCGCTCCCTAAGACTGTGACGGCAGTTCAGAACGCGCTAGAGAATCCGCGTCCGAGTCCGAAAATGGCCGGTTCGGCCTGATGCACCAGATGCGTGGGGAACATCCCTCCGGTCACGCCACTAGCGCCGCGGCACACTTTGCCCAAACCTCTCCTTTCGCGGACGTTCCCCAGCCCTATCAACTAACCCCCGATTCGTGTGCTTGTCCGGGAGGTCAGTGAGGAGAACCAAACTCGTCTCGTGGTCGAGGGCCTATCCGCAGCAGCCGACCAAGTAGACGAACATCCCCCGCTCACCAGCCAAGCAAGTCATCTCAGCGCCTCGCCTCACTCAACGTGCCCTCAGACATCCCCTTTCCTTCTTTGAATCCAGGTGACGGTCGGCACGACGTCGCCGCCAAGTACAGGGGTGGTGACGGGGGGCGGGGGTGCATCGCGCGGCGTCGCTGCCCGCGACCGCTGCGTCCCCTACCGGGGAAACCCCCCAGGGGCTCAGACGCGGCATCCACGCTCAGCACCGAACTGATCTGGGGTGGGAGCTGGTCCCCCCGTTTCGTTGGTCACACAGAAATGCGGTAGAGGAGGCCGCGGTCGTGGAGTAGGTGTGCTGCGATGGACACCCCCACGCCCCACCGTGGTGCCGTTGGGGTTGCAGCTGGCGATTGATCTCGGCTCAATGTGCCCCCCTCGTTTGCATGGACTTCTGGCGTCTGGACTGCGATACCTTCCCGGGCATGGTGACGACCCGCAACGCACGCCGATGGTCACCTGTAGTCGGCTGGGCAATCTGTGCGGTCGTGGCGGGCGGTCTGTTGGTCGCTACAAGCACCGTCGATACCGGGTGCCGCGATGCTCGCTTGGAGTGGGCGACTTTGTTCGGCGTTGAGGCCCTGCTCGCTGGGGGTGCACTCACATTCAGCGTCGTGGCCATCGTCCGCAACCAGAGATGGTGGCCGCTACTGGGTCTGCTCACGCTCGCGTCAGGTGCAGCCCTCCTCCTGGCGCTGGTGCTGGTTCTCCTCGCGGTTGTCATTCCGCCCAACTTCGACGGCGCATGCACAGACGCACACGCCACAAATGCAGTAACGACGAGGTGAAGGGTCGAATTGGTGACCATAAGCAGACCCTGCCGCCTCATGTAGGGCCATGGCGAACGAACGGTCGGGTGTGGATTGGGGCAGCTGACGTGACCTCGCCGGGCAGGACGGCTCGTCGCCGGTGGCGGTCAGCCGCCAGGTCGGGGTGTCGGAGTCGCGGCAGAACGCACGGCAGGTCGTACGGCCACCGCCCGGCATTTGGGTGCAGGCGAGTTGGTCGCCGATGAAGAGCCCATGAGGGCATTTCGCCTCGTGGGTGCCGGAAGGCCACGGACCGCTGGTTATCTCGAATTCGGCGATTCTCGTGGAAAGAACGCGGGACCTGTCGCCCGCGGTCACGCGAGCTTGTTGGGTCGCCAGTCGGTGACGACTCCCAGCCCGTGGTTCCGCCGGTGGCCGTGGATGCGGACCGTCTCGACGCGGGCGAGCAAAGCCAGGGAGTCTGCTAGGCGCTGTCGCGTGCCTCCATGGGGACCGAGCGCAACCACTCCCACAGAGTCACGTCGGGTACGCGTGGCATCTGAGGTCCGTTAGTCGTCGAAGTTGACGATGCTGTCTTGGCGCGGGGTGCGGTACTCCTCTGGGGTCAGGTAGGCCTTGATCACCTCCACGATGCCGAACAAGACGAAGATGGCGAAGGCGGCACCGAAGACCCACTCCGCGATGGTCTGGAGGGCTGAGGGGTGGTCGTTCGGGCCAAGGGTCAGCAGCGAAAGGCCCAGCAGCAGTACGAAGGGCACGGCGAGCGCGGCCGTCACGCAGGCGATGGGCCACGCCCAACTGACCAGGGTCGACCAGGCCGACGTGGCGACCCGTCCGACAAAGCTGGGTTGCGCATGGCGTGCCGCTGCCATGCGCACACGGTAGACCGGTCAGCAAGTGAGGTACAGGGAATTCGCGACCCGGCCCGCCAGGACGGTGCGGCACGGGTTAGGGCGGTCGGCACAACGCAGTGCACCCCATTCGGGGACCTGGGCGATTGACTCCACATCCCCCCTCCCGCCAGACGCACGGCCTCGCCGCGCATGTTCCTCTGACGCCCCACCGGGGCTCGTGGTGCTCACGGTGCCGCGGGACCATCTGAGACGCTGCGTCCAAACCTCGCCTGGACTCTGGCTCGCAGCTCGTCGACGATGTCCAGTTCGTGGGCCTCGTCCAGTGCCGCGGCGATCGCGTTGCGCATCTCCCGGTGCAGGCTGGCAGCAGCGGCCGACGCAGCAGGGGTGGAGTCCAGCCGACGTGCCAGGTCCAACGCCGCCACCGCGGCGGGGGTGTCACAGTCACCCAGCGCGCGGGCCGTCGACCGCTCCAACAGGCCGGGCATCATCGTCTCGATCACGGTGACCTCTGCCGTCGACTCCGGCTCGCCGTCACGGCGGGCACGTCCGGCCGACTGCCGACGGAGGATCTCGTTCCTCACAGAGATGTCGATCGAACCTCCAGCGGCTCGGTCTGGTTGCCTCCCTGGTTGCCTACTCGACGGTCGAGCCGATGAGGACTGAGGAGCCCTTGTCCGGTGTCGTGGTCGAGGCCTGATTCAGACCGAACAACTGAATCCTGCGGTCGATGATCTTCAGCACCGCGGTGCAAGCAGCGACGTCTCCAGCCAGCGCTTGGCCCCACACCGCAGCCTGCAAAGCATCCAAGCGCTCGCCCTCCACCTGCCGTAGCTCGTCGACACTGTCTGCAACCTTCTGCTCAAGTGCTTTCGTCACCGTCCGCCACGCCGTCCCGCGGTTGGCGTAACCCACCTCCCGGGCGATCTCGTCGTAGCTCAGACCTGCCATGGCGAGCGTCACGCTTCGGGACCGGCGCAAGAGCGCTGTCGCCGTATCCCCACGTCGGGGCTGGCGCCGGTTCGGTGCCGCCTGCGCAAGGGCGTCCATGAGGTCATCTTCAACCCAGTGTCCAGTCACCAGATGCAAGTAGGTGACCGGTTCCCCAAATCACAACCTCGACGCGTCAACCAGGATGCGTTGCTGTCACGGAAGGAAAGGTGCTGCTGAATGCGATCCCATGGGTGCCCGTCCGCACCGACATGGCGTTGTAGGGTCGGGCGTTCACCGCCACCAGGGAGTAGATCCCAAGACGGTTGGGTATGTCCCCGATCGACGACCGTTTACGCACAGCAGTCACTACAGCAGGTGACGGATGGTTTGCGTCCGGACAAGGGCTCGGCCGTCTTCCTACGGCAACCGCACCTATCGGTACATCGGTGCGCTTCACGCAGCCAATAGGTGAGCGCCTCACCACCGCCATGCAGGCTGGCAGAGACTACTTCCAGAGGTGCCTCGCGGTAGCCTTCTACGAGACTGGCTGCCGCAGGGCTGACACAGCGGGCGGTGCGGCTCGCCTCACCTCTCCGTCGGAGACCGCTGCCGAACTCTGTGGCGGTTGGTGCGCCTGTCGAGTTGTCGCCTCCACGGTGCGCTCGTCGGGGTACCTGAAGATCGCCCACAGAATCAGGCCCGTTGTCAACGTGACACCGACCACGCCCAAGGCCGTGTCCAACCAGAACATGCTCATGACGATCGGCGCGGGGGTACGTTGTCCGCTGCCGTCTCACCTCCCGCGTTACACACTCCCCGGCTGAAGGTTAGGGGGGCTCCAGGGGACCTCTAACGGCAGGCAATCTGGCGGTCGCCACGGTCGATCTTGACCCGCTATGGAACGCGCGGGGTCGCCGAGTCAGACCTCACCGAGGGGCGCATCTTCGGAGCGCTTCGACTTTCTTCGCGGCGGAGCTCGACCGCCAACAGCGGTGATCGTCGACTACATCGACGCTCACAAGGACCAGTTCGGGGTCAGCTACTACGCTCACCGGTCCCCGCCGCCATCGGCCCGGTCGGTGTCCGACGCGGCGAGCGGTGAGCTGATCGCGGCGGTACATGCGGACAACTACGGCGCCTACGGTGCGCGCAAGGTCCACGCCGAGCTGCACCGGCTCGGTCGTCCGTTGCACCGTGGAGCGGCTGATGCGGCTCCACGGGCTGCGCGGCATCACCAGAGCGAAAGGTCCGCGCACAACCGTGCCCGGGCTCGGGCCTGACCCCCGTCCTGACCTGGTCGAGCGGGAGTTCACGGCTTCCGCACCCGACCAGCTTCGGGTCGCCGACATCACCCATGTCCGCACGTTCGCTGGCTGGGTCTATGCGGCGTTCATCACCGATGTGTTCTCTCGACGGGTGCTGGGCTGGCAGTGCTCGACCTCGCTGCGCACCGACCAAGCCCTGGACGCCTTGGAGATGGCGATCTGGACCCGACAACGCGACGGCGCTGAGCTGACCCGACTCGCCCACCACAGCGACCGTGGCGGCCAGCACCTCGCCATCCGCTACAGCCAGCGGCTCGCCGAGACCGGCGCGCTCGCCTCAGTCGGATCCCGGGGCGAGACAGCCATCTTCAACCCGGTGTCCAGTCACCAGACGCAAGTAGGTGGCCGGTTCCCCAAATCACAACCTCGGCGCGTCAACCAGGACGCGTTGCTGTCAAATGCCCATATCAATGTACGACTCACACTGATGTCATGGCGCTGACCTGCGCAAACGGGGAACGGAAGCTCCCGCGACTGGACTCGAACCAGTAACCTGCCGGTTAACAGCCGGCTGCTCTGCCAATTGAGCTACGCGGGATCGTTCGAACGAGCAGCCGCGAGAATATCAGCCGCCGCTAGCCATCGATCCCGGCGTCCAGCCTCACGGCCGCCACTGCCTCGCGAGCCGCCCGGACCGTCTCCGGGTCGCTGGCGTCGACCCCGCGGTCCAGCACGTAGGACCAGGTCAGCCCCTCGTGGTCCGGACGCCTACGGGCCACGACCCGGATGCCGACCCCGTCAGCCACGGTGACCGGCTGGCTCACCACGATGCTCGACGTCACGCGGTCGCGGACCACGACCGGCAGCTCCCCGGGATCGGGCAGGGGGATCCGCAGGCCGGCGCCACTGACGCCGTGTGAGTCGACCCGGGTCACGCGAAGGACCCCCTCGACGTAGGTCGCCTTGTCGATGGTCTCCCACCCGATGCGCTGGTACTCAGGAGGGCTGAGCTGCAGCAGCAGGTCGCGGTCCGTGGCGACGACTGGTCGCCCGTCAGGGTCGTGGGCCACGGCCAGGACGCGCTCGCCGCGTGCGAGGCCCAGGGATGCCCGAACGTCCGGGCTCAGATCAGCTCGTCCCCGCCACCGCATGGCTGCAGCCTGCCACGCGCCCCGCCAGTCGGCTGTACCTGTTACGCCACCCTCGGGGCCCGCGTCATGAAAGTGGCACTGTCATCGCTCGCCGACGGCCTCGTCGTTGAGCTGGCGTCGCTGCTGCTCCAGCGCCACGAGCTCGCCGAAAACGGCTGCGTACTCGTCGGCCGCTGGGTCGAGACGCTGCAGCCGTGAACGCAGTTGCTCGACCGCCCCGTCGATCGAGCGGACCCGGATTCGCGCCAGCTGCTCGAGCGCATACCGCTCGTCGAGCGGGCCGTCGGCGCGGACCGGCTCGACAGCCAGCTCGGTGACGAGACCTCTGACGACGTCGTTGGACGCCGCCTGCTGGACCGAAACCACCCAGGCCTCGCCGCCCTTCGCGTCCGCCACCCCACCGGCGTCGGCGACGGCCACCGACACGGCCGAGTAGGCCGGGTGGGCGAATGCGCTCGAGGGCAGCTGGTCGAACCGGGCGTCGAGCAGATCGGGGCTCTGGACGGCCACCTTCAGCAGCTCGCGGTCGACGAGGAGCCTCCGCTCGGACGGTTCTGGTCGCTGCACGCCGACGGCCTCCGGCGACCGTTCGACACCTTCCGGTGTCTCGACCACCTCAGCCGACCCGGCTCCCGTCGGCGTCGTCGCGGTCCCGGTTCGATGCTGACCGGGCCGCGGCTGCTGGCGCGGGGCACGACGCGACGCCTCATTGACGGCGGCCTGCACCGGACCGACGTCCATGCCGAGCCAGCCCGCGAGCGCTCGGGCGTACTCCGGTCGCAGTGACACGTCGCGAATCCGGGCCACCAGCGGGGCCGCAGCATGCAGCGCGGCAACGCGGCCTTCGGGAAGGTCGAGGTTGTGGCCCGCCAACAGGCTGCGGATTGCGAACTCGAACAACGGAACCCGCTGCTCCACAAGCGCAGCCACGGCTTCCGACCCGTACTGCTGACGAAGCTCGCACGGGTCGAGACCGTGCCGCTCGACAGCGACAAACGTCTGTGCGACGAACCGCTGGTCGTCCTCGAAGGCACGCATCGCCGCCTTCTGGCCGGCGGCGTCACCGTCGAAGGTGAACACCACCTCACCGGCAAAGGCGTCGGCGTCCATCAGCAGACGGCGCAGCACCTTGCGATGCTCCTCGCCGAACGCGGTGCCGCAAGTTGCCACGGCCGTCGTCACCCCGGACAGATGGCAAGCCATCACGTCGGTGTAACCCTCGACGATCACCGCCTGACGATGGTTCGCGATGTCGCGCTTGGCGAGGTCGATGCCGTACAGGACCTGGCTCTTGCGGTAGATCGGCGACTCGGCGGAGTTCAGGTACTTGGGCCCCGGGTCGTCGTCGAGCAGCCGACGCGCGCCGAAGCCGACCGTGTCCCCGGTGATGTCCCGGATCGGCCACACCAGTCGGCCGCGAAACCGGTCGATGAGCCCGCGGGGACCCTCCTTCGCGAGCCCGCCCACCGTCAGCTCACGATCGGTGAATCCACGACCACGCAGGTGCCGCGTCAGGGCATCCCAACCGGCAGGCGCGAAGCCGACACCGAAGTGCTGAGCCGCCTGGGCATCGAAGCCTCGCTCGTCGAGGAACCGACGCCCGACGACGGACTCCGCAGCCCCGAGCTGCTCGGCGTAGAACGTGGCAGCCTCGCGATGGGCCTCCAGCAGGCGGGTGCGCTCGCCGGCCTGGCGGCGGGGCGCCGTCCCGGCCTCCTCGTACCTCAGCTGGACGCCGGCTCGTGCCGCGAGCTTCTCGACAGCCTCGTTGAAGTCGAGGTGGTCGATGCGGCGCACGAAGTCAATGACATCGCCACCTGCCTGGCAGCCGAAGCAGAAGTACAGCCCCTTGCTCGGGGTGACGTGGAAGCTCGGCGACTTCTCGTCGTGGAAGGGGCACAGCCCCTTCAGGCTTCCGCCTCCGGCATTGCGCAACGTGACCTGCTCACCGACGATCTCGGCGATGGGCGCTCGCTCACGCACCGAAGCGATGTCGTCGGGGCTGATCCGGGGCACGCCCGCAGTCTAGGTTGCGCCGGGCCGGGCCCCGGAGCCCACAGTCAGCCTGGGGACCAGCACAATGCGCAGATGACCACACCCCTGATTCGTGAGGTCGTCGCCTCCGGCGACCCGCAGGCCCTGGGCTCCGCCCACGGTGTCCAGGTCGGCGACCTCATCGGCCCGAGCCTGGGCCGATGGCGTGACGCACTCACCGACAGCGGGCACGACGCCGACCGCCTCCTGACCGAGCTCAACGACCGGGCCGGCTTCCGACAGGCGGTCCAGGACCACCTCCCGTGGCTGGCGCTGGAGGTCGAGGCGATCGCCGAAGCCTCGGGCCAGGACCACCGCGAGGTCTTCGCCACCAACTGCCTCGACGAGGCTTGGTGGTGGGACAGCCACGGGGCCGGGTGCAGCGTCGTGGCGGTCGGCGGTGAGCAGGGCCGGACCGCCGTGGCCGGCCAGACCATGGACCTCGACACGTGGATGGACGGCAGCCAGGTCGTCCTGAGGCTCGCCCCTGACGACGCCCCCGAGCTCGTGCTGGTCAGCCGGGCCGGCATGGTCGGACTCATGGGCGCCAACGACTCCGGACTGGTCGTCCTGGTCAACACCCTCGAACAGCTGCCCGTCGACCCCGACGGTGTCCCTGTGGCGTTCGTCGTCCGCGCACTTCTCGCCGAACGTTCGCTCGACGCTGCGGTCGACGTCCTTCACCGCCTGCCTCACGCGTCCGGTCAGTCGTACACGCTCACCTCACGCGAGGGTGTTCGTGGCTTCGAGTGCGGTGCCGGCGTGGTCGTCGAGTACACCAACGACCAAGCGCAACCGGGACGCCGTTGGCACACCAACCACCCACTGGCCTATCGGGGGCCGCTCGACCCCGTCGACGACGATGCCGACCCGACCGACTGGGCCACCACATCGTCACAGCCCCGACTGTCACACCTCACGCAGACGCTCGAAGCGACGCCCCACCCCGATGGCGCGGCGCTGGAGGCGCTGTTCTCCGACTCCGACGCGGGTATCTGCATGTACCCGGGACGTTGGCGGGCCGACGGGTTCACGTTCGGGTCCATCGTCGTCGAGCTCGGTGACGATGTGCGCGTCCGGATCGCATCCGGGCCGCCGGACCGCAACCCCTACGTCGATGTCGGGTTCCTCGGGAGCGCCACCCAAGCGCGGTAGTGCGGGACTCCCCCGGCGCTGACGAACTCCTCACCCACGGTCTGGAACCCGTGACGCCGGTAGAACGCCAGCGCATTGGTCCTGGCGTTGCACCACACGAGCGGAGCACCCGACGTCTCGGCGAGCCGCAGACCGAACTCGAGCAGGGCGCCGCCGTAGCCGAGACCCTGGTGGGCGCGCTCGGTGGCCATCCCCCGAAGGCGAAGGGCCGGCTCCCCGTTGAGCTCCTCGGGAAAGAAAGTGGCGCAGGCAACGGGAGCTCCGTCGGCGAACACCGCCAGGTGCACGGTCTCCTCGAGGTCGTCCTGCGGGTACTGCGACTCCGACAGAGGCAGGTCCGGACTGCGCAGCACCGAGTGACGCAGCAGCCAGATCTCCTCAGCGCGCACCCGACGGATGTCCGGCCCCGGCCGCTCGGTCACGGTGCACGGTCCGTGAGCCGGGCGTGCCAGCTCAAGGCGGCCGGGTCGGTCAGGGAGGCCACCTGGTCGACCACGACCCTCAGGCGTGAGGCGTCGTCGCCGGCAGCATGGAAACGCTCGCGGTAGGCGGGCTCGAGCGACGCCGGTGACGAGAGCCGAAGGCTCTCGGTGAGCTCGTGGACGATCTCGCGCTGACGCGCGTACCCAGCAGCGGCGCCTGCGCGACCCATCACGTACTGGGCGGTCACTGCCTTCACCATGGCGCACTCCAGACGTGTCTCGTGGGGCACCTCGAGGTCGGCCTCGTACCTTCTGAGCGGTCCAGCGCCATGGCGTTGCCGGGTCAGTGCCTCGGCGGCCGAGCAGAAGCGCCCGATCAGCTGACTCGTTGCGTTCTTCAGCTCGACCATGGCTCGCTGTGACCCGTCGAAGCGACTGGGCCACATCGGCAACTCTGTCAGGCGCTGCAGGGAACCGACGAGCTCACCCTCGTTCGCGCCCGGTGCGTACCGATCTGCGGCCAGTGCGGCCAGAACCAGCTGCTCGGCAGGGTCGTGCAACGCGTCGAGCACCAGGTGCCCGGCTTGGACGGCGTCCTCGAAGTCGTGCACCGAGTAGGCGACGTCGTCGGCCCAGTCCATGACCTGCGCCTCGATGCAGCGCCGCTCGCCGGTTGACGAGCGGCGGATCCAGCCGAAGACGTCGAGGTCGTCGTCGTAGACGCCGAACTTGGGCCTGCCCGGCTCTCGCCGCCACGGGTACTTCGTTGCGGCGTCCAAGGTGGCCCGCGTGAGGTTGAGCCCTGCGCTGACGTCGTGGTCGAGGACTTTGGCCTCCAGGCGCGTGAGTATCCGCAGGCTCTGGGCATTGCCCTCGAACCCGCCGCACGACTGCGCGACCTCGTCCAGCGCCGACTCGCCGTTGTGGCCGAACGGCGGGTGTCCGAGGTCATGCGCCAGGCAGGCTGTCTCGACGAGGTCCGGGTCGCAGCCCAGAGTCTGACCGAGCTCGCGGCCGATCTGTGCGCACTCCAACGAGTGGGTCAGGCGCGTGCGTGGGAAGTCGCTCTCCCACGGGACCACCACCTGGGTCTTCGCCGCGAGTCTTCGCAGGGCCGAGCTGTGCAGGACCCGCGCACGGTCGCGCGCGAACGGACTGCGGTGCGAGCTCTTCGCAGGCTCATGGACCAGACGCTCCTGGTCCTGCTCGTCGTACCGTGCGAAGTCGAACCCAGCAGCTGCACGTGCGGTCAACGGCTGTCACTGCCTTCGACGGACAGCGCCGCGCGTCCGGCTTCGAGCCGTGCGATGGGAACACGGAACGGTGAGCAGGATACGTAGTCGAGCCCGAGCCGGTGGAAGAAGTGGATCGACGCCGGGTCTCCGCCGTGCTCTCCGCACACGCCCAGCGACAACTCGGGCCTGGCCTCGCGGCCGGTCTGTGCAGCCATCGCCACGAGCCGACCGACGCCGTCCTCGTCGATGGACTCGAACGGTGAGACTGCGAAGATCCGTGCCTCCAGGTAGTTGGTGAAGAAAGCGCCCTCGGCGTCGTCGCGGCTGAAACCCCACGTGGTCTGGGTCAGGTCGTTGGTACCGAAGGAGAAGAAGTCGGCGGACTGCGCGATCTCACCAGCGGTCAGTGCAGCCCTTGGAAGCTCGATCATGGTCCCGATCGGAATGTCGAGGGTGACTCCTCGCTCGGCTGCCACTGCAGCGATCACCTGCTCGGCCTCGAGCCTGACTCGGTCGAGCTCGGTGACGGTCGCCACCAGCGGAACCATGATCTCCGGCCGGGGGTCGCCGCCGGCGGCCAGCCGGTCGGCGGTCGCCTCGGCCACGGCGCGGATCTGCAGTGCGTAAAGCCCTGGAAGCACCAGGCCCAGGCGGACACCACGCAGCCCCATCATCGGGTTCGCCTCGTGCATCCGGCGCACTGCTTCGAGGAGTCGGTGGTGCTCGGTCGTCGTGCGACCACGGGCGTCCTCGAGGGCAACTCGCACGCTCAGCTCGGTGACGTCTGGCAGGAACTCGTGGAGCGGCGGGTCCAGCAGCCTGATCGTGACCGTCTGGCCGTCCATCGGAACCAGCAGTCCCGCGAAGTCCGAACGCTGCAACGGCAGCAGGTCGTCGTACACGAGCTGCCGAGCGCGGTCGTCGGGAGCGAGAACGAGGCGGACGACGTGGTCCTTACGGTCGCCGAGGAACATGTGCTCGGTACGGGCAAGGCCGATTCCCTCGGCGCCGAACCGTCGGGCACGTGCGGCGTCCTCTGGGATGTCGGCATTGGCTCGGACTCCGAGGCGGCGACGCTTGTCAGCATGGCCGATGAGTCGGTCAACGGCGTGGATGAGCGGCTCTGTTGCGGCATCGACCGTCTCGCCGTCGAAGTAGCGCACCACGGGCGACGGAACGACGGGCATGGCACCTGTGAAAACCGAACCGGTCGAGCCGTCGATGGAGATCACGTCGCCCTCGCTCACCACCACTCCGGCCGAGGTCGTGAACCGACGCTGCTCGACGTCGACCTCGAGCATCTCGGCGCCAACGACACACGGCTTGCCCATGCCACGGGCCACAACGGCCGCGTGAGAGGTTTTGCCGCCGCGGCTGGTGAGCACCCCTTTGGCCGCGATCATGCCGCCGAGGTCGTCAGGGTTGGTCTCGCGTCGGACAAGGATCACCGCCTCCCCGGCGACCGCACGAACGGCGGCACGCTTGCTGTCGAACACCACTCGTCCGACAGCGGCACCGGGTGAGGCCCCGACGCCGCTAGCCAGCGGCTCGGTGTCGTCACCGCTGTCGAAGTGCGGGAACATCAGCCGCGCAAGCTGGGCGCCGCTCACGCGCTCGAGCGCCTCGTCCATGTCGATGAGGCCTTCGTCTGCCAGCTGGACGGCAATGCGGAAGGACGCCTCTGCCGTTCGCTTGCCGATCCGCGTCTGCAGCATCCACAGCCGTCCGCGCTCGATGGTGAACTCGATGTCGCACATGTCACGGAAATGCCGTTCGAGCACGCCCATGATGCCGATGAGCTCGCGGTACGACTCGGGGTCGAGCGTCTGCAGCTGCGACAGTGGCAACGTGTTCCGGATCCCGGCCACGACGTCCTCGCCCTGCGCGTTCGGCAGGTAGTCGCCGTAGCTCCCGGTCTGCCCGCTCGACGGGTCGCGGGTGAACGCGACACCGGTACCGCTGTCCGGGCCGAGGTTTCCGAACACCATCGCCTGGACGTTGACGGCCGTGCCCAGGTCGTCGGGGATGCGTTCTTGTCGCCGGTACAGCCGAGCCCTGTCGCCGTCCCAGGACCTGAAGACGGCGATCACGGCAAGCCGAAGCTGCTCGAGCGGCTCCTGCGGGAACGAGTAGCCGGTGTGCTCCATGATCGTGGCCGTGAAGGCTCCGACCAGGTGGCGCAGGTCGTCGACGGTCAGCTCGAGGTCGTCGGTCGCGCCCCTGCGCAGCTTGACGGCGTCGATGGACTGTTCGAACCGGTCCGACGGGACGTTGAGCACGGTGCGTCCGAACATCTGGACCAGTCGGCGGTAGGAGTCCCAGGCGAACCGCTCGTCGTGGGTTCGAGTGGCCAGGCCGACAACCGAGCGGTCGTTCAGCCCGATGTTGAGAACCGTCTCCATCATCCCCGGCATCGAGTACTTGGCGCCGGAGCGGACCGAGACAAGGAGCGGGTTCTCGGCATCTCCCAGGCGCCGACCCATCGTCCGCTCCAGACGGGCGACGTGGTCGTCGATCTCGTCCTCGAGACCGAGCGGCAGCTCACCGGACTCTCTGAAGGCGCGGCAGGCGTGCGTGCTGATCGTGAAGCCGGGTGGGACCGGAAGGTCCAGGCGGGTCATCTCGGCGAGGTTGGCACCCTTGCCGCCGAGCAGCTCCTTCTTGTCCTTGTCACCCTCAGCGAAGCCGAAGACGTAGGGCATGACCACTCTCCCTTCGCACGACGGGGGCTCCAAGCGCCGCCACCTTCACCCTATGCCGTGGCCGCTGACCCTCCGGGGGGGACCAAGGTCTCGCGATCGCCTACCCGCCACCGACGTCGAGCTCGGCGTCGGCGCCCAACGCAGCGAAGTGGCGGTCGTCCAACCACCCTTCGGGCAGCACGACGCGACGGGGAGTTCCCTGACGCCCACGCGGCACGCCGAACTCGCTCTCGGGGAAGGGTTGGGACGGGTCGAGCCGGACGAGCAGGGCGTCGAGCTCGGCCAGGGTGCTCACCTGGCCGAGGGACGACCTCAGGTCACCACCCACCGCGAAGCCCTTGAAGTACCAGGACATGTGCTTGCGAAGGTCGGTGAGGCCCCGGGTCTCACCCATGAGCTCGGCCAGCAGCTCCGCATGCCGACGCACGACGGCCGCCACGCGCCCGAGGGCCGGCGCCTCGGACGTGCGAGGACGGCCGGCGAAGGCCGCCGCGAGGTCACCGAACAGCCAGGGCCGACCCAGGCAGCCGCGACCGACGACGATCCCGTCGCACCCGGTCTGCGCCATCATCCGCACGGCGTCGGAAGCCTCCCAGATGTCGCCGTTGCCGAGCACGGGGATCGTCACATGTGCCTTGAGATCGGCGACGGCGTCCCAGTGGGCGCGCCCTGAGTAGTGCTGGTCGGCGGTACGACCGTGCAGGGCGATCGCGGCGCACCCGGCGTCCTCGGCGACCCGACCTGCGTCGAGGAAGGTCAGGTGCTCGGCGTCGATACCCATCCTGGTCTTGATCGTGACTGGCACACCGAAGGCGTCCCCCGCGCCCACCGCCGAACGGAGGATCTGCGCGAGAAGGTCGGTCTTCCACGGGAGGGCTGCTCCTCCGCCCCTGCGAGTGACCTTGGGGACCGGACAGCCGAAGTTGAGGTCGACGTGGGCGACTCCGAAGTCGCCGGCCAGCACCTTGACCGCCTCGCCCACGATCCGCGGGTCGACCCCGAACAGCTGCGCTGAGCGGACCTCCTCCAGCGGGTCGAACGTCAGCATCGACAGTGTCTTGGGGTCGCGCTCCACGACACCGCGCGAGGTGATCATCTCGCACACGTACAGCCCCGCACCCTGCTCGCGGCACAGGCGTCGAAAGGCTGCGTTGGTGATCCCGGCCATCGGTGCCAGGACGACGGCCGGGTCGATCACCAGCCGGCCCAGCACCAGTGGCGCATACCCCTCGGCGACAGCTGGGGGGGTCGCGTGGATGGGCACCCACTCATCATCCCAGTTGGTCATACTGGAGCGATGAGCGACGACTCCCCCGTAACCCCCGAGCAGCACCGGGCCCTCGCAGTCTCGGCCTTCAACCAGGCCTGGACCCTGATGGAGACTCCGGACCGGACGCCCGACCAGGACGACGAGCTGGTGCACACGGCTCATGCGTCACGCCATCACTGGGGCATTGTCGGAACCCCGGTCCACCGGGCGCGCGGGGAGTGGCAGGTGTCACGGGTGTACGCGCTGCTCGGCCGCGCCGAGCCGTCCCGATACCACGCGCAGCGCTGCCTGGACCTGTGCCAGGAGCACGGAATCGGCGACTGGGACCTCGCGTTCGCCTATGAGGCGCTCGCCCGCGCCGCCTCTGTCGCCGGCGATGCCGGCCTGGTCGCCTCCTACCGCGAGAAGGCTCTCACCGCTTCTGAGGTCATCGCCGACCCCGACGACCGGAAGGTTGTCCTGGACGACCTGGCGGGCATCCCGGAGTAGCAGGACGACCGACGGATCAGCTCTTCGGAAGGTGGTCGTCCAGGTAGTCGACGACGCGGTCGAGCCCGATTCGCTCCTGTCGCATCGAGTCGCGCTCGCGAACGGTGACCGCGTTGTCATCGAGCGTCTCGAAGTCGACGGTCAGCGCGAACGGCGTCCCGATCTCGTCCTGGCGTCGGTAGCGGCGACCGATCGCGCCTGCGTCGTCGAAGTCGACGCTCCAGCGTTTGCGCAGCTGCCCCGCGAGGTCACGGGCCTTGGGTGACAGGTCGGCGTTGCGGGACAACGGCAGCACCGCCGCCTTGATCGGCGCGACCCGTGGGTCGAAACGCATGACGGTCCGCTTGTCGACGCCGCCTTTCGCGTTCGGGGCCTCGTCCTCGGAGTAGGCGTCGAGAAGCAGCGCCAACATCGCTCGGTTCACGCCGGCGGCCGGCTCGATGACGTACGGGACCCAGCGCTCACCGGCGTCCTGATCGAAGTAGGACAGGTCGACACCTGAGCTCTCGGCATGGGTCTTCAGGTCGAAGTCGGTCCGGTTGGCGATGCCTTCGAGCTCACTGAACTCCTGGCCGCCGAACCGGAACCGGTACTCGATGTCGACGGTGCGCTTGGAGTAGTGGGACAGCTTGTCCTTCGGGTGCTCGAACAGCCGTAGGTTCTCGGCCCTCACGCCGAGGTCGAGGTACCAGCTCATCCGCGCATCGATCCAGAACTGGTGCCATTCCTCGTCGGTGCCGGGCTGGACGAAGAACTCCATCTCCATCTGCTCGAACTCGCGCGTGCGGAAGATGAAGTTGCCCGGCGTGATCTCGTTGCGGAACGACTTGCCCACCTGGTCGATCCCGAACGGGGGCTTGCGCCGCGCGCTGGTCACCACGTTGGCGAAGTTGAGGAAGATGCCCTGCGCGGTCTCGGGCCGCAGGTAGTGCAACCCCTCCTCGGTCTCGATGGGGCCGAGGTAGGTCTTGAGCATCATGTTGAAGTCGCGCGGTTCGGTCC
>JBAPUB010000359.1:0-23768 GCA_049282455.1 Actinomycetes bacterium
GTACAGCACGATGCACCCGAGGAACACCACCAGGCCGGTCAGCGCCTTCTGGGTGATCGCCTGGCCCCATGAGGGACCGATCACGGTCGTGGAGACGTCGTTCAACGGCGTCCCACAGGCCTTCGACAGTGACGTGGCGACTGTCGCACTGCGTTCGGGAACGAGGGAGACGGTCTGGACCCGGATGTCGCGCCCGCTTGAGCCGGTCACCTCGGTGACGATCGGGACGACGTCGGTGACCCCGGCGTCGACCACCGCGGTGCGCGCGGTCTCGACCGAGCAGGTCTCGCTGGGCACCGTGAAGACCGACCCGCCCGTGAACTCCACGCCGAAGTTGAGCCCTCGGATCGCCAGCGACCCGACTGCGATCACCAGCAGGATCGCCGAGATCGCGTACCAGCGGCGCTGGTTGGCCACGACGTTGAACGAGACGTCGCCGCGGTACAGGTTGTTGCCCAGCTGCGATACGCGAGACACGTCAGGCCTCCTTCGTTGCCGACGCGGTTCGCCGACGCCTGGTGCTCGGCTCCGGACGGGCGCGCGCACCCAGGCGGTCCGGAGACAGACCGGACCAGTGGCTGCCACTGTTGAAGAACTTGGTTCTGGCGAGCAGCGTGATGAGCGGCTTGGTGAAGAGGAAGACGACAAGCAGGTCGATCAGCGTGGTGAGTCCGAGCGAGAAGGCGAAGCCTCGGACACCGCCGACCGACAGCACGTAAAGGACGACGGCTGCGATCAGCGAGATGAAGTCGGCCGACACGATCGTGCGCCGCGCCCTCGCCCAGCCGGTCTCGAGGGCGACCCTCAACGAGCGACCGTCGCGTACCTCGTCGCGGATCCGTTCGAAATAGACGATGAAGGAGTCGGCGGTGATACCGATGGCCACGATCAGACCGGCGACACCGGCCAGGGTCAGCGTGTAGCCGATGGTCTCGCCGAGGAAGACCACGAACCCGTAGGTCAGCGCGCCCGCGATCAGAAGCGACGCGATGGCCACGAGGGCCAGGGCCCGGTAGTAGACCAGCAGGTAGACCACGACCAGCAGCAGGCCGAGGGCGCCGGCGATCAGCCCGCCGCGCAGCTGGTCCGAGCCCAGGCTGGGAGAGACGGTCTGCTGCTCGCCGATCTCGAACGCCAGCGGCAGCGCGCCGTACTTCAGCACGGTTGCGAGGTCGCTGGCCTCCTTCTGGTCGAAGGACCCGGTGATCTGCGCGGTGCCGCCCAGGATCGGCTCGTTGATCTTGGGTGCGGAGATGACCACGCCGTCGAGCACGATCGCGAACTGGTCGGTGGGCGGAGGCTGGCCGAACAGCTTGGTCGTGGTGTCGGCGAACTCCTTGCTGCCCTTGCCGTCGAACGACAGCCGCACGGCCCAGCTCGTCGAGTTCTGCGGGAGCTCGGGGGCGGCGTCGTTGATGTTCGCACCGTCGACGGCGACCGGTCCCAGCAGGTACTTGACGGTTCCGTCCTTGCCGCAGGCAGCGATCGGCTGTGTGGCGTCGCTGACGACGCCGGCGCCGGCCTTCTTGGGGTTGCTGCAGTCGAGGTTCTGGAACTCCTTGAGCACGGCCGCGTCCGGGGTGGCCTGCGGCGTGGGGGTCGCCCCCGTCAGTCCCGGGGTCGGGGTCGGGGTCGGGGTCGGGGTCGGGGTCGGAGTGGCGCTCGACGACGTGGTCGCGGCCACCCTGGGCAGCGGGGCGCCGTTGCTGCTGCTCGGCTGTGGGCTGCTGCCCGATCCGCCGGAGCCCAGCTTCGGCTGCTTCTTCGTGGAGCTCGGCTGGGGCGAGGGGCTGCCCGTCGGGGTCGGCTGCGGCGCCGGCGTTCCGGCGGCCTCCTGCAGCACCGGCCGGAACGACAGTCTGGCCGTGCGTCCGACCAGCTCGACCAGCTTGGACTGGGTGACGCCGGGGACCGACACGATGATCACCGCCTGGTCACCGGACCCCTGGGCGGTGACCTCGGCCTCGGAGACGCCGAACGCGTTGACCCGGTCGGTGATGATCTGGACGGCCTGGTTGATGGCGTCCTGGGTGATCGTCCCCGACGCGCCGTCAGCCACTCGTGGCTGAAGGGTGACGGTGGTGCCGCCCTGAAGGTCGAGACCCAGGCGCGGCTTGTGCACGCCGGACACGACCATCCAGCCGGCCAGCAGCACGCAGATCACGAGCAGCACGAGGAGCGGACGCCCCGGACGTGCGTTTCCCGCTGTCGCCACCGATTCCCCATTCCTCGCACCTGGTCAAGCCAAGGAAGTATCCCTGACGGGCCGGGGTGCCCGGCGTAGCGGGGTCAGTCCGGGCGCGCCGCGTCGTCTTCGGTCGGCGCGGGCCGGACCCGGCCGATGGCCGCCTTGACCATGCGCAGCTCGACGCCCGGCGCCACGCTGACGCTCACCTCGTCGTCGTCGACCTGGGTCAAGGTGCCGATCAGCCCCGACGTCGTGATGACGTCGAGGCCAGGACTCAACGACTGCCGCAGAGCCAGAGCGTCTCGTTGCCGCCGTTGGGCGGGGCGGATGATCAGGAACCACAGGGCGACGAGCGGCAGCACCAGGATCAGCAGCTGGTTGGCCCCCATGGAGGTCTCCTTCGATGGCCGGGGGACCGACCCTACAAGCCGGTCGTGACCGACGAGCCACCGTCGTCGTCCGGGGCGTCGAAGAGGCTGTCGCCGACCTCGGGACCGCGGGGTGGACGCAGTCCGAGGTGCCGCCATGCAGCCGGGGTGGCCACCCGCCCGCGGGGAGTGCGTGCCAGGAACCCGCACCGGACGAGGAACGGCTCGGCGACCTCCTCGACGGTCTCGCGCTCCTCGCCCACGGCGACCGCGAGGGTGGACGCACCCACCGGGCCGCCGCCGAACCCCTCGACCAGGGCCCGCAGCACCGCACGGTCCAGCCGGTCGAGGCCCCTGGCGTCAACCTCGTACACGAGCAGCGCCGCCTGGGCGGTCGCTGCGTCGACGACGCCGTCGCCACGCACCTGAGCGAAGTCACGGACCCGGCGCAGTAGCCGGTTGGCCACGCGCGGCGTGCCCCGAGAGCGCCCCGCGATCTCCGTGGCCCCCTCGTCGGTCAACGACACGTCGAGGAGCTGGGCAGACCGCCGCAGGACGTGCTCGAGCTCCTCGGCTTCGTAGAAGTCCAGGTGCGCGGTGAAGCCGAACCGGTCCCGCAGAGGGCTGGGGAGCAGCCCGGCGCGGGTGGTTGCTCCCACGAGAGTGAATCGCGGCAGGTCGAGGGGGATGGCGGTGGCGCCCGGACCCTTGCCGACGACGACGTCGACGCGGAAGTCCTCCATGGCCAGGTACAGCATCTCCTCGACGGGTCGGGCGAGCCGATGGATCTCGTCGACGAAGAGCACCTCACCGTCGGACAGCGAGGACAGCACGGCAGCGAGGTCGCCAGCGTGCTGGATGGCTGGCCCACTGGTGATCCGCAGCGGGACGCCGACCTCGCCGGCGATGATCATCGCCAGGGTGGTCTTGCCCAGACCCGGCGGGCCGGACAGCAGGACGTGGTCCGGTGAGCCCCCTCGCTGGTGGGCGGCTTCCAGGACCAGGCTCAGCTGTTCGCGCACGCGGTGCTGGCCGATGAACTCGTCGAGGCTCTTGGGGCGCAGCGCGGCCTCGGCAGCACGGTCGTCGGGCTCGGCGAGGCCGTCGAGCAGCCGCGCGGACTCGAAGTCGCCGGTCTCGGTCATCGTGGTCCCAGGCTGCGCAGGGCAGCGCGCAGCAGCGCACCGACGTCGACAGCGCCATCGGCCGCCACCATCGCCTGCGCCTCGGGCGCGACCGCGTCGACGGCCCGGGCGGCCTCACCCGCCGACCAGCCCAGACTGACCAGCGCCGCCTGCACCTGCTCGGCCCAGGGGGCGTCGGGGACGGGCGAGGCGCCGACTCCGGCCGACGGCGGTCCCAGCCTGTCCTTCAGCTCGAGGACCAGCCGCTGTGCACCCTTGCGACCGATCCCGGGCACGGCGGTGAGCGCGGCCAGGTCGTCGCGGGCCACGATGCCCCGCAGCGCATCGGGCCGGTGGACGGCTAGCACCGCCTGGGCCAGGCGCGGACCGACGCCCGTGACCGACTGCAGCTGGTCGAAGACGGTGCGCTCGTCGTCATCGGCGAAGCCGAAGAGGGTCAGGGAGTCCTCGCGGACCACCAGGGCGGTGGACAGCTGCGCGGCCTCACCCGTGCGCAGGCTGGCCAGCGTGGGGGGCGTGCACATGACCGTCAGGCCCACCCCGCCCACGTCGACCACGGCGTGGTCACCGCGCACGGCCGCGACCCGGCCCGAGACGAACGCGATCATCGAGCGGCCTCGGCCTGCCGGCGGACGGCGTCAGCGATGCGCTGCTGGGCTCCGCCGCGCCAGACGTGGCAGATCGCCAGAGCCAGCGCGTCTGCGGCGTCGGCCGGACGTGGGGTCTCGGTCAGCCGCAGCAGACGGGTCACCATCGCACCCACCTGTGCCTTGTCCGCGCGACCGTGGCCGGTGACCGCAGCCTTCACCTCGCTGGGAGTGTGGAGGGCGACCGGGATCCCGCGCCGAGCCGCAGCCGCCATCACGACCCCGGAGACCTGGGCCACGCCCATGACGGTGCGGACGTTGTGCTGGCTGAAGACCCTCTCGACCGCCACGGCCTCGGGCTGGTAGCGGTCGATCCACGCGTCGACGACGCGCTCCACCGCTACCAGGCGCAGGGCCACGTCGGTGTCCGGCGAGGTGCGGACGACGTCGACCGCCACGAGGGTGAGCGGTCGCCCGACACTGCCGTCGACGACGCCCAGGCCGCACCGGGTGAGTCCGGGGTCGATCCCGAGGACCCGCACGCGCACCTCCCTCTGCTGACCTGCGTTCGCGCAGGGACGAGATCGGGCCGGGGGGACGCACCCCGAACACCTGTTCGACGAAACGCTACCCGTGTCTCGCCGGAGCACCCGACCCGACGCGCCGACCCTTACGAGTTGTCCGGCGGTGTGCGCACCCCTGCGTGAGTAACGCCTGACACGCAGCCGCCCGCGGGCCTACGCTCCGCCCCAGGCGGGACCGTCCCAGGCCCCGGGAACGAGGTGGATCGTGGCGCTGAGCAGGTTTGGCAAGGTCTTGGTGGCGGTCGTGGCGGGGGTCCTCCTCGCCGTGGTCGCTGCCGGCGGACTGCAGGCGCTTCGAGGGGGGAACGCCACCTCCGGCGCGGGGCGGACGCTGCCGGCCGCCGCACCCGCGGGCGAGGCGGGCGACTCCGGCGCCGAGCTCGCCAGCGGCAAGGCACGTCAGGAGGCGGCGCTCACGGCACCCCAGGTGCGCACCGCCGTGCTGGCGGCGCCAGCTTCTGGCTGGTCCGGCTCGAGTCTGTTCAATGCGACCGGCAACGACTGGGAGCCGGCCGTCGCTGCTGCACCGAACAGTGGCTACACCTACCTGCTCACCACTCGCTACGGAGGGGCCAAGGCCTGCAAGTCGGCGTGCCCCGACCCGGCGCTGATCCTCAGGGTCAGCAGCGACTACGGCAAGACCTGGGGTGCGGAGTCGTTCCTCTGCGCGTGCAAGAACGTCAAGGCGCAGAACGACCCCGAGCTGGTCGTGCTGCCCAACGGCACGGTCTACGCGGCATGGATGAACGACTGGCGGATCGTGTTCTCCAAGTCGACCGACAAGGGCAAGACCTGGTCGACTCCCGTACCTGTCATCGGCAACCTGTCGTGGTCGGACAAGCCGATGCTCGTCTCGTCGCCGGACGGCAACAACGTGTTCATCGCCTTCAACAAGAGCGACGCGATCGTGGCGGTGTCGCGCAATGCCGGCGCCACCTGGACCCAGGTGACGACCGAGGCGAACGGCCGGTACCACTTCGCCAACGGCGGGGCGTACCTGCCCAACGGCACCATCGTGTTCAGTGAGGTCGCATACGCGCAGGACTCGACGGGACCCAGCACCGTGCAGGTCCACCGGTCGACCGACAACGGCGCGACCTGGCAGGTCGTCACCGTCGACACCATGCAGGAGATGCCGCACTGCACATCGGCAGGCTGTGGCATCGACTACTACGGCCCACAGGCGGTCGTCGGCAGTGACGCGAACAACCAGCTCGTCCTGGCGTACAACGGCAACTCGACCGCTCTCGCCCCGCAGCGGGCCTACGTCCGGACGTCCAGCGACTCCGGCGCCACGTGGTCGGCCCGCACCGACGTCACCGGCGCCAGCGGTGCCGGATCCGGCGTGGCAGGTGCCGGCTTCCCGGCGGTCGCAGCGACCGGTTCGGGTGACTTCCGGATGTACTTCATGGACGACCGCTCCGGCACGGCCGCCTGGAACACCTGGTTCACCCGCAGCACCAACGGCGGCACCACGTGGTCTGCCCCGGTTCGGCTCAGTGACGCGACGACAGGTCCGGTCTACGTCAACGCCCAGGGCTTCGCCCAGCCTTACGGCGACTACGGCCAGATCGCGGCACGCGCCGACGGTGGCACGATCGCGGTTTGGGGCGCCGGCGTCTCGTACACCGGCCCGGGCGGTACGTGGGTCAACCGCACGACTCCGTAGTGGCGACGGCGAGCGTCTCAGGGGCCGCGTGGTGGGCAGTGCAGCCGCTGGCCCGCCGGACCCGTCGCCTCCAGTGCGCCGTTCGACCCGGCCACTGGATCCACGACGGCCAGCCGCCAGCCGCCCTCGTGGGCCAACCGGTGGTGGTGTCGACAGAGCAAGACGGCGTTGCCTAGGTCGCTGCGACCACCGCGCGACCACGCGACGACGTGGTGGGCATCGGTGTAGCGCGCTGCACGGCCGCACCCCGGCCACCGGCACCCGCCGTCACGGACGGCGAGCGCGCGCCGTTGGGCCGAGGAGAACAGCCGCTGGTCGCGGCCGAGGTCCAACGGCACGTGGCCCGGGCCCATCACGATCCGGGCGACCGTTGCGTCGCACCCGAGGCGCTCCAAGGTCGCGTCTGGAAGTGGTGCTCCCCCGCCTACCGGGAGCCGCACCGAGGCCGGTGGCGCAGAGGTGTCCCCCACCAACCGCTCGAACGGGACCACGACCTCGACGTGCGCAGCCGAGCCTGACAGGACCGGAAGGGAGCCTGAGGCGACCGCTATCCGCGCCAGCTCCACCAAGCCGTCGGCCCGGCGTTGCGCAGCGCTTCGGGCGTCGGACGCGTCGGTCGGCACCAGGAACGGGGCCAGGGCACTGGTGACGACGGCGGTCGCCTCGGCGTCGAGCAGGCCTTCGACGGCGGTCATGCCGTCGAGGAGCGGGGACAGGTGCAGGAATCGACGCTCGAACTGCGCCTGCGCCTCGGCCGCTCCGCCGTCAGGGTCGACCGCGTGACGCAGCGCCTGACCAGCTGCACGCAGCTGGGCGACATCCACCCGTCCGGCTAGGTCGGTCAGGAGGTCGGTGGCCTCCTGCCGACGGTCGAGCGGCACGACTCGCGAGGCACGCTCGATGGCGCGCACGTGGTCGTAGGTGACGGCGCCCCCGCGCAGGTCGTCCACCGCAGTCTTGAGCTCTGCGGCAGCCCCGCGGGCGATCCGCACCCGCTCACCGGCGTCGCCGGGTGCCAGGCGCAGCGCCCCCCGCAGCCAGGCGTCGGTGGAGCGGGCACCGTGCAGGGTCTCGCCGTCTCCGTACGCGTCGAAGCGCTGCAGCGCGTCGGCGAACGTGGCCTCGGTCGCGTCGACGATGCGGCGCAGACCAACCAGCCAGGCGGCACGCTCCTCGGGCGAGGCCGCGCGCTCAACGGCTGCGGTCAGGGAACGGACGGCGTCCAGCGCACCGGCGACTTCAGGCGGAAGGCTCGATGGCTGGTACACGACGCTCCTCGACGGCGCGGACTGCAGGCTCACCTGCAGCTCGGGCCGCGAGTGCAGCCGACAACTCGCGTCTCCGACGGAACACCGGTTTCGAAATCACCCTCAGCATCGCTGCGCGAGGAGCATCGACCGGTTCCTGATCAAAGGTCGGCAGTTCGAACAGGTGTTCGAAGTCTAGCTCGCTCCCGCCACCCCGTCAACCGCCGTCCCCAAGCACTCGCGTCAGCCGACTGCGGCCATGACCTCGTCGGAGACGTCGAAGTTGGCCCATACGTTCTGGACGTCGTCGGAGTCCTCGAGGGCGTCGATGAGCCGGAAGACGGCCGTCGCACCGTCCTGGTCGAGAGCCACGGTGACGCTCGGCACGAAGGAGGCCTCGGCCGACTCGTACTCGATCCCAGCATCCTGAAGCGCGCTCCGGACGGCGACCAGGTCCGTGGGCTCGCTCACGACCTCAAAGGACTCGCCGAGGTCGTTGACCTCCTCGGCTCCCGCGTCGAGGACGGCGGTGAGCACCGTGTCCTCGTCGACGGGTCCGGCATCCTGCTCGTTGGCCACCAAGATGATGCCTTTGCGCGTGAACAGGTAGGACACCGAGCCGGGGTCGGCCATCGAGCCGCCGTTGCGGGTCATCGCCACGCGGACCTCGCTGGCTGCGCGGTTGCGGTTGTCGGTCAGGCACTCGATCAGGACGGCCACGCCATGGGGCCCGTACCCCTCGTACATGATCGTCTGGTACTCGGCACCGCCGGCCTCGAGGCCGGCGCCCCGCTTGACCGCACGGTCGATGTTGTCGTTGGGGACCGAGCTCTTCTTGGCCTTGACAATGGCGTCGTACAGCGTCGGGTTGGCGGCCGGGTCGGCGCCGCCCACTCGCGCGGCGACCTCGACGTTCTTGATGAGCTTGGCGAACAGCTTGCCGCGCTTGGCGTCGACCACGGCCTTCTTGTGCTTGGTGGTCGCCCACTTGGAGTGGCCGGACATCGGTGAACGCCTCCTGATCTGTGCCGCGGGCTAGCTGGCCCGGACCTGGTCGACGAAGAACCGGTGGAACCTCGTGTCGCCGGTCAGCTCAGGATGGAAGCTGGTGGCCAGCAACCGACCTTGACGGACGGCAACGATCGTACCCGCGGCCGGTCCGGACTCCAGGCGGGCCAGGACCTCGACGTGCCTGCCGACGGCCTCGACCCACGGGGCCCGGATGAACACGGCGTGGAACGGGTCGTCCCCGATCGCGGCCACCGTGACGTCGGTCTCGAAGGAGTCGATCTGCCGGCCGAACGCGTTGCGGCGCACCGTCATGTCGATACCACCGATGGTCTGCTGGTCGTCACGGCCGTCGAGAATCGTGTCCGCGAGCAGGATCATCCCGGCGCAGGTGCCGTACACGGGCAGTCCGGCTGCGACAGCGGACCGCAGCGGTTCGAGAAGGTCGAAGGTCGCTGCGAGTCGAGCCATCGTCGTCGACTCCCCACCGGGAAGGACCAGCGCGTCGACGGCGTCCAGCTCGGTGCGCCGGCGCACGGTGACCGCCTGGGCCCCGACCGCTGTCAGGGCTTCGACGTGCTCTCGGACGTCACCTTGGAGGGCGAGCACCCCGATGACCGGCGCCGTCATCGAGACCGCCTCTCACCAATGGGCTGGGTTCCCGGCAGGGTGCCGGGGGACGAGCCGGATGCCTCCACGTCAGGGGCGTCTCGGCGTGGCCGGGCGGGCTACCAGCCGCGGTCGGCGAAGCGCTCGGACTCCGCAAGGGTGTCGATGTTGATGCCGACCATGGGCTCACCGAGGTTGCGGGAGACCTTGGCGATGACATCGGGGTCGTCGAAGAACGTGGTGGCCTTGACGATCGCCGCGGCACGCAGCGCCGGGTCGCCGGACTTGAAGATGCCAGAACCGACGAACACGCCCTCGGCGCCGAGCTGCATCATCATCGCAGCGTCGGCGGGCGTGGCGATCCCGCCGGCGGTGAACAGGACCACGGGGAGCTTGCCGGTCTCGGCGACCTCGCGGACGAGCTCGAACGGCGCGCGCAGCTCCTTGGCGGCCACGAACAGCTCGGTCTCGTCGAGGGTCCCGAGCCGGCGGATGTCGGAACGGATCTGGCGCATGTGCCGGGTGGCCTCGACGACGTTGCCGGTGCCGGCCTCACCCTTGCTGCGGATCATCGCTGCACCCTCGGACAGCCGGCGCAGCGCCTCACCGAGGTTCGTGGCCCCGCAGACGAAGGGCACGGTGAAGGCCCACTTGTCGATGTGGTGCGACTCGTCGGCCGGCGTGAGCACCTCGGACTCGTCGACGTAGTCGACGCCCAGGCTCTGCAGCACCTGTGCCTCGACGAAGTGGCCGATCCTGGCCTTGGCCATGACCGGGATCGAGACGGCCGCGACGATGCCGTCGATCATGTCGGGGTCGGACATCCGGGCCACGCCACCGTCGCGACGGATGTCGGCCGGCACCCGCTCGAGCGCCATCACGGCCACGGCACCGGCGTCCTCGGCGATCTTGGCCTGGTCAGGGGTGACGACGTCCATGATCACCCCACCCTTGAGCTGTTCGGCCATGCCGCGCTTCACACGGGCGGTGCCGATCTCACGACCGGTCTCGCGGTCACGGGGCGACTCTGGGGCGGTGCTGGACACGGGAACCTCACTGGGCGTGCGGCGGACTCGACGGAAGGGCGGTCGTGCGGGCCGGGCCCGCGCCCCCATCGTACGCGGGCCGGGGCTCAGCCCTGGATCTGCGGGCGCAAGGCGTTGCTCAGCAGCACGATCCAGATCTGTCCGGGGTCCATCGGGAACGGTCGGCCCCGGTAGGTCCAGGTGGTCCCGCCGTCGGCATCGGGACGGCTCCAGTCGACCCGCCACATGCGACCGTTGCGGAACACCCAGGCCTTGCCCTGCCCGACCGTGTAGATCTTCGGGGTCACGCCTCCGTTGGAGGAGGTGAACTGCGACGCCTCCTCGCGCACCGACTGGACGATCACGGTGCTCGCACCGAGCCGGCCGCCCTCACCGGCCATCGCGTGCTCGCCGTCGCTGGTCAACAGCCAGCGCTGGTCCGAGCGCGACCACTGGAACGACACCTTGGAGTCCGGCCACTGCGCGGCCACCGACCGGACCATCCGCCCGTTGGGCGGTGTCTGGGTGTTGAACGTGAACCCGATGTCGGGCGCCGTGCTGGCCTTCGGTGCGCGGGACAGCAGCACCTTGGGGTGCCCGAAGAAGTCCCACGGCGCCGTTCGTCCGGCCTGTCGCCAGTAGCCCTCGCCGCTGACGTCGCCGCTGACGTTGTACAGGCGCGCAGCCGCAAGCAGGGGCTGCATCGTGGGCCGGGCACCGGAGTAGGAGAAGGCCGGGGTGCCGAACTGCCTGAGGATCTCGATGTCGCTGATGCGTGCGCTGCGGATCGGTCCGACTTCCTTGGGGTACTTCGACGAGAAGACGGCCATGAAGCGGGTCAGGCCGTACTCGACCTCCTCGACGTAGACGAGGTCTGCGGCCTGAAGCCCCACCTGCGGGTGGCTGAACACCGTGTTGTCCACCTTGACGGCCAGCACCTGCCCGTCCTTGCCGATGCGCCCGCTGAGGTGCGTGCGCGGCGGTTCCGGCTTCTGTGTGCCCGTCGGGCTGGCCGACGTCACAGGCGCTACCGAGGCTGCAGGCTGGCCCCCAGAGCAGGCGGCCACCAGCGGGACGACAGCGGCGACGACCACTGCAGCCACCGCGGTGAGGCGACGCCTGGTTCGTCTCAGCTCGGGCGGGCGCGTCGGGACGGGGGTTGCGGGCACCCCTGCAGATTAGGTGCCGGAACCGGCAGATCCCGACAACGCCACCGGCGGCGCGTCGTCCAGCTCGATGCTGGCCGGCGCGTGGCTGTGCCCGTACAGGTGCAGGGTCCGCACGAGCGGACGGTGACGCAGCTCCAGCGAGGCGCGAACCGCGTCGTTGTAGAAGCGCCGCGCGAGCACGGCCCGGTCGCATGCCTGTCGCAGGTCGACGAGCAGCTCTCGGCCCACAGAGTCGTCGGCGAGAACCTCGGCTCCCCCGGCGTCGTCCAGCACAAGACGCAGGTCCTGGCTCAGCGAGCTCTCAGCTGCCTCTCGGGCCCCCTCCGGTGCCGACTGCGACTCGTGGGCCGCCTCACCGAGCAGCACTGCGCTCGCCGGGTCCAGCAGACCACTCGCCGCGAGCTCGGTCACGACCGCAGCCCGCCGCACCAGCTGCGCGTCCAGCGCGTCGCGGGCCGCCTCGACGCGCAGGTTGATCCGGTCCACCCGCCCCGCCAGCCCACGCAGGAACAGCCCGAGCAGGGCCAGCAGCCCGACCACGGCGAGCAGCCACCAGGGGACGTTCACCGCACGTCCCTCTTCAGCCGGCCGGCGAACATCCCCGGGCCCTGCCGGTCGTCCTCCCGAACCGGCTGCCCGGGAACGGCGACGGTCTCGTACACGTCGACGATCTCTGCGGCCACCGTGTCCCAGTCGTAGCGCTGGACGACGAAGCGGCCACGCTCGCGAAGGTCGGTCTGGCGTGGCCGGTCCGCCAGGAGTGCAGCGGTGGCCGACGCCAGGGCAGCCGAGTCGCCCACCGGGGTGAGCACGCCCGCCGACCCGCCGTCCAGGACCGCCTCGAAGGCCACCAGGTCGCTGGCCACGACAGGGGCACCCGCGGCCATCGCCTCGAGGAGGACGATGCCGAAGCTCTCACCGCCCGTGTTGGGTGCGACCAGGACGTCGACGCTGCGCAGCATCGACGCCTTGTCCGGCTCGTCGACCCGGCCCAGGAAGGTGGCTCGGTCACGCAGCGCCGGCGGCAGCATCTCCAGGGCGGCCTCGGCGTCGCCGGGTCCGGCGACCAGCAGCTGCGCGGTCGGCACGCGGTTCACGATCTCGGGGAAGGCCTGCATGAGCACGGACAGCCCTTTGCGCGGCTCGTCGAGACGTCCGATGAACCCGACGGTGTCGCTGCCGCGCACCCAGCCGGGCAGGGTCTGGTCGCCCGCAAAGTGCCGGGTGTCGACACCGTTGGGGATCAGGACCGCGTCGCCTCCGAGGTGCTGCACCACCGTGCGACGTGCCTCCTCGCTGACGGCGATGCGGGCGCTCACCTTCTCCAGGGTCGCGGAGAGCAGGCCGTAGCCGGCCACCATCGGCCAGACCCTGCCTTCGTACGACGCGTGGAAGGTGGCCACCACGGGTCCGATGGCGGCCCAGCAAGCGACCATCCCGATGCTCGGTGAGATCGGCGAGTGGACGTGCAGGACGTCGAACTCCCCCTCACGCAGCCACCGGCGCACACGCGACGCGGACACCGGGCCGAAGGCCAGCCGGGCCACCGACCCGTTGTGCCGCACGGGCAGAGCACGACCCACGCTCACCACGTACGGCTCGGTCATCACTTCGTCGTCACCCGGAGCGAGCACCGACACCTCGTGCCCGAGCTCGATGAGCCGCTCGGCCAGGTCGCGCACGTGGTACTGCACCCCTCCGGGGACGTCCCAGGCGAACGGGCACACCAGGCCGACCTTCATGCCGCTGCCCGCTCGTCGTCGACGGCCCAGATGCGCTGCAGCATGTGCCAGTCGGCCGGGTGCTCAAGGATCGCCGTCCCGATGACGTCCGCGAACTGCTGGGTGAGCTGGGGGACGGCGTCCCTGAACCTGAGTCCCGCCGGCTTGACCAGGCGCGGGTGCAGGCGCATGTGTGTGTGGGCGCCGTCGTACCACGACGAGAGGGGCATGAGCACCGAGTCGGCCCGCAGAGCCAGAGCGGCTGGCCCGCCGGGCATTCTCGCGGGGCGGCCCAGGAACCTGACGTCGATCGCGCTCTGCGACAGGTCGCGGTCGGCGACCAGCGCCAGGACCCGGCCCTCGTTGAGCCGCTTGAGCAGCACCGCTGTGAGGTCGGCGTCTCCGGTCAGCGGCAGGACCTCCATGCCCAGTGACTCGCGGTAGGCGACGAATCGTTCGTACAGGCTCTCCGGCTTGAGCCGCTCAGCGACCGTGGTGACGGCGATGCCCTGGGTGGCCGCCCAGGCCGCGACGTGGTCCCAGTTGCCCAGGTGTCCGGTCACCACGACCACGCCCCTGCCCTCGCCGATGGCCTCGGCCAGATGGTCGTACCCGTGAACGACCATCCTCGAGGTGACCTCTTTCGGTGACCAGGTCGGCAGTCGGAAGGCCTCGAGCCAGTACCGAAGGTACGAACGCATGGCCGCGTGACAGACCCGGTCGACCTCGGAGTCGGACGGCGGACCGGATGGCCCTTGGGCCAGGACGTGCGCCAGGTTGCCCCTCAGCCGCCGAACGCCCGACCCGTTGCGCCGGTACGCGGCATCGGCGACCTTCTCGAAGAGCAGCCGGGCAGCGGGCTCGGGCAGCCGCTGCACCGCTGCCCACCCTGCCGCGTAGGTGAGATCGCTGGCGCGGTCGCGAACCGGAGCCGCCAGGCTCATGGCGCCTTCGCCAGGACCTGCCGCCGCACGGCCACCATCCGCTGGGCCACGGTCACCCAGGCGACCGCCGCGAGCACCCAGATTCCGATCTCCATGAAGACCACCTGCCAGGAGGCGAGGAGGGCGAACACGCCGAGGATCACCAAACGCTCGGTCCGCTCTCCGAAGCCGACGTCAGCCCGGTACCCCAGGCTCTCCGCCCGGGCCCGCGCATAGGAGACGAGCAGGCTGCCCACCAGCGCGAGCGCGCAGGCCGCGACCATCAAGACGTCGGCCTGAGGCTCCTGCTGCGCATAGAAGAGGGCGATCCCAATGAAGATCGCGGCGTCGGTGATCCGGTCGAGGGTGCTGTCCAGGAACGCCCCCCAGTCCGACGCCCGCCCCGAGAGGCGGGCCATCGTTCCGTCGAGTGCGTCGAAGAACGTGAACAGACCGACGATCACGACGCCCTGCCAGAACATCCCCCGGGGCAGGAAGTACAGGGCCACGGCTGATGCCGCGACGGTGCCGACGACGGTGATGGCATCCGGGCTCACCCGGGCCCGCAGCAGCAGCCGCGCCGGCGGTGTCATGACCTTGCGGATCACGCCACGTCCCTGCTCGGTGAGTGTGCCCATCGTCTGGTCAGCGTAGCGAGGACCCTGGGACCCTTGTGCGAGTGGCGGAGCCGGGTTAACTCTGGGCACACGGACGACTCAGCGAGGAGGCACGCGATGGCAGACAAGGGGGCTGCGCCGGGCACACCACCGGCGGCCGACCGACCCGCGAACATTCGCAACGTGGTGTTGGTCGGCCACAGCGGAGCCGGCAAGACGACGTTGGTGGAGGCCCTGCTCGCGCACACCTCGACGATCCCGCGTACCGGTTCGGTCGAGGACGGCACCACCGTGTCGGATTTCGACGAAGCAGAGCATCGCCAGCAACGCAGCGTGTCCCTGGCCGTGGCACCCTTCATGGCCGACGACGTCAAGGTCAACCTGCTCGACACCCCGGGATACGCCGACTTCGTGGGCGACCTGCGGGCCGGGCTGCGGGCAGCTGACGCCGCACTGTTCGTCATCGCCGCGACCGACGACATCGACGGCGCCACGCGCATGCTGTGGGACGAGTGCGCCACTGTGGGGATGCCCCGGGCCGTGGTGGTCACGAAGATCGATGCCGCACGTGCCCACTACGACGACGTCCTCGAAGAGGCACAGGCGGCGTTCGGCGAGGGCGTCCTGCCCCTGTACCTGCCGATGCTCGCCGACGACGACACCGTCGCCGGGCTTGTTGCTCTGCTGAGCCAGCGCATCGACGACTACAGCTCCGGCAGTCGGGTCGTCCGTGAGCCCGAGAGCCAGCACCTCGAGCTGATCGAGCCCCACCGCAACGCGCTCATCGAGGGGATCATCGCCGAGTCCGAGGACGAGACCCTCATGGAGCGCTACGTCGGAGGCGAGGACCTTGACCTCGAGACACTGGTCGACGACCTCGAGAAGGCCGTGGCCCGCGGGTCCTTCTACCCCGTGATCCCGGTCGCGTCGACCACAGGTCTGGGCATGGCGGAGATCGTGGAGCTGGTGACCAAGGGGTTCCCGTCAGCCGTCGAGCACGCGGTGCCTCCAGTGACCACGCCGACCGGCGACCCTCGCGAGCCGCTCGTGGCTGACCCCGAGGGGCCCCTGGTCGCGGAGGTCGTGAAGACCGTCAGCGACCCGTACGTCGGGCGGATCAGCCTGGTGCGGGTCTTCTCCGGCACCCTGCGCCCCGACGTCGTCGTCCACGTCAGTGGTCACGGACTGGCCGACCGGGGGCACGAGGACCACGACGTCGACGAGAAGGTCGGGGCACTGTCCTCGCCCCTGGGCAAGGTCCAGCGCACGGTGTCGCGCTGTGTCGCCGGCGACATCTGCGCGGTGTCGAAGCTGGCCCGCGCCGAGACCGGCGACACACTGTCCGACAAAGACCTGCCGATGCTCATGGAGCCGTGGTCGATGCCCGAGCCGCTGCTGCCGGTGGCCATCGTGGCCCGCAGCAAGGCTGACGAGGACAAGCTGTCTCAGGGGCTCGGCCGACTTGTGGCCGAGGACCCGACGATGCGGCTGGAGCAGAACCCGGCGACCCACCAGCTGGTCATCTGGGCGCTCGGCGAGGCGCACGTCGACGTCCTGCTCGACCGTCTGGCCAACCGTTACGGCGTCGCCGTCGACACCGTTCCGCTCAAGGTCTCGCTCCGCGAGACGTTCGTGGGCAGCAGCAAGGGGCACGGACGGCACGTGAAGCAGTCCGGAGGCCACGGCCAGTTCGCCGTGTGCGACATCGAGGTCGAGCCGCTGCCCGGAGGGTCCGGTTTCGAGTTCGTCGACAAGGTGGTCGGCGGGTCGGTGCCGCGGCAGTTCATCCCGAGCGTCGAGAAAGGCGTGCGCACCCAGATGGAGCGTGGCGTCGTCGCGGGCTACCCGGTGGTCGACATCAGGGTCACGCTGGTCGACGGCAAGGCGCACTCGGTCGACTCCTCCGACATGGCCTTCCAGACCGCTGGGGCCCTGGCTCTGAAGGAGGCCGCCAAGGCGGGGTCGGTGCAGCTGCTCGAACCCGTGTCGGAGATCCGGGTGCTGGTTGACGACGCGTACGTGGGAACGGTCATGGGCGACCTGTCAGGCCGACGCGGTCGTGTGTCGGGCACCGAGCCGGTCGGCACCGGTCGAACGCTCATCCGAGCCGACGTCCCCGACATCGAGCTGACCAGGTACGCGATCGACCTGCGCTCGATGTCGCACGGAACCGGGTCGTTCACCCGTACCGAGCTGAGCCACGAGTCGATGCCGGCCCATATCGCCGCGCAGCTGACGACGGCCGACTAGGCGACTGACTGGGCGACTGGCTAGGAGACTGGGTCCGCGCCAGCCGGCCAGGCCGCAACGACCAGGTTGCGGGTGTCGCTCAAGAGCTGGGGCATCACCTTGGTCTGACCGACGACCGGCATGAAGTTCGTGTCACCACCCCATCTCGGCACCACGTGCTGGTGAAGGTGCGCCGCGATGCCGGCGCCGGCCACGGCGCTCTGGTTCATGCCGAGGTTGAATCCGTGGGCACCGCTGCACGCACGCAGCGCCACCATGGCCTGTTGGGTGACCTGGCCCAGCTCGAGCGTCTCCTCGTCGGTCAGCTCGGTGTAGTCGGCCACGTGCCGGTACGGGCACACCAGGATGTGTCCGGAGTTGTAGGGGTAGAGGTTCAGGACGGCGTAGCACAGTTGCCCGCGGTGCACGATGAGCGCCTCGTCGTCGGGCAGCGACGGCGCGACACAGAACGGGCAGCTGCCCTCGTCGGCGTCGTCGGGCCTGTCCTGGCCCTGGATGTAGGCCATCCGGTGCGGCATCCACAGGCGCTCGAAGGCCCCTTCGCTGCTCACTCGCTCGCCCGTCGAGCCACCTCGCGGACGAGCTCGGCCACGGCCTCGTCGATCGCCACTCCGTTGTTCTGCGTACCGTCGCGGTAGCGGAACGAGACTGCGCCCTTGGCGACGTCCTCATCGCCCGCGATCAGCATGAACGGGACCTTCTGACGCTGGGCGTTGCGGATCTTCTTCTGCATTCGGTCGTCGGACGTGTCGACCTCCACGCGCACCCCCTCGGCGCGCAACCGCTTGGCGACGTCCAGCAGGTACGGCACGTGCGCATCGGTGATCGGGATGCCCACCACCTGCACGGGGGACATCCATGCGGGGAACGCCCCTGCGTAGTGCTCGAGCAGCACCGCGAAGAAGCGTTCGATCGACCCGAACAGTGCGCGGTGGATCATGATCGGCTGCTGGCGGGTGCCGTCGGCAGCCTGGTACTCGAGGTCGAAGCGTGGAGGAGTCTGGAAGTCGAGCTGGATCGTCGACATCTGCCACGTGCGGCCGATGGCGTCCTTGGCTTGGACGGAGATCTTCGGCCCGTAGAAGGCGGCACCGCCTTCGTCCATGACCAGCTCGAGATCTCGCTTCTGCGCCGCCTGGCGCAGCGCCTCGGTGGCCTCTGCCCACGCCTCGTCGGTGCCCACCGACTTCTCCGGGTCGCGGGTCGAGAGCTCGAGGTAGAAGTCGTCGAGACCGTAGTCGCGCAACAGGTCCAGCACGAAGGTGAGCAGGCTGTCGAGCTCGCCTGCCATCTGCTCCTTCGTGCAGTAGATGTGGGCATCGTCCTGGGTCATGCCGCGGACCCGGGTCAACCCGTGGACGACGCCGGACTTCTCGTACCGGTAGACCGAGCCGAACTCGAACAGACGCAGGGGAAGCTCGCGGTAGGAGCGCCCCCGTGCCTTGTAGATCAGGGTGTGGAACGGACAGTTCATCGGCTTCAGGTAGTAGTCCTGCGGTGCACGGCGCAGCTGGCCCTCACTGTCGTACTCGGCGTCCAGCTGCATGGGCGGGTACATGCCTTCGGCGTACCACTGCAGGTGACCGGACTGCTCGAACAACGCCGCCTTGGTGATGTGCGGGCTATAGACGAACTCGTACCCCCCTGCCTCGTGGCGTTCGCGTGAGTAGTCCTCCATCACGCGCCGGACGATGCCCCCCTTGGGGTGGAACACGGCCAGCCCTGAGCCGATCTCCTCGGGAAAGCTGAACAGGTCGAGATCGACACCGAGCCTTCGGTGGTCGCGCTTCTCGGCCTCTTCGAGCTGGTGGAGGTAGGCCTTCAGGTCGTCGCGGCTGGCCCACGCGGTGCCGTAGATGCGCTGCAGCTGCGGGTTCTTCTCACTTCCTCGCCAGTAGGCGGCGGCAACCCGCATGAGCTTGAACGCCGGGATCAGTCGGGTGCTGGGCAGGTGAGGCCCGCGACACAGGTCTGTCCAGCAGCGCTCGTCGGTCTTGGCGGCGATGTTGTCGTACATGGTGAGCTCGGAGCCGCCGACCTCCATGACGTCGTCCATCTCGCCGGACGACGTGCTGCCGCCCTTGAGACCGATGAGCTCGAGCTTGTAGGGCTCGTGCGCGAGCTCGGTGCGGGCCTCCTCGTCGCTGACGACACGGCGGGAGAAGCGTTGACCGGCCTTGACGATCTCCTGCATCCGCTTCTCGATGCGGGTCATGTCGTCGGGGGTGAACGGCGTGGTCACACCGAAGTCGTAGTAGAAGCCGTCCGTGACCGGCGGACCGATGCCCAGCTGCGCCTCGGGGAAGAGGTCCTGCACGGCCTGTGCCAGGACGTGAGCGGTCGAGTGCCGCAGAACGGCCAGACCGTCAGGCGACGAGGCAGTCACCGGCTCGACGACGTCACCTGACACCAGCTCGTGGCTCAGGTCGCGCAGCTCGCCGTTGACGCGCGCGACGACCACCGCCCGGTCGCTCTCGAACAGAGCGCCCGCCGTGGTCCCGGGCTCGACCGAACGCGAGTCCCCGGCGACGACGACACTGACCTCTGGCACGACAGGCTCCGACTTCTACGCGGTGGCGGGCTGGTGCCTCACCGGTCGACGTCGAGCCTAGCCATTCAGGCAAGCAGGTTTCAGCGCGCCACAGCCTTCATCCGGTAGAGACCGCCGCCGTAGGTGACCGCCCAGATCTCACGGTTGTCGTCGACCCCGAACGAGGTGGGTCCGGCCTGTCCCGAACCCAGCCGCTGCGGCTGAAGGACCTTGCGTCCGCCCGGGTGGTACAGCCAGACCCGGGCGGTGACGTAGTCGCCGAACACGTAGGTTCCGGTCATCAGTCCGGTGTACCGCTGACCGCGGTAGACGAAGCCACCAGTGATGGACTCGCCCTGGGGGTGCGGGACGACGATGTCGGGACCGAGGTACGTGCGCGGTGCGAGACACCGGCTGCGCAGGTAGAAGTGGTTGGCCTCGCGGCAGGACCATCCAAGGTTTCGTCGCTGGGGCGAAGCCGAAACCTTGGTGACCTCCTCGTACGCGTCCTGGCCGACGTCTCCGATCCACAACGCCCGGCTCTTTGGGTCGAACGAGAAGCGCCAAGGGTTGCGCAGCCCCCGCAGCCAGATCTCACCGCGGCCCTGCGTGGCCCCCGCGAAGGGGTTGGACCGCGGGACGCAGTAGCGCCGCTTCCCGCACGAGCGGCTGACGTCGAGCCGCAGGATCTTCCCCTTGAGCGAGCTCAGGTCCTGTGCTGCGTTGAACGGGTCTCCGGCTCCCCCGCCGTCACCGGTGCCCATGTACAGGTAGCCGTCGGGACCGAACATGAGCTGGCCGCCGTAGTGGTTGCGGTTGACCTTGTGCTCGACGACGAGCACGGTGCGCAGGCTCCTTGCCGGCACATGTCCCGCACCCGCCGACGACGCGCGCATGCGCGCGAGCACGAGGTTGCCGTCACCGCGCGTGTAGGTGAGCCATAGGCGGTGAGTCGTGCGGAACTTCGGGTCGAAGGCGACCGACAGCAACCCACCCTCGCCGTCGTTGAGGACCCGACGGGCGATGTTGAGGTAGGGCCGGGCCCGAACGCGCCCCCCCGTGTAGGTGCGAACGGTCCCCGGCTTCTCGACGACGAAGAGCCTGCTGCGCCCGTCGGCGGCGGACAAGACCTGGGTCGGCTGCGACAGACCGGAGGCAACCTTGACCCATCGCACGCGAACACCGGCCAGTCGTGAGGACTCACTCGTCCCCGACGGCGGTCTGAGGCTCGCAGCACCGAGCTGAGGTGCTGTGCCTGCTTGGGCGGGACCGGTGATCCCCACAAGGGTGGCGGCCGCAAGGGCGAGAAGGAAGGGTCGGCTCCGAGGCATCGCCCCAGGCTATGACAGGTCCACTGGAGACCCGTGTATTCGACGGGGCCGTGAACGCCCGCCGAAACCGTCGTGAACGCCAGACGCCGCACGCTTGCGAGGATTTGGTCGTCACGAGACGCATGCGCTTGGTTGGACAGGACCGAACACCTCCTGACTCCCGATCGGAAACCACTGTCATGCTCCGCAGGATCCTGCCCTGGGTGCTGGCGGTGCTGGCTGTCCCGCTCGCAGTGGTCCCCGGCATCGCGATCGGAGCGTCACCGGTCAGCTCGCCGGCGACACTCGCCGGACAGTCGTCAGCCGTGGTCCAGGCGAACGACCGGTCGGCCGCGGCTGGTTCTGAGCACCCTGCGTCGATGACCGGAACCGAGGTGCAGAGCCCCAGCTCTCGCCCTGCAGGTTCCGGTGCCGCCATCCGTGACCGCGTCGCACTCGCGTCGCTGCTGGACGGCGCTCCGACACGTGGACGAAGCCAGACCTGGGTCATGCCCTTGGCCAGCTTCACGGTCTCGGAGGGTTTCGGCGTGCCCGGACCTCACTGGTCCAGTGGCTTCCACACCGGGCAAGACCTCGCGGCGCCTGCGGGCACTCCAGTGGTCGCCGCGCATAGGGGAACGGTCCTCTTCGCGGGCTGGGCCGGCCCGTACGGCAACCTCGTGACGATCGCGCACGAAGATGGCACGCAGACGTGGTACGCCCACCTGTCCCAGATCCTCGTCTCCCCCGGACCGGTGGGGACCGGGCAACCGGTGGGTCGGGTCGGCTGTACCGGCAACTGCTTCGGTACCCACCTCCACTTCGAGGTACGCCTCGGACCTGACCTGCCGGTGAACCCGCTGCTGTGGCTGGCCCTGCAGGGCGTCGACGTCTCGATGAGCCTTTCGGAGCTCGCCGACCAGCCGCGCACCCTTCCGGAAGCGGCGAGGGTCGCACCCGGCCCCGTGGGGACAGCGACGTCTCCTGCTGCAGAGCCCAAGCCCGTTCATGGCGCCTGGACCGGGTCCGGCGGCCAGCTTCCCGACAAGCAACCGGCGCATTCCGGCAGCAGCGGCTCGCCGGAGGTGGACCTGTCCGGTCTCGGGTCTCCGAAGTGAGAGCTGCGCGGCGACCTCAGGGAACCGCGCCCGACGGCCGCCCGTTACTCTCGTAGCGATGGGCTCGGTGAGCCCGCCGGTCGAGAAGGTGCCTACTGAACACTGAGGTGCTCCTGCCAGATCCTGAGTCCTCGACTGCTCGAAGTCCGACGGCATTGTCTCGAGCTGCACGGGCTGCCGCGCTCCCGCTGGCGCTGGTCGCGCTTGCCGCCTGCAGCACGACGTCGACACCGAGTGCTGCCGACGGGTCGGTCAGTGCATCTGCGAGCCAGCCGTCGACGCCGGGTGACGGGGCGCCGCCCGCTGGTCAGGCTCTCGTGGTCCGGACCGCACGCTGGACCCTTCCGACTCCCCTGTCGCGTCCGGTCGTCTTCGCCACCCAGGACTCCCTGGTCATAGCCGGCGGGCTGGACAGCAACGACGCCTCGCTCGCCCAGGTCCGAACGGTCGACCCCGCATCCGGTCACGCCCTCTCGTCGGGCAGCCTGGCCGTCCCCGTGCACGACGCCGCCGGTGGACAGCCGGGTAGTCGCATGCTCGTCTTCGGCGGCGGCGACACGGTTTCCACGAACGTCGTCCAGCAACTCAACGCGCATGGTCGTTCGAGCACTGTCGGGTCGCTGCCCAGCGCAAGATCCGATCTGTCCGCCGCCACCGTCGACGGTGCCACGTACGTGCTTGGTGGCTATGACGGAACCAGCATGGACCGCACCGTGCTCAAGACGACGGACGGCGTCACCTACTCCGCCGTCGCGACGCTTCCAGTCGGAGTTCGCTATGCAGCAGTTGTGGGAACCGCTGACTCGTTGTGGGTGTTCGGTGGTGAGCGAAGCGGCATCCCTGTCGACCTGGTGCAACGTGTCGACCTGGCCACTGGTCGCGCCCGCGTCGCCGGCCATCTGCCCCGGCCGCTGAGCCACGCCAGCGCGGTCGACCTGTCCGGGCAGGTCTTCGTGGCCGGCGGACGTACCACCGGCACCGGTCTGATGGCGACGGTCCTGGCGTTCGACCCGACGAAGGTCTCGTTCAGGGTCGCAGGCCAGCTACCCATGGGGATCTCCGACATGGGTGCCGCCGTCGAGGGCGATACGGCATACCTGGTCGGCGGCGAGGCACCCGGGACGACGCGCTCGGTCGTCACCCTTTCGCTGAGCAGCTCCCCCACGGCGGTCGACAGCTCCGAGTCGACCCAGTCGCCCGACGCTGCTTACCTGGCTCCCCCGACCGGGCCGACTTACCTGGCGGCTGGGTCCAACCCTTCGGCGCTGCCGAGCCCCATCCTCATCGCGGACAAGCTGAACAACCGACTGATCATCGTCGACCCGCAAGGTCGGGTTCGATGGACGTTCCCCAGACCCGGTGACCTTGCTCCGGGCCAGACCTTCCTGATACCCGACGACGCCTTCTTCTCCCCTGACGGCACCCAGATCGTTGCCACTGAGGAGGACAACTACGTCGTGTCGGTGATCGACATCGCTCGACACCGCATCACCTACCGGTACGGCACTCCCGGTGTACCGGGCTCTGGGCCCAACCACCTGAACAACCCCGACGACGCGATCATGCTTCGCAACGGTGACCTGCTGTCGCCCGACATCAAGAACTGCCGCATCCTGCGAGTACACAGCGGGAGTCACAGACCGTCGGCGATCTACGGGACGACCGGATCTTGCTCCCACCAGCCCTCCTCACACTTCGGC
>JBAPUB010000360.1:0-17364 GCA_049282455.1 Actinomycetes bacterium
GTCCACACCTTCGACGACTTCATCGACGTCGCCGACGCACTCGACGCCGACGGACTGGTCGACGGCACGCGGCTGGTGTCTCGGGGGCTGTCCGCCGGCGGCCTGCTGCAGGGTGCGGTGTTCTCGATGCGTCCGGACCGATGGCGCGCCGTCGTGGCCGAGGTGCCTTTCGTCGATGTCGTGAGCACGATGTTCGACGCCCGCCTGCCGTTGACGGCCGGCGAGTGGGACGAGTGGGGCGACCCTCGCAAGCCCGACGAGTTCGCGTGGCTCATGGCTTACTCGCCCTACGACAACGTGCCGACGGTTCGTCGTCCGGCCCTGCTTGTCACGGGTGCCCTTCACGACCCCCGCGTCTCGGTGCACGAGCCGGCGAAGTGGGTCGCGAAGCTTCGTGCCACCGAAACCTCCGAGGACGGCCTGCTCCTGTTCCGGGTCGAGACCGGAGAAGGCGGCCACACCGGGCCCAAGGGTCGCTACGCGGCACTGGGCTACGAGGCGGAGATCGCCGCCTACATCCTCGACGCAGTCGGGCTCGGCTGAGCCGGTCTCACCGGTCGGTCAGCCGGTAGACGAACTTCAGCCCGCTCCAGGTCTCGTCGATCGCGCACACCTTGACGTCGACGACCCCTCGGGCCAGCCCGGCCCCTCTCACGACGCCGTCATCGATCGTCCGCGGGCCCTCCTTCCACCTCCGGCTGGACTTCTTCGGCCACGCGACCCACAGCGCGCCGGTCCTCGCGACGTACCGCAGCACCGAGGCCAGAGTCTCGTCGAGGCCGACGGCGTCCTCGACGAACGCCAGAGCCAGCGGCACCGCTGTGCCCTCGGCGACGTGGGTCGTGATGCGCATGCCATCAGGTCTCGGGACCAGCAGGGCGTGCAGGTCGACGTCAGCGGGGATACCCCACGCCAGGAGCGTGTCGCCCTCACCGACCCCGAGCTTGCGGGGCAGTGAGTTGCCCGAGTTGCCCGCCATCGGGCCGACCCTAGGCCGCAGGGAGGCCGCAGGGAGGCCGCAGGGAGGCCGCAGGTGCCGCAGTGCCAGTCCTCGCTGGGCAATGTGCTCACCCCAAGGGCCAAGGAGCTGGTCGATCTGTGCACGGTGTGTGCGTGTCGGGGCGGGTCTTGCCCAGAACCACCCTGCGTGCTGCCCTTCCTCCATGTTCGAAGAGGGCCAGCTCTATGCGCCGGTCACCGTCGACGACGACGGTGTGACCGTCCATCTCGCCGACGACCATCCCGGGTTCCTCGACCCCGTCTACCGCGACAGACGCAACGCCATCGCGGCTGCCGCGGTCGACTGGCGTCCGGGCGACCCGTTGCCCACGATCGACTACAGCGACGAAGAGCATCGGGTGTGGTCGTTGGTCGCAGCCGAGCTCAGGGCCAAGCACCGGCGACTGGCTCCCAGCGAGATCGTCGAGGCAGGCGATCGACTGGGCCTGCCCACAGACCACGTCCCGCAGCTGAACGAGGTGACCGAGCTGCTCGCCCCGTTCAGCGGCTTCGGCTACCAGCCGGCAGCTGGCCTGGTGCCGTTGCGCGACTTCTACGGATCGCTGGCTGACCGCGTCTTTTGGTCCACGCAGTACCTTCGCCACCCGTCACAGCCCCTCTACACCCCCGAGCCCGACATCGTCCACGAGGTGATCGGGCACGCGACGACGCTTGCGAGTCCGAGGTTGGCGGCGCTCTACACCGTCGCGGGGGAGGCGGCCCGACGCGTGCAGTCGCTGGACGCCCTGGAGTTCGTGAGCAAGGTCTTCTGGTTCAGCCTTGAGTTCGGAGTTCTGCGGGAAGGCGGGGAACCCAAGGCCTACGGTGCCGGTCTGCTGAGCAGCTACGGGGAGATCGAGGAGTTCGTCGCGGCTGACCTGCGGCCGCTCGACATCGCCAGGATGGGCACGCAGACCTACGACATCACGCACTACCAACCGATCCTGTTCTGCGGTGACTCGCTTCAGCACGTCGAAGACGTGGTCGGCGGGTTCTTCAGCTCCGTCGACGACGAGAGCGTTGCCCGCCTCGCGGCCTGAGCTAGCTCCGGTCGGTGGCTACGAGGTAGTCGTCGAGGACTGCGGTCACCTTGCTGCGCAGCATCGACGAGGGATCGAGGGTGATCTCGCCGTTGCGAACCTGGCGGTACTGGTCCGGAAGGTACTGGCTCACGAGCTCTTCCGGCATGCCCGTGGTGCGGAGGTTCGCCACCATCGCCTCGACTGCCGCAGCGACCGGTGGAACCGGCCAGTAGTACCGGCATCGGTCGCTTCGTGAGAAGCCCCGAGAACGAGCCACCCGGTCGGGGTCACCGCTGTAGAAGTCCTGCCATGACGCCGCATCGTCGAGCATCGCTTTGTCGAGAACCTCTCGGACGTGCGACGCGTCGTCACCCAGGAGCTCGTCTTCGATGTGAGCAAGGGCGAAGACTCCTTCACGGTAGGCAAAGGTGAGCCCAGGACCTACCTTCAGGACCGCGAAGTGGTCGTCGACCAGGCGGCTCAGCGCGTACACGGTCTGGTAGTCCGTGGAGTGCGCCTCGAACACCAGGTCCGGATGTCCCTCGATGACGTCGACCAGGTGACGCGCGGCAACCGGTCGGTAGTCGAACAGCTGCGTGTCGGAGAACTCGACACCTGGCTGTGCGACGACGGCACGCACGCGCCCCCAGGCCCGTGTCTGCCCTGAGGAGGCGAACGCCTGACGCGTGACGGCGATCGTCTCCTCCACGCTCTGCGACGTGCTCACGTGAATGCCCTCGTGCCCGGCCGACTCGCCACCGGGTACGGGCACCTCGGTGCCGATCACGTAGCGGAGCCGGCTTCGGGCGTCGTCGTCGGGCGCCTCGGACTCCGCCGCCACGACGAGTCGTGCTGTGCGCTGGGCGACGTCACCAGGTGGCAGCGCACCCGGGGCATCGTCTGCGCAGCGCATCGACGCGTCGAGGTGGATCTTGGTGTAGCCGGCCGCCACGAAGTCGCGAACGAGGGCCTCGGCCTTGGCCATCGCGACCTCTGCGCTGCTCTTGCGCCACGGGTTGGGGCCCAGGTGGTCGCCGCCGAGGAGGAGCCGTTCGGGCGGAAGTCCAGCCTGCTCGGCCAGGCCCATCACCTGGGTTCGGAAGGCAGCTGCGGTCAGGCCCGTGTATCCGCCGTCCTGGTTGACCTGGTTGCACGTGGCCTCGACCAAGACGATGTGGTTGTGGCTCGCGCCGTGCCTCAGCGTCGCCTCCAGGACGGTCGGGTGGGCTGAGCAGACTGAGGTCATGCCAAGGGCCACGCCCGCTCTCTTGGCCTGCACGAGGTCGTCAAGGGGGTGGCTGGTCATGGGAGCTCCTCGAAGTCGTCGACGACGGCCAGGCGCTGCGCCATGCGCTGCGCCGTCGGGAGGTCTGGTTGGGTCGCTGTGCCTCCGCGACCGCCGGTTGACGCGGTACCGACCGCCACGGCCAGACGGAGGCTGTCGACGAGGCCTTGTCCGGTCAGGTGTCCGCACAGGTACCCGGCGTTGAAGCTGTCCCCGGCCCCGACGGCGTCGACGAGCTCTTCGGACGTCGGCGCAGCGACCGCGACGACGCGATCGTCGACCAGGGTGGCGGCGCCGACGCGTCCCAGCTTGCACGCGGTCCGGGGGCCGAGGTCCGACAGCGTGCGAAGACCGTCGCGCAGACCTGGCTGCCTGGTGACGGCGGTGAGCTCCGCCCGGTTGGGCAGCGCGATGTCGACCTCCCGCATGAGCTCGTCGAGCTGCCACAGGCCGTGAGGGTCCCAGTTCGTGTCCACCGACGTGGTGACCCCGGTCGAACGGAAGCGTCGGAGCGTGAGGGGGAAGCTGGCCCGCAGCCCCGGGTCGAGCAGAAAGAAGCTCGCGAGGTGGACGTGCCGAGCCGGATGGTCGGCAAGGGTGGACAGGTCGTCGGGGGTCAGCGCGTCGATGCTGCCGAGAGACGTGAAGATCGCGCGGTCGTCGCCCCGGTCGAGGATGACCGACAGGCCAGTCGGCGCAGAGTCGTGGACGCGTACGTGCGAAACGTCGACACCCGCAGCAGTGACCCGGTCGACCATCAGCCGGCCCAGGTCGTCGTCCCCGACCGCGGCCACGAGCCCGACCCTCAGCCCGAGGCGGGCTGCTCCGAGGGCGGTGATAGCCGCCGATCCTCCGGTTTCGAGCGTCGCACCTGACACGAGCTGCTCGACCTGTCCGAAGCGTGGCGTCAGGTCCGACCCGGTGACGATGAGGTCTGGGTTGAGGTCACCGATGACCAACAGGTCCAGCTCGGCCGGGGTGGTCAGCGGACTCCTCCATCGTCTCCATCGCGCAGTGCTGAGGGGTACCACGAACCCTAGCGGTGACCGTGCGCTGACCCGTCGGCACCGATGCGGCAGACTCTGCGTCATTTCCCGCACACGGAAGGTCGAAGATGAGCAGCCAGCCACAGGTCGCCCTGCCCACGGACGGTGTCGTAGCCGTTCCGCTCGCCGGGGAGACGTTCACCGGTTCGGAATCCACCGAGGTGCGGTCACCGTTCGACGGTTCGCTGATCGGCCGGGTACCGGTCGGAAGCGTGGCCGACGTCGATCGCGCCGTGGGTGTCGCCAGGGCCGCCCTGGACGAGCAGCCGCTGGCTCCGTGGCAGCGTGCTCAGATCTTGGACAAGGCTGCGTCGTTGTTGCGTGAGCGCACGGAGTACTTCGCGCAGATCATCGCCCGCGAGGCGGCCAAGCCGATCAAGACGGCACGCGTCGAGGCCGAGCGGGCTGCGGGGACTTTCACGTTCGCCGCTCTGGAGGCCCGCCGGCTGTCCGGAGAGGTCGTCCCACTGGAAGCAGCTCCGGGTGCCGACGGCAAGCTGGCCTTCACGCTCCGCGTCCCGATCGGTGTCGTCGGGGCCATCAGTCCGTTCAACTTCCCGCTGAACCTGGTGGCACACAAGCTGGCGCCGGCGATCGCAGCAGGCGACCCCGTTGTGCTCAAACCCGCTGGACAGACTCCGTTCAGCGCAATCGCGCTGGCGTGGCTGCTCATCGAGGAGTGCGGACTTCCTGCGTCGTACCTGTCCGTCGTCACTGGTGCGGGTTCAGTGGTCGGAAACGCGATTGTGGATCACCCCGACATCGCGCTGATCACGTTCACCGGGTCGCCCGAGGTCGGCTGGGGCATCAAGTCGCGGGCACCGCGCAAGCACGTCGGTCTCGAGCTCGGCAACAACGCCCCCGTCATCATCGCCGCGGACGGTGACTGGAAGAAGGCGGCCGACAAGATCAAGATCGCGGGCTTCTCGCACGCCGGCCAGTCGTGCATCTCCACCCAACGCATCCTCGTGCACAGCAGCGTTGCGGCGGAGTTCACCCAGTACCTCGGAGGGCTCGTAGGCTCGCTCGTCGTCGGAGACCCGCTCGACGACACGACCGACGTGTCGGCGCTCATCTCGCGCAACGAGCGCGACAGGGTCAAGGGCTGGGTCGACGAAGCGGTCGCGCAAGGCGGGCGCATCGTCACCGGCGGGTCCATCGACGACAACGGCGTCCTGGTGCCGACCGTCATTGCCGACGCCAAGCCGGGCATGGCGGTGTGCGTCAACGAGGTCTTCGGGCCGGTGGTGGCGATCCAGTCGATCGACTCGGTGGATGAGGGGCTCAAGCTCGCCAACGACACGGCGTACGGCCTCCAGGCGGCGATCTTCACCCGCGACCTCGCGACAGCGTTCCACGCGGTGCGGGCCCTCGACTTCGGTGGGGTTCTCGTCAACGAGGTACCGACCTGGCGCGCCGACCAGATGCCCTACGGCGGGGTCCGCGACTCGGGAAACACCCGAGAAGGCCCCGCGTACTCGGTGCAGGAGATGACCGAGACCCGCCTGGTCATCATCGACAGCAACGCCTGACTCTCACCGGCACCAGCTGCCGACGTCGGGTTCGCGGATGCACCCGATCGAGTCGACCAGGAATGCCCGTAACGCATCGTGGTAGGCCAGCGGGTCGACGTTCCACGACTCCACGTGACCGGCCCCCGGCACGAGGACGAGTGTGACCAGATCGGGCTCGGCCGCCGCGAGCTGCTCACTCGTCGCCGCGGGGACCGTCAGGTCGTCGGTTCCCTGGAAGACCAGCGTGGGCTGGGCGAGCCACGATGTGTCGTCGAGGTAGTTCGCGTCGTACCAGTCCGAGCCGTAGCGCAGGCGCGCGATCTGCAGGGCGGTCCAGGTCAACGGGTCCGGGATGGGCAGGCCCACCACGGGAAGCGAGCGTTGGTCGGCCTTGTGGTAGACGGTCTGGGTGACGTCGACCATGGGGGAGTCCAGCACCACCGCCGACACGTGGTCGGCGAGGCTGCTGTGCTCCAGGAAGGATGCGACGATTCCGCCGCCCATGCTGTAGCCGAAGAGCACGACCTCGGACGCCCCTTGGTCCAGCGCGTACTGGACCGAGGCCTCCAGGTCGGGCCACTCGGTGCTGCCGTACCCGTACCGTTCGGGGTCCGTGGTGAATGCTCCGGTGTCGTTGCGGTAAGTGACCAGCAAGGCGTACATCCCGTACTGGTTGGCCGTGATGAGTGAGCGGAGTCCCTCGGCGCGGGTTCCGCCCTTGCCGTGCACCATCACCGCCCAGGTCGAGCTCGGGGGACCGTGACCGGGAACCTGCCATGCCGGCAGGTCGCCGTCTGGTCCGTGAACGACGACCTCGTCGTAGGTCAGTCCGATGTCGGCCGGGGTCTCCCAGATCTCTCGGTAGGGATCGACCGGTGTGTCGGTGGAGACGGCGACCTGGCCGGTACCGTCGCTCGTCGGTGACAACGACCAGTACTGGTCACCGTCGTTGCCTGACACCGTGCGGGTGGCCCAGTCGGGACCGTGATCCAGGACGTCGCTCAGCACCACGCGCCCGTCCTCGGCGCGAAGTGCGTACACGGTGTCGGTCTGGAGCACGTCAGGGAGCGGCTCTTCGGTGGTGCCGTCGACCCGCACGGCGTCCTGCCCCACTGCGGACGCAGTCAGCTCGTAGGTCATCGCGGTGTCGGAGGCGTCGAGCAGGTCGCTTCCAATCTGCCCCGAGAAGTACCAGCCGCCACCGCCGAAGAACACCAGCAGCAGGACTCCGAGGCTGGCGGCCAGCACGATGAGGGTGCGTCGGCCGCGGTGTCGTGGCGAAGCGGTCTGTGGGGCGGCCTGAATGGGTGCATCGGTGGACATGGCACACCTCCGGGACGGTTCAATCATCGTCCGGACAGGCGGGCTGGGCCAGGGCGGTTGGTCCTGGGCTCAGTGCGGTCGCGCAGCCGGCTGCAGCCCGAGCCGCTGGTAGGCCAGGGTGACCGCCATCGAACGCGGCCCTAGCACGGCCTGGAGCCCGCGCAGCATCGTGCGGCACGTGGTTGTGTCCAGCGTCCTCACGACCGAGCTGCGATCAGGGGTGCCGAGAATCGGATGCGCCCACGACGGCAGGAGGTCCGTCGCTGCGCGTGCGAGGACGACGTAGGCCGGTAGGGCTGGGCGAGGAAGCGCAGCGGCCGGCCACTGCAGGAATGAGGAGACCTCGCGCGCGACGGTGCTGCCGGCGACCTCTCCTTCGAAGCCGGCGAGCGCTGACTTCAGCTGTGCCTGGGTGGTCGGTGGGTCGACGACGCCGACCGCGGTGGCGACGACCGCCATGTCGGCGACGTACGCGTCGGCATCGACGGGAGCGCGGTGGTAGGTCTGGGCGGCGACGAGCATCGAGTCGGTCAGGGTCAGGTGCACCCACATCAGCAGCCGAGGGTCGGTCGCCGCGTACCTCCGTCCGTCTGGGGCGGTCCCGACCACGCGCTGGTGAACGCGTCGCACCGATGCCGTCGCGGCCTGCGCCTGGGTGCTCGACCCGAACGTCGTCGTCGTCACGAAGAGGTTGGTGCGCTGCAGGCGGCCCAACGGGTCGGTCCGGTAGCTCGAGTGCTGCTCCACACCGGCGAGGGCGAGAGGGTGGCAGGTCTGCAGCAGGAGGGCGCGCACGCCGCCGACCAGGGTCGCCAGCGACGAGTGGACCAACCAGATCTCGCTGTCCGGTCCGAACCAGCCGGCGTCCCCCGGCTCACCGAGCGCCCGGACCCACGGCGGGGTCCCTTGCGGATCTCCCGACAGGATGCGTCGGAAGGTTCGTCGGACGGCCTCGGTGGTCATGCCTCCATGGTGCCGTCGACCGGCGACGTTCGCCTGCTGGCGCCGAGAACGTCGCTCGTGTCTGCCCGGTAGCGTCAGGGGGTGCGCACTGGCCCGGACGACACCATCGTGGCGCCGTGGGCCGCCTGGGTGCTCGTGCTGCTTGTCGCCGTCGTTGCGAACCTGATGAACAACGAGGGCGCGCCCCGTTTCTACCTTCTGACGAGTCTGGTTTCGGCGGCGGTGCTGCTGGCCATCGGCCGCGCGGCAGGGCTGTCCTGGCGCGAGCTCGGTCTGGCCCGTGACTCCTGGCGGGTCGGTTTGGTCTGGGCCGCGACGATCATCGCCCTCGTGGCCACGGTCTATGCGATGGGAGCGGCCCTACCCGCGACCCGCGGCCTGTTCGAGGACAACCGGGTACAGGTCGACAGCGCCTGGGAGCTGGTGTTCCAGGCCTTCATCCGGATCCCCTTCGGGACGGTCCTGCTGGAGGAGGTTCTGTTCCGCGGGGTGATCCTTGCGCTGGCGGCACGCACCATGGGCTGGCTGCGCGGGGCGATGCTGTCGAGCGTGCTCTTCGGGCTCTGGCACATCCTGCCTGCCCGTGCGGCTGCGGGTGCCAACCCGACCATCGAGGCAGTCGCGCAGGCGGGTGGGTCGACGTTCGGACTGTCGCTCGCAGTCGTGGGGTCGGTGTTCGCCACTGCGCTGGCCGGCCTGGTCTTCTGCTGGCTGCGAGTCCGCTCGGGCAGCCTCTTTGCCTCGATGGGCCTGCACTGGGCCACGAACGGACTGGGCTATCTCGTGGCCGCTGTGGTTCGCGGAGGGTGGTGACCCGCGCGCGTGTGTGCGGCCCGGATGTCAGGGATCACCGTGTTCGCCAAACGGTCCAGACGGCTTGACCCGGGGTCGCTCGGCGGGTAAAGCACGAACTCGGTGAAGCCGAGGGAGCCGAAGCGCTCGACGATATCGGGCAGGGTCTGGTCGTCGGCCCAGACGTCGGCGGACTCGTCGAAGACCAGGAGCGACCGTCTCAGCGTTGACGGGTCGCGCCCCGTTGCAGCCAGCCGGGCGTCCAGCTCCTCGACCCTGGCCTTCGTGCGCTCGTGGAAGGTGGCGAGGTCGGTGTCCATGAAGGTGTTCCACGTGTCGGCGTGGTCTGCGGCGAGCCGGACGACCCGCGGGCCGTTGCCGGCGATGAGCAGGGGCGGCCGCGGCTGCTGGACCGGACCGGGCGCCATGGCCGCGGACTCGTAGTCGGTGAACCGCCCGTGGAAGGCCGAGAGGTCGCCCCGCAGCAGCCGGTCGATGACCACGGTCCCCTCGGCGAGCCGGTCGACCCGCTCACCCGCAGGCATCGCGAACGCCTGCGGTCCGGCCATCACCTGGTCGTCGACCTGCCCACACCCCAGACCGAGCACGAAGCGGCCCCCGCAGAGCCGGTCGACGCTCATCGCCATCCGGGCGACCTGGACCGGGTCCCGCCAGGCGAGGTTGGTGATCAGCATTCCCAGCTCGATGGAGCGACTGCACGCCGCATGCGCGCCAAGGGCGACCCAGGCGTCGAGCAGGGGCTCCGAGGGACGGCGCCAGTCTCCCAAGGTGTCGCCGGCCCAGGCCGTGTCGAATCCGAGGTCCTCCAACCGGCGCAGCAGGTCCAGGCCCGCCGACTCGTCGGTGGGCAGCGCGTACACGCCGAAGCGGAGGGGTTCTGCGGAAGCTGGAGTGGCCCGTGCGGTCGACCGGTCGGCGTCCATGACGGCATGCTGCCATGGGTCCCGAGGGCCTGAGACACCCCTGACGCACCCCTGAGGCAGACTGTCGACCATGCCTCGTCTCAGCGGTCTGCGCGTCTGGCTGTGGTCCGGTCTGCTGGTCGGGTCCTTGGCGGTGACTGGATGCGGGCAGACCGTCGTGCACGCGATGCCAGCAGCGGCGGTCGTCGATGCCCGACAGGCCTCGGTGTCTGTCGCCCGGATCGCTGTCGTCGGTGACATCGCCTGCGACCCGGCGAGCGCCGACTACAACGGCGGACGTGGGACCTCCACGACCTGCAAGCAGCGCGCGGTGGGCCGCCTGGTGCGAAGCCTCGCCCCGGACGCGCTCGTCACCACCGGCGACAACCAGTACGAGAAGGGGTCGCTGAAGGCCTACCGAACGTCCTACGACAGCGCTCTGGGCAGCCTGCGCCCCATCACGTGGGCCGTCCCGGGGAACCACGAGTACGGGACCCCCAAGGCGGCGGGGTACTTCACGTACTTCGGCGCCCGCGCTGGCACGCCGAGCCGGCCGTGGCGCTCGTTCAGCCCGGCCAAGGGCTGGCAGGTCCTGCTGCTCGACTCCAACTGCTGGGCGGTCGGCGGGTGCGGTCGGCACTCACCGCAGGCACGATGGCTGCACCGCCGGGTCTCCCACCACCCCGCGCGGTGCACGATCGCCTCGTGGCACCACCCGCTGCACACGGCGGGCCACTACAAGGGAGACTCCAGTGTCGAGGCGGTCGCTCGTCCACTCTGGCGCGCCGCGGACCGCAACGGCGTCGACATCGTGGTGAACGGTCACGACCACAACTACCAGCGCTTCGCACCGATCAACCGGATGGTCGAGTTCGTGGCCGGGACCGGTGGCAAGAGCCACTACGGCCTGAGCAACGCCAAGCATCTGCGCTTCGGGACCGACGCGAGCTACGGCGTGCTGCTGCTGACACTCCATGCGGACGGCACCTATCGCCACGCGTTCATGACCATCGACGGCCGCAGGCTGGACGTCGGAACGGGTCGCTGCCTGAACCGCCCTCGCTAGGGCGTTGCTGCCTCCTCAGCGCTGCAGCGGTTCAAGGTCGGCGAACAACGCCAGGGACTCGGGGTTCGCCAAGGCCTCGACGTTACGGACCTCACGGCCGTGCACGACGTCGGCGACCGCCAGCTCGGCAAGCTTCCCGCTCCTGGTACGTGGGAGGTCCGTCACTGCGACGATGCGAGCCGGGACGTGCCGAGGCGAGCAGTTCTCGCGCAGCACGCGCTTGATGGTGCTGACGAGCTCGTCGTCCAGCTCGACGCCGTCGGAAAGGCGGACGAACAAGACGATGCGGGTGTCGTCGTCCCAGAGCTGGCCGATGGCCAGTGCCTCGGCGACCTCGTCGAGACGCTCGACCTGTCGGTAGATCTCAGCGGTTCCGATCCGGACGCCACCGGCGTTGAGCGTCGCGTCGGACCTTCCGTGGATCACCAGTCCCCCGTGCTCGGTCCACGAGGCGAAGTCACCGTGGGCCCAGACGCCCGGAAAACGCTCGAAGTACGCTGCCCGGTACTTGGTGTCGCCCGGGTCGTTCCAGAAAGACAGCGGCATCGAGACGAACGACCGGGTGCACACGAGCTCACCGCGGATGTCGGGGCGGTGGCGCAGTGTCTGTCCATCCTCGTCGTACACGTCGACGGCCATGCCCAGGACCGGACCTTGGATCTCGCCGGACCACACCGGCAGAGTCGGGTCGCCTGCGACGAAGCAGCCGCAGATGTCCGTGCCACCCGAGATCGAAGCGAGGTGCACGTCCGTACCCACTGACTCGTAGACGTACTCGAACCCTTCGGCTACCAAGGGCGATCCCGTGGAGGCGATAGTTCGCAGGGCCGAGAGGTCGTGGGTCTCGATGGGGCGAAGACCTGCCTTGCGCGCGGCATCGAGGTACTTCGCCGATGTGCCGAAGAACGTGACCCCGAGCTCGTCCGCGAGGTTCCAGAGGTGCTCCGGCGCCGGGTGGAAGGGTGATCCGTCGTAGAGCACGATCGTCGCGCCGGACGCCAGCCCCGAGACCAGCCAGTTCCACATCATCCAGCCGCAGGTCGTGAAGTACAGCACGGTGTCACCGGGGCGGATGTCGCAGTGCAGCTGCTGCTCGATGAGGTGCTTGAACAGCAGTCCCGCTGCTCGGTGGACGATGCACTTGGGAACTCCGGTCGTTCCCGAGCTGTAGAGGATGAAGCCCGGGGCGTCGAAGGGCATCGGGACGAACGCCGCCGGAGCATCGGCGAACCGTTCCATCAGGGCCTGCCACGAGAAGCTACGGTCGATCGCGTCGAGGTCGGGCGTGGGATCCAGCTCGCCTACCACGACGACTGCGTGCAGGCTGGGAAGTCCGGCCACGACCTCGGGCAGTCGGTCCATCCGCGGCTGCGGCTTGTTCGCGTACACGTAGCCGTCGGCCGCAACCAGCACCTTGGGCTCGACCTGTCCGAACCGGTCGAGAACCCCGGCGACCCCGAAGTCGGGTGACGTCGAGGTGAACACACCGCCGACCATCAGGGTTCCCAACATCGCGACGACGGTCTCCGGGGAGTTGGGCATCCAGGCTGCGACGCGGTCTCCGGGAAGAACTCCGAAGTCGCGCAGGGCGGCGGCGAAGGCGGATGCGTTCGCGCGCAGCCGTTGCCAGGTCAGCGTGCGGCGGACGCCGTCCTCACGTTCGAAGACGATGGCGACTCCGTCGTCACCATCGGGTGCGAGTGCGGCGCCCCCGAGCAGGTTCTCCGCGTAGTTGAGCGACGCCCCGGTGAAGAAGCGTGCGTCGCTCATGTGCTCGCCCGTCACGAATGCCGGACCGTCGCCACGGTCACCCAGCACTCCGAGGTCCCACACGCTTTCGTGGAACTGGTCGGGGGCCTCGACGCTCCAGCGGTGGAGGTCGGCAGTGGTCTGCAGGTCGAGGCCGTGGGTGGTGTTGACCTGGCGGCGAAACCGTGTGACGACGGCGTCTGCGACCCGTTGCTGTGACGGGACCCACACGGGGGACGGTGGCGACGGCGAGCGTTCAGTCATGGGGCGTCACGGTCTCACGAGGTCGGAGCGGCGACCAGGGGCGGAGCCTGGCTGGTGTCCAGGCCCCACTTGCCCAGCTGCTCCTTGATCTTCTCCTCGCCCTTGGCCAGGGTCTCGTCGATGAGCCGCCGCTGGGCGAACTGGAGCTCGCGAGCGCGTAGAGCGTCCTCGACCCTGGCCATCTCGTCGTCGGTGGCGGGGAGGCGGAACGCCTGCTGGGTCATCCGGCCCAGGCTCTCGCGGTAGTCGTGACCGGCGGCCACAAACACACCGGGGATCGGGTTGAGGGCGTTGAGCAGGTCGGAGACGGTGATCATGAAAGTCGCAGGAGAGCGCCACTGCGTCTCGCGGGGCACGCCAGTCGGACGCGTCTCAGGTGGCCCCATCCAGGGTGGGCACTGCACGAGCAGCTGCGGGCTGAAGGTCGCGATGGGGTCGTTCTCGTTGGTCAGCAGGACGACGCGAGCTGCCTCGCGCTGTGCCTCGGGCAGGGCTTCCCACGCCTGCGGGTCGGAGACGGTCACGACCTGCTGGGCGGGGTCGACGAGGTCCGGGTTGGCCTGCAGTGCGCGGTGCCAACGGCTCTCCCACGGAGTACCGATGAACAAAGCCCGCTCGACACCCAGACGCTCGTAGCCGGAGATCCCGTGGCCGAGGAAGGCGTCCTGTGCTGTCCATGAGCCGAGGCTCTCCCCGAACAGGACGACGCGGGGTCGTTCGTCCTCGGGGATCGTGGACATCCGCCAGCGGAGGGCGTTGAGGAAGGCTCTGACCTGCGCCTCGCCCAGGGCGGTGCGGTCCAGCGACAGGAACGAGGGGCGAACCGAGTACTGGATCGAGACCGAGGCACAGTTGCCGCGCGTCAGGTGCTCGAGCGTCTCGACGGCCACGTAGTTGACGTAGCCGGTCCCGGTGGGGGAGAAGAAGCACAGGACCGAGCGCTCGAAGGCTCCGAGGGCTTCGAGCTCGCGGATCGCCAGGTCTGCGGCCACGTCGGCGTCGGCCGGGCGGTGCTGGGGAACGGTCTCCAGCCCGACGAAGGCTCGGATCGGGTCGTGGGTCGCGCTGCCCATGGTCTGCACGATCTCGTCGCGAGTCAGCGCCATGTTCACGAACCTTCGCCCCTCGCGTCCGATCGTGGCCCAGTCGACGAGGCTCTTCGGCCCACCGCTCACGCATGCGCTGGTAGGTGGGTTGCGGTATGCCGCCTCGACCGCCTCACCGCCTTGCTCGGACTTCTCGTAGACCGCGTCGAGGCCCTTCTTGGCACCGAAGCCGAGCAGGCCGAAGGCCGTGAGGTGGCCCAGCAGGCGCCCGTAGGGAGCCAGGCCTGGAGTGGCCGCAGAAACGCCACCCGCCACGAGGCCTGCCAGGGCACGTTCGCCCTGCGCCAGACCGACCAGGGCGACGGTGACCCCGGTGCCGGCCAGGATCGACTTGCGTGCTGTCGCACTGGCAGCGCTCTCGACCGGCTGGCCGAACGCGTCGTCGGCACCCGCCTCGGCGAGCGTGCGCCGCTGCCGCCAGATGTACAGGGCTGCGAGGCCGACCCCCAGCGGTATGGCGAAGGGCACCTTCTCGAAGACGTCGTCGTCGCGAGAGCTGTCCACTCGCGAGAACAGCTCGATTCCTCCCATGACGACGCTGCCCATGACCGCGCTCTGGACCAGCTTGTCGCCGGATGTGCGCAGGGTTGCTCGCAGAACCGGTTCGTTCGCCTGTTGCGGCAGGGCCCGCTGGACGCCGTAGCCGACCCCTGCTGCGACCGCGTTCATGGCCAGGACGAGACCTCGCCGGCGACCCCGCGTGCCGCGGTCGGTGCTGTCGCCGGCGACCGCGAGCGCCAGGGACTGGATCACCGACTGGGTGGAGGTCGTGAGGCCGAAGGAGGCTGCCGACACGGTGCCGGTGATCATCGCCTGGTTCAGGGTGCTCCGGGGCATCATGCCGCGCTGGAGCGAGGGTCCGATGCTTGCCGCCGCCGCGAGCAGCCCGGCCCGCGCCGGTGGGTCCAGTCCCGGTCCGAGCTTGCCCAACACCTGGCCGAGCACCGACATGACGACCTCTCCTCCCGCTGCGGCGATCCGGGCCCAGCCTCCCACGGTCCCCGACGCCGTCGCACGGGGACGGCCCAGCAAGGCTCTCGCTGGGCAGGTAGGGCAGGGCGAGAGCTGCTGAGACAGCGATCAGATGTGTCCGTTGCGGAGCGCGCTTGATCAGATGCGGATGAGCGGCGCCACCAGGGACCGGACCAGTGGTGCATCCGGGTAGCGAATCTCGGTCACCTTGAGTGGGGGGGCCGCGACGACCTCAGGAGCTCGATCGTCAAGCTGTTCGCCCGTGGTGTCGCCGACCAGGTCGAACCACGAGTCGACAACGTCGGCGAACGCCTGAGCCCTCTCGGGGGACGTGACCACCCGACGCCCGGTGGCCAGCTCGACCCAGCCGACGAGCGCGCCGTCGGGGTCGTTGACGAGCAGGCGCTCATCAGCGCTGCGTGCCAAGGCGTACTCCGTCACCCTTGGTTGATCGTCATCGTCGTCGCCCCAGTGCATGGGTCAGAATGACTATTTCTTCTCCTTCGGCCCCTCGTCCTCGCTGAGCAGGGCGCGCCGGATTCCACGGCGATCGACGACGGCCGGATCGCCCGAAGCTCGAGCGAGCACCTCGCCGTGCCGAGTGACGACGAAAGCGTGCACGGTCTCCAGCGAGTCGATCCCCAGGCGTCCTGCTGCCTGGCTGACGTGGGTGTACACGGTGATCGTGCGGGCCAGGATGTCGGGGTCGCCGATCGAGGTAGCCATCCCACCGTCGATGAAGCGTCGGGCCGGGCTCCAGTACCGAGCCAGGACAGGCACCTCGTAGATCGCCGACGGCCCCGGCTGCGGCCCACGTGACAGGCCCACGTCGTCGACCGCCCAGTCCAGCCACCCGTCGACGAGTCGCTGCTGCCACTGCCGGAACGCCAACACGACAAGGTTGCGGTCCCCGACCAGGTCAGTGGGGATGACGGTCGGAGTCCCGTCGAGAGCCTTGCCCTGAAGTGGTGGAAACGTCAGCGGCTCGACGCCTGTCACGCGTCGACGCTCTCCTGCCGTCGCACGGACGAACGGCCGAGAAGGAGGTAGCCGACGAAGCCGAGGGCTAGTGCGGCGATGATGCCGATGTTGCTGCCGTGCCACGGGGAGGCGGTGGAGATGCCCAGTGGCTCGAACAGGTACCCCTGCCACTTCAGCACGCTCGTCGCGAAGGAGTTGTCGACCAGACCCCAGCCAACGATCGTGCCAACGACCATGAAGGTCAGGGCTGGCCAGCCGAAGGCGCGGTACCGCCCGCTCGCGGTGTAGAGATCGGCCTGCGCGTAGTCGCGCTTGCGCAGGACCATGTCGGCCAGGAACACGCCTGCCCATGCTGCGATGGGCACCCCCAAGGTGTAAAGGAAGCCCTGGAAGGGGTAGAAGAAGCTGTCCGCAATCCAGACGAAGTAGATGGTGCCCAGAATCATGAGGATTCCGTCGATCCCCGCTGCGGCGGCGCGCGGAACTCGGACACCGAGGGTGAGGAGGGCCAGGCCGGACGAGTAGATGTCCAGAACGGCGCCACCAATGAGGCCCAGGACGACGACGACAATGAACGGGACGAGGTACCAGGTCGGGATCACCTGCGTGAGCGCGCCGACCGGGTCAGCCGCCACAGCGTCAAGCAGGGCTGGGTCACTGCCTGCCAACAGCAAGCCGTAGATCACGAGAACGGCAGGCGCAAGGCTCGCGGCAATGGTCGTCCAGCCCACAATCGCGGGGCCGGAGGCCGAGCGGGGAAGGTAGCGCGAGTAGTCGGCGCCGCAGTTGACCCAGCCCAGACCGAAGCCCGTCATGGCGAAGACGATGGCCCCGACGAATGCGGCAGTTGGTCCGTTGCTGACTGCAGTGACCGCTGACCACTTCACATCGCCGACCGTGAGCAGGACATACCCGAGCGTGAGGACGATGGTGCTGATGGTGATCCACTTCTGCATCCGCATGATGAGGTCGAAGCCGATCACGCCTCCTGCGATGACCAGTCCGGCGACGACGACGAAAGCCAGGACCTTCGTGGCATCCCCGCTAGCCCAACCCAGACGTTCGAAGACCGTGGCGGTGGCAAGCGTGGCCAGAGACACGAGCACGATTTCCCAGCCGACGAGCAGCAAGTACGAGACGAACGAAGGGAGCCCGTTGCCATAGATCCCGAATGGGGCTCGCGAGATCACCATCGTCGGCGCGGAGGCGTGCTTACCGGCGAGCGAGACAAATCCGGTGAGCAGGAACGAGAACACGATACCGATGAGACCGGCAACCAGCGCCTGCCAGAAGCCGATGTTGAAGTAGAACAGGAAAGATGCGTAGGAGATGCCGAGCACCGAGACGTTGGCCGCAGAC
>JBAPUB010000361.1:0-2171 GCA_049282455.1 Actinomycetes bacterium
CCCGAAGCGTAGCCATCACCCGGGGCGCGCCTCAGGGCGTGAGTGCTTGGCCCTCCGCCGCGTCAGCCGGTGGTCACGGACACGTCGTCGAGGTTGAACGTCGCCGTGACTGGCCCGGCCGAGCCGATCTGAACCCGGCCGGCAGCGGTCGTCCCGGTGTTCAAGGTCCACGTACCAGCTGGGTTCCCGTTGTAGGTGGCACTCAACGTCCCGCTCGTTCCCGCGACGGTGACGCACAGGCCGACGCGCTGCCACGACGCCAATGGCACGACCACCGACGTGACCCGGGTGATCGCCGCCACGTCGCTGCGCACCCGCAGCTTGCGGTCGGTCCCGACGATGAGTCGAGCGATCGCCGTCCCGGTCGAGGAGCGCACGCGCAGGACCGAGGTGGCCGTTCCCAGCGACTCGACCCGAAGCGCCGTCGTGGTGCACACCTGGCCGAGCGGGGTGGGCAACGACCGCCACGCAGACGCCGAGACTCCCGCGGCGGCCACGCGCGCGCTGGGAGCACTCCCGCTGGTGGGGAACAAGGTGCTGTCCAGAGTCACCCGGGTCACGTTGGACCAGGCGGTGAAACCGTTCGCGAAGCCGTCCTGCCAGACGGTCGCTGACCCCGAGGCCACTGTGACCGGGTCGGACTCCGGGCTGGCCGGGCCGACGTTGGTGCCGTCGTCCGCAGTGACTGTGTAGGTGTAGGACGCCCCGGGGGTCGCGGTTGAGTCGGTGAAGGTGACGGTTGCGGCGGAGGACCTGACCGAACCGATGTCGGACGCAATGCCCTGGCCACTGCGTCGAACCCGATACGTCAACGAGGTGGCGCGGTCGTCGGAGGCCGCGTCCCAGCTGAGGTCCACGACGCCTGGAGCTGTGCTCGTAGCCAGGGGCTTGCCGGGTGCGGTGGGCGGGCTCGTGTCGGGATCTACAGTCCCGGTGAGCACCACCGTGTAGGCCTGCCCGCCACCCACGGAGATGGCGTTGCTGACCCCTGGCACCAGCCGAGGCGACAGGACGTTCTGCAGCGAGGGGTCGCCCGCCTGCCCAAACTCGTTCCAGCCCCAGACGTACAGCGACCCGGTGTCCGTGACGACCATGGTGTGGTCCCGGCCGGCTTCCACGGCCTTGGCGTCGGTGATGCCGGGGACGCGAGTCGGAGTGCTGCGGTCGCTGGTGTCTCCGAGGCCGAGGTCGCCCCTGAAGTTCTCGCCCCAAACCCAAACCGTTCCGTCGGTCTTCACGGCGATGCTGTGGTCCGCCCCGGCCGCGACCTCGGCCACGTCGGTGAGGCCCCTGGCCTGGACCGGTGACGTCCGAGTCGTCGTGGTCCCGTCGCCGAGCTGTCCGGAGCTGTTCAGCCCCCACGCCCACACGGTTCCGTCCGAACGCAGCGCCAGACCGTGGTTGCGCCCCCCGGCCACGTCGACGACGTCGGTCAGGCCCTCGACCTGGACCGGCGTCCTCCGCGCAGTCGTGGTGCCGTCTCCGCACTCTCCGGAGGCGTTGCTTCCGGCGCACCAGACGGTTCCGTCCGCGAGCCGGACATAGCTCATGTCCCGGCCGCCTGCGACCTGGGCGACGGTGGTGAAGGTGCCGAACCGCTGAGGAACCCGTCGGTTGGTGGTGGTCCCGTCGCCCAGCTGTCCCAGCCCGTTGTACCCCCACACCCACGCCGTCCCGTCAGACCTGCGCGCGAGTGAGTGGTAGTGCCCGGTCGACACCTGGGTGATCGCCCCGAGCCCGGTCACGGACACCGGCTCGGGACGGCTTGTCGCTGTCGTCCCGTCGCCGATCTGGCCTTTGGCATTGCTTCCCCACGCGGCCACGGTGCCGTCACTTCGCAGGGCCAGTACGTGCTCGCGTCCTCCGGCCACCTGGATGACGTCGTTCAGCCCGGTCACCGGCCCAGGAGTGGTGCGCACGGTGGTGGATGCTGAGCCGTCGCCGAGCTGGCCGAACCCGTTCGACCCGAAGGTGAGCGGAGTGCCACTCGGCGTGGCCGCGGCCGACGGCACGGCCAGGGCGACCCCCGTGACGGCGAGCAGGAGCCCACAGGCGCCGGCAGCAGCTGGTGACCGTTTGAGCATGTCGACCCCCTGTTCTGGGAGCCCCGACCGGTCATCGGTCTGACGGGGCTAGTGCCAGTCTGCCGCGGTTGGCGCGCGGACGTGGGG
>JBAPUB010000362.1:0-2164 GCA_049282455.1 Actinomycetes bacterium
GTCAAGAACTTGGGTGGCCACCAACAGGTAGCGATCATCGAGGATCTCGCGACCCCACAGCCGGGGGTCGGGCAGCGGCACGACCTCGACGGCGGCGACAAGAGGTCTGAGAAGGTCGGACAGATTCTCTGCGCCGATCCCCGCCCCGTTGAACCACACACCCTCGACCAGGACCAGCCGACCGCGACGACGCAGGAGGGCCACCCAGTTTCGTAGCGCCTCGACAGGGTCGGGCAGCGCCCAGACCACGTGACGGGCGAACACGACGTCGAACTGACCATGAGGCAGGTCAGGGCGAGCGGCGTCACCGACCCGGAACGGCACTGGGACGCCGTGCTGTGCAGCTTTGGCTGTGGCCCTTTCGACCATTCGCGGAGACAGGTCGACTCCCGTGACGCCGTACCCGTGTTCGGCCAGCAGGACCGAGACCGACCCGGTCCCCGAGCCGAGGTCAGCGACGGTTGCCGGTGGTTGCGGGAGGACGCCGGACAGAAGCCGCCACCAGGCGTTGCGGGTCTCCGGCTCGGTCAGCCCGTGGTCGGGCTCCTGGTCGAACCTCGCCGCCTCGGCATCCCACGCTGCGCTCACACCGTCCGGCTCCACCTGCCCAGAATGCCGGAACGTGTCGACTCACGAATCGACACCCGCGCCGAAACAGGTGGGTGAGGTCAGGCCCTGAACTTGAAATGGGCTGAGTGGCGGACCCCGTCGCCCAGCCGGATTCCCAGCGTCCGGCAGGTCCCGGCCCAGGACTGCTGGGTGGTGAAGTTGAACTGGTACTTGCCGCCGCCGAGGTTCTTCAGTCCGGCACTGCCGGTGGCGTACTCCTCCAACGGGTCAGTCGGTTCGCACACCTTGCACGTGTAGGCAGCCGACAGGGTGGACGCGCTCGTCAGGTTCGTCACCGGCGCGCCTGTGCCGTCGGAGACCGAGAACCTGAACGGCACCGTCCAGCCGGCCGTGGCCACGTTCAGCAGGTTGTTGTCGACTGGGGCGACGAAACCGCTGAAGACGTAGTTGACCTTGTACGTGCATCGCTTGGTGGCCGTGTTGCCGGCGTTGTCCTGCGCGGTGAACTTCACGGTCTTCGCGCCGACGCTGCTCGTGCTCACGGACCCCGTCAACGTGCTGGCCGCGGCGTTCAGTCCCGACCCGCCTGGGTTGTCAGCTGCTGTGATCGATACCGGCTTGTTGCCTGTGTTCAACAGGAAGGGCCCACCCTTGCAGGGCCCGAACTTCGGCGCCGTCTGGTCAGTGGTTGCCACCGTGTGCGTCAGCGAGGCCGTGCTCGACGCGAACGCGTAGGTGGGGAAGCTCTGGGCGCCCAGGTACATCGCTGAGACGGGGTGGTCTCCCGTCCCGAGAACGGACGTGGTGAACCGCGCCTTACCTGTGGCGTCGAGGGGCACATTGGCGGCCACCTGGATGCCGTCGATGCTGTACTCGACACCTCCGGCGGTGACTGGCTGGCCGTTCTCATCGGTCACGGTCGCGGTGAACGTCACCGACTCCCCCGAACCGGAGGGGTTCTTGCTCGAGGTCAGTGTGGTCGTCGGGCAACTGAACGCGGTCGTCTGGTAGTACGCCGTGTTCCCCTGATGGACGATGACGATGTCGGACCACGCAGGGATGCCGGGCGACACGTTGATGGTAAAGGGTGCAGCCGAGTACTCCCAGATCTTGTCGGTCGGGTCGAAACCGGTGTACTCGTCGGGCGGGTCCAGCGCGGTCGGTGGCGCAGTCGTGACGGTCTGTAGCGGTTCGACGACGGTATCGTCGAGGAGCTTCAGCCCACCGGCGACGACTTCCGCCCCACCCAGGGTGCCGTTTGCCCCGACGTACAGCTCCACCGTGAACCCCGAGGGCGACGGTGCTGGGGGCGGAGTCACCGCAGGGTCGACACTGGTCCCCTCCCCTGCGAACCCGGTGATGTGTGTCCCGCACACGGCTCCCGTGGTTCCCGGGGCGACGTCCACCGCGAGATCCGCCTGACCGTTCCCGAAGGACCAGGAGGCTTTGGCTGAGGCCGACGGGGCCCAGACCAGCAGCATGGTGAGCGTCGCAACGACCGTCAGCAGCACCCTTGTTCTCATGAGGACTTCTCCCGTGTCTGGCCTGGGGTGGACGCTAGCAACACAATGGACGCTGTGAACAGGGACAGACC
>JBAPUB010000363.1:0-3738 GCA_049282455.1 Actinomycetes bacterium
ACGTCCGCTCAAGACCCCCAGGTCGGAAGCCGAGGAGAGGGTATGGGGCGGTATGGACGAAGGAGCCTGTTGTGATCGGTCTGATGCGCAGGCTGCAGCGTGACGACGGCGGATTCACCTTGATGGAGGTGGTCGTCGCCATCATGATCGCGGCGGTCATCTTCATGGCGCTGGCCGCCGCCAGCATCTCTGCCCTGCGGGGAAGCGGTGTGGCTCGCCAGAACAACCAGTCGATCAGCCTCGGCAACGCCACCCTGGAGGCAGCGCGAACCGCGACGTACACCGGGCTAGCCATGGCGACCGCCGATCTGAGCGGGGACTCGAGAGTCCTGAGCGGCAACACCCTGGCTGTTCCCGACGTCGGTACCGAGAACCTGTACGTCCTGTCGACGGGCACTATGAGTCCGCACGTCACGACTGTGACGCGGAACGGCCAGACCTACACCGTGTCCCAGTACGTGACCGTGCCGGCCGGTACGGCGCTCGACGGCGAGGGCTACCCCTTGGTCAAGCGGGTCACCGTCTTCGTCACGTGGACCGCCTACGGGAGCACTCGCACGCGCACCTACTCGACCCTCATCGTCCCCACGAAGCGTGGCCTCCCGCTCCCCGACTACTCGATGTCGCTGCGGACGCCGTCGTGCTACGCCTGGAACACCGGCGACACCCAGCGTCCCATCTTCAGCGTGCTGCTGCGCAACGTAGGAGCTCGGGACACCTTCGACCTGAGCCTCGTGAGCGCGAACGACAGCCCGAGCAACTGGACCTTCTACACGACCGACCCGACGCTCGGTGGTGCAGTCGCGGCCACGGACACCTCAGGGAACGGGACCGTGGACTCTGGAAACGTCGATCCCTACTCGACCAAGGAGATCTGGGTCCGACGCAACGCAGTCCTGTCGACAGGCACCACGGTCAACCTGCAGGTGCGTGCCCAGTCGGCTGCTCAGCCGTCTGCTACGACGGCGGTCGTCACCCTGCCGGCGGCCGGGTCCAGCCCGTCGACCCTCAGCACCACGTCAGTGTCGGGCAACGTGGTCACTTGTGCGGGAGCCGTGACAGCAACCCCGACGCCGACACCCACGGGAAGCACCACCCCGACCGGACCGGTCGCCGATGCGGTGTGCCCGGCGACACCCGTCGCGGCGGCTGTCACGTCGAGCACTGGCTACGCGGCTCGGGCCTTCGGCCTGAACAACGGTGACACGACCATCGATGGGACCACCCAGGCCACCGGGCGCAACACCGCCAAGCTTGGGGCGGGCACCGACAAGACGAACACGTTGACCCAGGACACTTGCATGCCGCAGACCGGAAGTCCCGACTTCTCGACGAACTACACAACGACCGGCTACACGGCCGGTCGGGTCCTCGTCGCAGGTGGCGTCGGAACGACTGCCGACACGGCCGACAAGCAGGTGGAGTGGGTTATCTCGCCCACCACCGCGTTCCGGGTCGGCGTGACGACTCACTACCTGTCGGTCATGGTCCAGTGCACGGCGACCTCACCGAGCACCGCAACCCTGGCTGCATCCCTGTGGTCCACCAAGAACAACGGCTACGCGAGCCAGCTCAGCTCGAGCACCGGAAACACGGCGACCGTCTCGTGTGCCACAGCTGGAACGTGGCAGCGGGTGAACGTGCCCATCCCGGTGACGACGGCGAGCGGTCTCATGCCTGGGACCGGGGGCGTGGTCGGCATGGCCGTGCGGCTGTGGGAGCCAGGAACCGGTCCCAGCCTTCGTCTCGGCTACGACCTGATGGCCGGCGACGTCGCCACCGCCAAGTCGTTCCTCACCCTGCAGACGAGGTCATCGTGAGGTTCCGGACCCACTTGCGTCGTGCTGGCGACCAGGGGCTGACGTTGGTCGAACTGCTGGTGGCGATCACGCTGCTCGCCGTCATCAGCGCCATCAGCACCGCGGCTCTTGTCTCGGCGCACAACGAGTTCCGGGCGTCACAGGACGAGGCCGCAGGTCTCACTGACACACAGACGGTCGTCGAGCGGCTCGGTCGCGACATCCGAGACGCGCGTGGTGTCGACCCCGGGGCGACACAGGGGACGCTTTCCCTCTGGATCGACAACAACTCCGACTACATCCGCAACGCAGCCACCCAACCGGACGAGATCGTCACTTGGTCGCTGGCGTCCAAGGGTTCGGGTTCGACGCAGTACAACACTCTACGCAACACGGCCGGAGGTACTGCGGTCGTCCAGTCGCGAACGCTGGTTTCGAACCTGGCCTTCTGCTACCGGGTGTCCGCTCCGCCGCTGGACCCGTCCGACACGACCACCGGCTGCCTGACGACACCGTTGAGCGCCTCGGATGCCGCATTGGTCAAGTACGTGACCGTGAAGCTCCAGTACGACGCGACGGTGGGCAGCGGCACCACGGCCCGCACCGCGACCTTCTCCGAGCGACTGAGGAACGTGACCTAGTGATCACACCGTCAAGCCTGCGCACCGCGCAACGGGACGACTCAGGTTTCGCGATGATCCTGGTCGTCGCCCTCGGCGTGATCATCGCCATGCTCGTGGCCGTCAGCGTGGCGACGACGGCCAAGGTGCTCAACGCGAGCGTGCGACACCAGAACTACGAAGGAGCCCTTGCCGCTGCAGAGGCCGGGATCGACACCGAGCTCAGCAAGGTCCAGCAGTTCAAGAACGGAACGCCTTCGCTCGACTACGTGACAGCCGCGCCGTGCAACGCCACGTCGACGCCCGCCGCGTCGGTGTTCGCCACAGCCGACTCCGAGCGCAACTGGGCCAAGAGCGTGATCCTGGGTCTGCCCACCAGCTGCCTGCGCACGACGTCAGCCGGTCAGTACATGGCCTTCCGGCTCGCCGGACGCAACACGGTCTACTCGATGGGATGGGCGCCGACCAAGGTGAGCGCACTGGGGCGACCACGCCTGCTCAAGGCCGAGTTCATCTTCGCCCCTTACCAGCCGGGCAATGCCATCCTCACGGCCGGTGCCCTGGACTTCGGCGGTTCCGTCGACATCACCAAGGGCATCAACGTCACAGGGGCCAACGTCCACACCAACGGCACCATCACGATGCCGGCCAGTGTCAACATCCAGGGCAACGTGTCGGCCGTCGGCACAGCTGGGTGCGGCAGCGGCGTCACTGGCACGTGCACCAGCGCCGCCCCCGTCCAGCCGGTGCCGGACGCGAACCCGCGCTCGGTCTACAACGCCTACAACGCGACCACGGCCCAGGCCTCCGGCTGGTACGACCTGTGCCCGGACGGATGGGCGCGTTACCCGTCGACGTCCGGGCCGTGCCAGGGCACCCAGGTGATCCCCGCAGGTTGGGTCAGTGCCTCCCCACCCGGGAGTGCGCCGGGCGGCTGGACCTTCACCGCCGGTACGAGCACCAAAGCGCCGGTGTGGTCGCTCAGCGGAGTCAGCTCGCCGGGGGCGACGGTCTACTACGTCTTCGGGTCGAACGCGTCGGTCGTCAACCCCAACCCGTCAGGGCCGTACCCGTACACGATCCTGGTCGAGGGTGTGGCGTCGAGCGACCCGTGGGTGTCGTCCTACGCCGGATCGGCGATCTGTGGCACCGTGGGCGGCGACTTCGAGGCCAAGCAGGTGTCCCTGCTGCCATCACCGACTCTTGCGGGTCTGGGCATCATGGCGACGGGCCAGGTCGCGCTGCAGACCCAGACCACCATCGGTGCCGACGGCAACGGTGCGATGGTCCTCGCGGGACACAACCTCACGACGCAGGCA
>JBAPUB010000364.1:0-17355 GCA_049282455.1 Actinomycetes bacterium
AGACCAGATCGCACCAAGCGGCGTTGTTACGGGCCGCCGCCGTCAGGAGGGGGTGTCCGGTCATGCCACGCCTCGCTCTTCATCAGCAGCATGACTCCCGGGAGGGAGATCATGTCTGGAGGATAGAGCGTTCTTGTAGGGCGACAGGGCCGCGCCTATTGCCGGATTTGGCGCGCGTCCCCATGTCGCTGACCACCTCAGTGACGGGTCATCGGACTGCCAAGAGCGCCAGTCTGACGGGACGTAGTGCATCAACCCTTTGGCACTCCGGGTCGCACAAGACGGCACTTCGGCGCGAACGATCGCGGCGCGTCAGCCAGAAGTGGGCGCCGCGTGCTCACAGGCACAGAAGGGACCGGAGAGTCCGACGCTGCGCAGGTAGTCCTGCGTCGCCGACGGTTCGCGTCGGACGTAGCCGTGGTCGAGTCGCCGTCGTACCAGTGGGCAGCGAAGTGCCAGAGGGGGCAGATCCATCACGTAGCCCTCGTCCTGGCCAGCGTCGTTGAGCCAGGTGCCCACCCCGTCTCGGGAGCAGTAGATCCTCTGGTTTCCACTGGTGTGCACTACGTCGTCCCACATTTGGGTTGGGTCCATGGTTTCGGCTGGGCCTTATGGTCGAGAATGGGGGCATGGCTACTGGACCATGGTGGGCCGCGTTGACCACCTGGGCCGTGGTGAACCTTGTGAACGTGACTCAGGCAGTCGGCTTCGCATCCCGCAGGCGCCATGGCATGGTCGTCAACCATGCGCTGGGCCTCGTGATAGCCGGGCTCGCCGTTCCGGCTACCGCCGCGCTGGTGGGCTACGCCTACGCAGGCAGTCCTTGGTGGATCGGACCAGCAGCGTTCGATGCCTTCGTCGTGCTCATGCTGATCGTGGACTACCTACGACCGGTCGAGTTTCGGCGCCCGCCCAGACCAGCCATCCTGGTTCCGTACCTTGTCCTGTTCTTCGGCAGCATCCTGCTCATGGGCCGGTCCATGTTCGACCTGAGCCGTGGCTTGTGGCTGGTCACGGTGATCTCCTCTGTCGTGTTACTGACCACCCTGGTGCAGGCTTCGCGTCAGGGAACTGCCTGAGATGGTGAGCCCGGCACCGGGTCTCCGGGCTGCCGAACGTACTGCCTCGTGTCGACTGCCTCTCGCTAGGGTTGCAGGGTGATGAGCCTGGTCATCCGCAACGCATCACTCGTCGACGGGACCGGCGCGCCCGCCTTCGCCGCTGACGTCGGCCTCGACGGTGACCGCATCGCCGTGGTGGACCGTGTTCCCGGACGACTCTCTGCGTCGGACTCACCGACCCTCGATGCCCGTGGTCTGACGCTCACGCCCGGCTTCATCGACGTGCACACCCACTCCGACCTGTCGCCGTTCGTCCTCCCCGACATGACGAGCACGGTCCGCCAGGGAGTCACCACTGTCGTCACCGGGAACTGCGGCATGTCCCCGTGGCCGCTGGTCGGCTGGGCGCTGGCCCTGGACGTGGCCTTCGTCGAGGCCGACGCGCTGCCGGTGCCGCCATGGCGTTCGTTCGGCGACTACCTGGCTGCAGTGGACCAGGCCCGCCCCGCGGTCAACGTCGCGGCCCTCATTGGCCACGGGACCATTCGGGCGCAGACGCTCGGCGACGAGCAGCGGCCAGCCACGACAGGTGAGCTCGCATCCATGCGCTCCGCGGCCGAAGACGCCGTGCGCGACGGGGCCGTGGGACTGTCCACCGGGCTCATCTACGTGCCGGGCATGTACACCTCCACCGACGAGATCGTCGAGGTCACCCGAGGAGTTGCAGCCGCAGGCGGGATCTACGCGAGCCACATCCGCGGTGAGTCAAGAGAGCTGTTCACGTCGGTCGACGAGGCCCTCGAGATCGGACGCCGCGCAGGCCTCCCCGTCCACGTCAGCCACCTGAAGTGCGAGTCGTCTCACATGTGGGGCCGCGCCCAGGATCTCGTCGACCGTGTGACGTCTGCGGGAGCGACTGGCGACCAGTACCCGTACACGGCGTGGAACACCGCGCTGGAGTCACTGCTCCCGCCTTGGGCACCGGTCGGACGACTGAGCGAGCTCACGGGGTCGGTCGCCGAACGGAACCGGCTGCGCACAGCGGTCGAGCACGGAGAGCCCGGCTTCGAAAGCAGCATCGACGGCGTCGGCTGGGAGAACATCGTCGTGGTCGGTACGGCGCAGGCGCACTGGCAAGGACGCAGCATGGCCGACATTGCAGAGGCGCAGGGAACGACGCCATTCGACGCCATGGTGTCGCTCCTCATCCAGGCACCGAACACGTCGTGCATCGGTCACGCCATGGCCCAGCGCGACGTCCTGACGATCCTTGCCGACCCGGCGGTGTTCGTTGCATCGGACGGGTCGGCGGCCGACCCCGACGGCGTCGGAGGGTCCATTCCAGTGCACCCTCGCAGCTACGGGACGTTCCCCCGGGCCCTGGCCCTGGCGCGCGACGAGTCGTTGCTGCCGCTGGAGGCGGTCGTGCGCAAGATGACCTCACTACCGGCAGACCGGTTCGGGTTGCGTGGTCGCGGCCGAGTCACTGAGGGCGGATACGCCGACCTCGTGCTCCTCGACCCGCTACGGGTGCAAGACCGCGCAGAATTCACCAACCCGCACCGGTTCGCCGACGGTATCGTCACGGTCGTCGTCAACGGAACCGTCGCGTGGACCGCCGAGTCGTCGACGATCGCACGAGCCGGCCGCGCCCTACCCCGCTGAGCGTTTCCGCCAACGGGTTCAGGCGGGGTTGGTCTCGGTGAGGAAGTTCAGCATGGTGCGAAGCTCGGCGACCTTCAGGTCGAGGTCGGGCATCGCGTGCCCTGTGGCGAGGCGCTCGTACCGGACGTCGTGGTCGCGGGCGCGCAGCGCCTCGACGTAGGTGTCGACCTGGCGCACCGGGCACCGCGGGTCGTTCTCGCCAGCAGTCACGAACACCGGCGCCTGGACGGCGTCCGCGTACGTGATCGGTGAGGCTGCTCGGTAGACGTCGGGGATCTGTTCGATCGTGCCGCCCATGAGAGAGGCGTCGTAAGCCTGCATGAAGGACGGCGCGTCCTGCGACGAGGTGAACCAGTCAGCCAGCGGCACGAGCGCCGCCCCCGACCGCCACTGCGTCGGCTGCGTGCCCAGGGCCATGAGGGTCAGGAACCCGCCCCACGACCCGCCGGCGACGGACACCCGGTCCGGGTCGACGACGCCGTCGGACTCGAGCTGGGTTCGGACGGCGCTGATGTCCTCGAGCTCGATGAACCCCAGCCGTTCGTGCAGTGCGTCCCGCCACTGCGCGCCGTACCCCGTGGAGCCCCTGTAGTTCACGCGGACGACTGCATAACCGTGGTCGACGACGGCAGCGACGATGTCATTCCACCCGTCGACGTCCTGGCCGGTCGGCCCTCCGTGCACCATGAAGACCGTGGCGAACGGCTCGACGCCTCGACGCGGTCGGTACAGCAGGCCGTGCACCCGTCCAGCCGGGCCGTCGGCGTACACGTCGGACGCGGCCACGGTCTCCGGCGGGGGCTCACCGGGCAGCCGCACGAGCGGTCTCGCGCCTTCCTCGGTGACGGCCACCAGCTCAACGGGACGGTCTGAGCGCGAGGTGAGCACGTGTACCGACCCGTCCGGGCGCGCCGAGGCCACGGCCACCGCCCCGTCCGGCGCGGCGATCGCCGAGAGCTGCGCCGACTCACGCTCGAAGCGAAACAGCCGGTGACGGGCTTCGTGGAGCACAGTGAGAAGCAGCGCGCTCCCGTCGGGGTACCAGTCAGCGAAGACGTCGCCCTCCAGACCGGTCACCATGTCGCTGCGGTCCCCTGACCCGGTGTTCCAGATCATCGGGGTGGCACGATCCTGCGGCTCGTGGACGACGAGCACCTTCGACGGGTCCTGCGGGTCGAACCCCACCGGGTGGAGGTTTCGGCCCGGCTCAGCGAGCTCGGCGACCACAGCGCCGGTGACCAGGGAGACGACCCGGACACCGAGATGCAGCCAGTCGCCGCCCGGAGCGAACGCCAGCAGCGCCAGCCCCTCGTCGGGCGTGACGTCTTCGAGGTCCGCCTGGTCCTTCGACCGGTAGACGACGTCGCCGGTGCCGTCGCTCGCGGCGACGGCCAGCTCGAACCCCTCCTCGACCAGCCGTGCGACGACCGCCCCGCCGCTGGACAGGGGCTGGAAGCCCCCGCTGTACGAAGGCGCCAGGTTCGGCAGCATCGTGACGACCGGCCCGCCGTCCAGGGAATCACGCTGCCACCGCCCCACCTCGTCGCCGGCGTGGTCGTCGAACCAGAACACCGCCGAGCCGTCGGGCGCGATCGACGTCCCTGTGGTCCCCTGAGGTCGGTCGGTCACCTGGCGCAAGGTCGCGGGGCTGGTGGCCGCGTCGAAGGCGAAGACCTCGGTGCGACCTGTGACGTTGGCCAGCAGAACGCCTCGGTCGGACACGTCGGCCGCCCACACCACCGGGGCCCCGGACAGGCTGAAGGACAGCAGCTGCGACGCTCGGACGCGCTGTTCCCAGATCGGCATCTCGTCGGACATGGTCGCCACCCTCTCGCACAACGCTCGCCAGGCAAACCCCGCCTGCACCGCCGAGGCGAATCGAGCAGGTAGGGCCGAGCGGCTCGGCCCTTCGGCCCTGTCGGCCACGGTTCGCCGGGAGGAGCATGGGGGTGATCGATCCGGAGGTGTCATGGAACCGCCCTCGCCGGAAGTCATCGACCAGGCCGGCCTGCAACGGCTCATCGACGTCCTGTGGGACGGCGGGTGGACCGTCCTGGGGCCGACCGTGCGCGACAGCGTCATCGGCAACGGTGAGGTACGGACCCTCGACGACCTGCCGCGAGGGCTGGGCGACACGCAGGACCCTGCCCACTACCGGCTGCGGGACCGGGGCGACGAGGCGCTGTTCGGCTACGTGGTGGGGCAGCAGTCGTGGAAGTCGGTGCTGTTTCCAGCCCGCGAGCTGCTCCGCAGGTCGACCCCCGGAGCCCGGGAGGTCGACTCCCCCGAACCGCCGCCGGCGCGGCTCGCCCTGTTCGGCGTCCGCTCCTGCGACCTCGCGGCCATTGGCATCCACGACCGCGTGCTCCTCGAGAGGCGGGCGGTCGACACGCGGTACGCGGCGCGACGTGACGCGACCTTCGTCGTCGCCGTCACCTGCGGCACACCGGGCGGCACGTGCTTCTGTACGTCGATGGGTACCGGCCCCGACCCCAGCCAAGGGTTCGACCTGGCCCTGACCGAGCTGCTCGAGGACGGCGACCATCGCTTCCTCGTGCGGGCCGGCAGTCAGCGGGGTGTCGACCTCCTCGCGCGCATCGCCTCATCGCCGGCCGACCGCGCTGACGTGCAGGCGGCCGCAGCCGTCGTCGATCACGCCGTGGCCCACATGGGACGCGCGCTGGACACCGACGGGATTCGGGACCTGCTGTACGCGAACGCCGAGCACCCGCAGTGGGATGACGTCGCACGCCGATGCCTGTCCTGCACCAACTGCACCCTCGTGTGCCCCACCTGTTTCTGCACGTCCGTGGAGGACCGCACGGAGCTCGCTACCGGCACCGACGAGCGGTGGCGGGTGTGGGACTCCTGCTTCACCAGCGAGTACTCCTACCTGCACGGCGGCAGCGTGCGCCCCTCGGTGCGCTCCCGCTACCGCCAGTGGGCCACCCACAAGCTGGCCTCCTGGCATGACCAGTTCGGATCGTCAGGCTGCGTCGGATGCGGTCGGTGCGTCACCTGGTGTCCCGCCGCGATCGACCTCACGGCGGAGGTGGCGGCGATCCGAGCCTCTGCCTCGCCGCCCGGCGCACACCCCAGCAGCCCTCCGGAGGCGTGACATGCGCACCATCGACCAGCTGCTCCACGACCACCCGTTCTTCTCCGGCCTCGACGACGCAGCGCTCGCGTTGGTCGCCGGGTGCGCGACGAACGTCCACATGGCCGAGGGCCAGTACCTGTACCGGGAGGGTGATCCGGCCGAGACGTTCTACGTCATCCGGCACGGCCGCGTCGCGGTCGAGGCGCACAAACCCAGCGGCGGCTCGATCACGGTCGACACCGTCGACGAGGGCGAGGTGCTCGGCTGGTCGTGGCTGGTCCCGCCCCACCGCTGGCTGTTCGACGCTCGAGCGGTGGTGTCGACCAGCGCCGTCGCCTTCGACGGCACCTGCCTGCGAGGCAAGTGCGACGACGACCCGGTCCTGGGCTATGCACTCATGCAACGAGTCGCGCACGTCATGTACGAACGGCTTCAGGCCGCACGCATCAGGCTCTTGGACCTCTATGGGGTGTCCGGTGACTCTGGGCGTTGAACCTGCGGTCGAGCCACGCACGTCGCCGGCTACCGACCCGATGCTGCCGAGACCGTTCCTCGTCGCGGACCGAAGACAGGACACCGTCGACACCGTCACGTTGGCGCTCGAACCGGTCGGCGGCCAGCCGCTGGCGTTCACTCCTGGCCAGTTCACGATGCTCGGTGTCCTGGGCGTCGGCGAGGTCCCCATCTCCGTCAGCAGCGACCCAGCGTCACCCGTCCTGCTCCACACGATCCGCGATGTCGGTGGAGTCACCCACGCGCTCACCCAGGCGCAGGTTGGTGACGTTCTCGAGGTGCGGGGCCCGTACGGGCACGGCTGGGATGTCACCGACGGTGCTCCAGATGACGTCCTGGTGGTCGCCGGCGGGATCGGGCTCGCACCGTTGCGACCGGCCCTGCTCCAGCTGCTGGCCGAACGGGACCGCTACCGCAGCGTGGCGTTGCTGTACGGCGCACGTAGCCCGGGCGACCGCCTCTACCCCGACGAGCTCTTCGAGTGGGCCCGACGCGGCATTGACATCGACGTCATCGTCGACCAGGGGGTCGGCGAGTGGACCGGCCGCGTGGGGCTGGTCACGTCACTGATCGCCAAGGCCGACGTCGACCCGTCCCGCACGCTTGCGCTGGTCTGCGGGCCCGAGGTGATGATGCGCTACGTCACTGCTGGGCTCATCGACCGCGGAGTGTCACCGGATCGGATCCGGCTGTCTATGGAGCGGAACATGAGCTGCGGGGTCGGGCTCTGCGGCCACTGCCAGCTCCGTGAGCTGTTCGTCTGCGTCGACGGTCCCGTCTTCGCCTACCCGACGTTGGCCCCGCTCCTCGGCACCCGGGAGGTGTGACATGACCAGCGAGCTTCCGACCCTGGCCGTCTGGAAGTTCTCGTCGTGCGACGGTTGTCAGCTGACCCTCCTCAACTGCGAGGACGACCTGCTCCCCCTGACCGGAGCGGTCCGGATTGCCTACTTCCCCGAGGCCACCCGCGGCGTCGTCGACGGTCCGTACGACGTGTCGCTCGTTGAGGGCTCGGTCACCACGCCCGCCGACCTCGAGCGGATCCTCGAGATCCGCCGCATGTCGCGCACGCTCGTGACGATCGGGGCATGCGCCACGAGCGGCGGCATCCAGGCGCTGCGCAACTTCGCCGACGTCGCCGAGTTCTGCTCGATCGTGTACGCCCAGCCGCAGTACATCTCGACCCTCGACCGGTCGAGCGCCATCTCCGAGCACGTACCCGTGGACTTCGAGCTGCGCGGCTGCCCTGTCGACCGGCACCAGCTGCTCCAGGTGCTGACAGCGTTCATCTCCGGACGCCGGCCCAAGATCCCCAGCTACAGCGTGTGCGTCGAGTGCAAGCGTCGCGGCACCGTCTGCGTCGCGGTGGCCCACGACACCCCCTGCCTCGGCCCAGTGACCCAGGCCGGTTGCGGGGCACTCTGCCCGGCATACTCACGCGGTTGCTACGGCTGCTTCGGCCCGCAGGACTCCGCGAACGCGGCTTCGCTCGGCTCTCGGCTCACCGACCTGGGCATGCCCGACCTCGACGTCGTCCGGATGTTCCGCACGTTCAACGCCACGTCACCACCGTTCCGGGTGGAGAGCGAGAGGCACGAGCCGACGGCCCATGGGGTGACGACGTGACGCACAAGCTGAACTCCGGTGACCACGTCCTGCAGGCCGACCCGCTCGCGCGCGTGGAGGGGGAAGGGGCGATGCGAGTCGTCGTGAGCGACGGCACAGTCTCCGACGTCGAGCTGAACATCTTCGAGCCCCCACGGTTCTTCGAGGCCCTGCTTCGCGGCCGCGCGTTCACCGAGCCACCCGACATCACCGCCCGGATCTGCGGTATCTGCCCGGTCGCGTATCAGATGAGCGCCTGCCAGGCGATCGAGGATGCGTGCGGTGTCCAGGTTCCGGAGGAGATCCAGCGGATGCGCCGCCTGCTGTACTGCGGTGAGTGGATCGAGAGCCACGCGCTGCACATCTTCTTGCTCCATGCCCCGGACTTCCTCGGCTATGACGGCGCCATCGAGATGGCGAAGGACCACCGCGACGTCGTCGAGCGCGGCCTGGCGCTCAAGAAGGCCGGCAACGCGCTCATGACACTGGTCGGTGGTCGTGCGGTGCACCCGGTCAACGTCAAGGTGGGCGGGTTCTACCACCTGCCGACCCGTGACGAGCTGGCTGCTCTCCGTCCGCAGCTGGAACGCGCCCGCGACGAGGCCGTGTTGACCGTTCAGCTCGTGGCGGGCTTCGACTTCCCCGACTTCGAGCAGACCCAGGAGTACGTGGCACTGCGCTCACCCGACGGCTACCCGATGGAGTCCGGCACTGTCGTGTCGAGCACGGGCCGCGCGTTCGACGTCGCCGACTTCAGCCAGGTCGTCGTCGAGCAGCACGAGGCGCGGTCGAACGCCTTGCACGCCCGGCTCGACGGGCACACCACGTATGTCGTCGGACCGCTCGCCCGCTACTCCCTGAACCACGACCGGCTGTCACCGCTGGCCCAGGAGGTGGCCCGCGACGCAGGCCTGGGTCCGGTGTGCCGCAACCCGTTCCGGTCCATCATCGTGCGGGCGGTCGAGCTGGTGTACGCGATCGACGAAGCCCTCAGGCTGATCGACCAGTGGGACGGTGCCCCAGCTGCGAGCATCGACGTCGCGCCGCGTGCAGGGGTCGGGCACGGTGCCACCGAGGCGCCACGCGGGATCCTGTACCACCGCTACGAGCTGTCCGACGACGGTACGGTCACTGACGCGGTCATCGTGCCGCCGACCTCGCAGAACCTGGCCAGCATCGAGGAGGACCTCCACCGGTTCGTCCAGGAGCGGCTCCACCTCGAGCACGACGAGCTCACGTTGCGCTGCGAACAGGCGGTCCGCAACTACGACCCGTGCATCTCCTGCGCCACACACTTCCTCGACCTGACCGTGGCGTCGGGGTGAAGACCCTGCTGATCGGTCTGGGCAACCCCGACCGTGGTGACGACGGGGTCGGGGTCGAGGTCGCTCGACGGATCGCCTCCCTCGCTCCCCCGGGCGTGGACGTGCTCGAGGTCGACGACCCCGCATCCCTGATCGACGCGTGGGCGGACGTCGAGCAGTCGGTGGTCGTCGACGCGATCAGGTCCGGAGCCGAGCCGGGGACGGTGATCACGCTCGACGTCACCGACACCGCACTTCCCGCCGGGGGCTGGGCGACCGGTGGCACGCATGCCCTCGGACTGGCCGCTGTCGTCGAGCTGGCGCGGAGGCTCGATCGTCTGCCACGACGCCTTCACATCGTCGGCGTCGAGGTCGGCCCGCTCGACCAGGGTGCTGGGCTCTCAGCGGCGGTAGCTTCGGCGGTCGGACCGGCGACCGACGCGGCTCTGCTAGCCGTGGCGCGAGCGCCCTAGGGTGATCGCCATGACCGAGTACCAGATCACCTCGTGGCGTGACATCCCGTCGATGGTCGCGGCCCGTGACGGCGAGTCCATCACCAAGATCCAGCTGGCCGCGCGCTTTCAGGAGGCCATCGACGAGGCGGCGATGCGACTTGGCGAGACGTCGTCGGACGCCTACCTGGAGGGCTGGTCCCGAAGCGGCTGGACGCCCGGCGACGGCGACCACGCCGACGTTGCAGCCCGCATCGCGGCGTCGCTGGAGCACGAGTGGACGCCGCAGCGGCTGACCGACTACCTGGACGCACTCACCCCCTGACCTGCTCGTCCGCTAGCCCCCGAGCTGTTCCTCGGCCTGGTGGGCGGCGTGCAGCCAGGCCTCCTCCGCCTCGGTCCGCTGGACCAGCAGCGCATCGAGCTGGGCCTTGAGCTCGGCCACCTTCACGTGGTCGGTTGCGTGCTCGTCGAAGGCTGCATGCAGTGCTGCTTCCTGCGTGTCGGTCCTGGCGATCAGCCGCTCGAGCCGGACCATCTGCTTCTTCGCCTCGCGCCGCTCAGCGGCCGACGTCGCAACCGGTCGGGTCGTCGGTGGCATAGGTGGCGTCGGAGTGTCCGACTGCGTCTCCGGCTGGGCGGCCCGCAGCCGCAGGTACTCCTCGACTCCGCCCGGCAGGTCGCGGACCCGGGAGTCGCCGAGCAGCCCGACGAACCGCGTGCACACGCGCTCCAGGAAGTACCGGTCGTGGGAGATCACCAAGACCGTGCCGGCGAAGGAGTCGAGCAGGTCCTCAAGCGCGGTGAGTGTCTCGACGTCGAAGTCGTTCGTCGGCTCGTCGAGCACGAGCACGTTCGGGCCGGCCATGAGCAGCCGGGTCAGCTGAAGGCGACGGCGCTCTCCGCCGGACAGGTCACCCACCGGAGTCCACTGGGCATCGGAGCCGAACCCGAGGCGCTCGCACAGCTGCGACGCCGTGAGCTCACGCCCCTTGCCGAGCTCGACGCGACGCGCGACGTGCTCGACCGCCTCCAGCACCCGCCAGGTGGGGTCGAGCTCCTCGAGGTGCTGGGACAGGTATGCCGGCTTCACGGTGGCACCGATGACCACTCGTCCCTCGGACGGCCGTTGCAGACCGAGCAGGATCCTGACGAGCGTGGTCTTGCCTGCCCCGTTGGCACCGACGATCCCGATCCGGTCGGCGGGGCCGACGTCCCACGTGAGCGACCGGAACAGCGTGCGGTCCCCGAACCGCAGGCCCGCGTCGTGAACCTCGAACACGGTCTTGCCCAGCCGTGACCCGGCGAAGGCGAGCAGCTCGACATCGTCGCGCGGCGGGGGCTCGGCTGCGATCAGCTGGTTGGCGGCGTCGATCCGGAACTTCGGCTTCGACGTGCGAGCGGGCGGGCCGCGTCGCAGCCAGGCGAGCTCCTTGCGGAGCAGGTTGTTGCGTCGCTGCTGCTCGACCGACCCCTGGCGCTGACGCTCGGCCTTGGCCAGCACGTAGGCCGAGTAGCCGCCGTCGTACTCCTCGACGGCGCCGCGCACGACCTCCCAGGTGTGGTCGGTCACGGCGTCGAGGAACCACCGGTCGTGGGTGACGACCACGAGCGCCATGGACGTGCGCCCGACCAAGTAAGAAGCCAGCCACGTGACCGCCTCGACGTCGAGGTGGTTGGTCGGCTCGTCGAGGAGCAGCAGGTCGGGGTCGTCGAGCAGCAACGACGCCAGCTGCACTCGTCGCCGCTCCCCGCCCGACAGCGGACCGACCCGCCGGTCCAGTACGTCGTCGTCGTACCCGCCCAGCAGGGCGGACAGGACCTCGCGGGTGTTGGACGACGACGCCCACTCGTGGGCCTCGCGCTCGCCCACGACGCACGTCCGGACCGAGGCCTCGGAGTCGAGCGTGGCGGTCTGTCCCAGGACCCCGACCCGCAGCCCGCCGGTGCGGGTGACGCGGCCGGTGTCGGGATCGTCGAGGCCGGCCAGCACACGGAGCAGGGTCGACTTGCCGCCGCCGTTGCGGCCGACCACGCCGATCCGCTCCCCGACGGCGATCCCCAGCGAGACGCCGTCCAGGACGGGCTCCCGCCCGAACGCCTTGCGGGCGTCTTCGACGTTGACCAGGTTGCGAGGCGCCACGTCGGCCAGACTGCCAGACCAGAACGAGCCGCCGTTCTGACGGTCAAGTCAGGTCAGGTCGTGACCACCTCACCGGACTTCACCTTCACCGAGATCGCGGGAAGCGGTGCCGGCGCCAGTCCTGACACGACGTTCCCGCTCAGGTCGTACACCGAGCCGTGACAGGGGCACACCAGCTGGGCGCCACCCGGGGCCACCGTGCAGCCACGGTGGGTGCAGATCGCGCTGAACGCCTTGACGTCACCGGCCGTGGCCTGGGTGACCAGGACGGGCTGCCCGTCGCTCGTCTGCGCCGACACCGCACCGCCGACCGGCACGTCGGCCACCGCGACGAGCGTCGCCGCCGAACCGGTCTGGCCGGCGCCGGGCTTCGGGCTCGACCCGCCCGAAGGAGGCGAAGCAGCAGGCGTGGTCGCCGTCGCCGAGGACGACCCGCCGCCGCAGCCAGCGAGCAGAACCGTCGCTCCCACAGACGCGGCGCCGAGCAGCGTGCGGCGGTCGAGGACCAGGGACAGGTCGGCCGGCTGTTCGGACGCGGGCGGTCGGGGTCGGGTCGAGCTCATGGGAACCTCCGGACGGTCGAGTGCGGCTGTCAGCTCTGAGAACGTGTGTCGCGGATGGTGGGTTCAGGCACGAAGGGACTGGGTCCACAGCAGCTTGCCAGTGCCGACGTCGTGGAGCTCGACCGAGACGATGTCGGCCACCGCCATGGAGGTCCGACCCTTCACGTGGGCCTCGCCCTGGTAGTCCGAGCTCCACACGGACACGGTGGACGAGCTCCCCGCCCCGTTGACGACCACCAGGGCGCAGCGGGTGCCCGGCGGGACGCCTCGCACGGTCATGGCGACGTCGCTGCCGGACGTGGTCGGACGCAGCTCGACGGCTCCGAAGACGCCGGAGGCCGGGTCGGTGCCCGTCGTGCGCACCACGACGGACTGCGCCGACGGCACCGCAGGACCGCCCTGCTGGACCCCCAACACCCAGCCGAGCGGCAGCGCCATCAGCAGCAGGGCACACGCAGCGACGAGCGCCACGGCCAGCCGCCTCCGGCCACGCTCGCGACGAGCCGACGCCAACGTCCGGCGCAGCATCAGGTCGTCGTGCGGCAACCGGCTCACTGGCGGTGCGAGCCGCAACAGCCCGGGCAGCGTCGCCAGGTCGTCGACCTCGTGACGGCAGGAGGCACAGCCGTCGAGGTGTCGCTGGACGTCGTCGGGGAAGGGCTCGTCGGTGAGCAGGCGGACCGCGGCCTCCTCACGCACCTGCTGGCAGCTCACAGTGCCACCCCCCGCTCCTCGCAGGCAGCTCGCAGGGCGCGCATCGCGTAGTAGGCGCGGGACTTCACGGTGCCCTCCGGGACACCGAGCACTCGAGCGGTCTGCGCCACCGAGCGGTCACCGAAGAACAGCTCCTCGATGACGGCCCGGTGGGCCGGGGTGAGGGTCTGGAGGATGTCGGCCACCTCGTGGGCCACCAGGACGTGCTCGTAGCCGGCCTCGTCGACCCGAGTGCTGACCCCGTCGTCACTCGCGGGGACCTCGTGAGGTCGGGAGCTCCGGGCCCGTTCCCCGTCGATGACGATGTTGCGGGCCACCGTGACCAGCCACCCACGGATCGGTGTGCCCGTGGCCTCCGCCCGCTCGAGCGCCTCCGGGTGGCGCCAGGCCCGGAGCAGGGTCTCCTGGACGACGTCCTCGGCCCTGGCGTCGTCACCACCCACCAACCGCCGGACGTAGCCGAGCAGCACCCCGGCGTGCTCGGCGTACAGCTGCCGGATCAGCTGCTCGTCGGTCGTGGACAGGGACGTCACACCACGAGAACGTACGCGCCGGTGGACCGGTTCAGCCCGACCGGGCCGGTGCCTGCGCGACCCACGATGTGGAACAGGCGTCCCGCATGGTGCCGATTTGTCTTGATGGCGACCTATCATCGACAACGTGTCGACCCCGGCCGTCTCGGCCAGCCCGTTCACCGACAGTGCCGTCCGTCGGGTCGTCGAAGGCGTGGCACACCTGCCCGGTCCGGTGCTCGTCGCCCTCCAGGCCGTCCAGGCCGCGTTCGGCTACGTCGACCCGGTGGCCGTACCCGTGGTGGCCGACGTCCTCAATGTCTCGCGGGCCGAGGTGCACGGGGTGCTGACCTTCTACACCGACCTGCGGACGACCCCCGCCGGGCGCCACCACGTACAGATCTGTCGCGCCGAGGCGTGCCAGAGCATGGGGGCCCGCGAGCTGGTCGACCACGCGCAGCGCCGCCTCGGGACGCCGCTCGGGCACACCAGCCCCGACGGTGCCGTCACCCTCGACCAGGTCTTCTGCCTCGGCAACTGCGCGCTGGCGCCGGCGGTGACCGTCGACGGTCGCCTCCACGGCCGGGTCGACGCCGCACGCCTTGACGTCCTGGTCGACGAGGCGCGCACATGACCACGGTGTTCGTTCCCCGAGACTCGGCAGCCCGGTCGGTGGGCGCCGACGAGGTCGCCGCGGCGATCCAGGTCAACGCAGACCTTCGCGGGGCAAAGATCCGGATCGTACGCAACGGGTCACGCGGCCTCTTCTGGCTCGAGCCGATGGTCGAGGTCGACACCGCACAAGGAAGGGTTGCCTACGGGCCGGTCCGTCCCGACGACGTCCCCGGGCTCCTCGACGCCGGGCTGCTCGACGGCGGGGAGCACCCCCTTCGACTCGGCCGTCCCGAACAGCTCCCGTACCTACGCGACCAGCAGCGCCTGATCTTCGCCCGGATCGGCGTGACCGACCCGCTCTCGCCCACGGACTACCTGTCCCACGGCGGCCTGCGGGGCCTCGAACGTGCCGTGAGCATGTCGCCGTCCGACATCGTCGACGAGGTCAGGGCGTCCGGGCTTCGCGGCCGCGGCGGCGCCGGGTTCCCCGCCGGGATCAAGTGGCAGACGGTCCTGGACGCTCCGGCTGACCAGAAGTACATCGTGTGCAACGCCGACGAAGGCGACAGCGGGACGTTCGCCGACCGGATGGTCATGGAGGACGACCCGTTCCTGCTCATCGAGGGGATGGCGATCGCTGGACTCGCCGTGGGGGCGACCGTCGGCTACCTCTACATCCGCTCGGAGTACCCCGACGCGGTTGCCACGATGCACAGCGCCATCGAGACCGCCCGCGACCAGCACTGGATCGGCGACAGCGTGCTCGGCAGTGGCAAGGCGTTCGACCTGCACGTTCGGGTCGGCGCGGGCGCCTACATCTGCGGCGAGGAGACCTCGATGCTCGAGAGCCTCGAAGGACGCCGCGGCATGGTGCGCGCGAAGCCGCCGCTCCCGGCGCTGAAGGGGCTCTTCGACATGCCGTCGGTCGTCAACAACGTGCTCACCCTCGCCAGCGTGCCGACGGTCATGGCCGACGGCTCCGCCGCGTACGCGGCTCTGGGCGTCGGCCGTTCACTGGGCACGCAGGTGTGGCAGCTGGCCGGCAACATCAAGCACGGTGGCATCGTCGAGACGGCGTTCGGCATCACGTTGCGCGAGCTCGTCGAGACCTACGGTGGCGGCACCGCGACAGGTCGACCACTGCGCGCCGTCCAGGTCGGGGGCCCACTCGGGGCCTACCTCGGTGACGACCTGCTCGACCTGCCCATGGACTACGAGGCCTTCGCCGCTGCCGGGGCGATGGTGGGCCACGGCGGCATCGTCGTCTTCGACGACTCGGTCAACATGCTCGAGCAGGCGCGCTTCGCCATGGAGTTCTGCGCTGAAGAGTCGTGCGGCAAGTGCACACCGTGTCGGGTCGGTGCCGTCCGCGGGGTCGAGGTCCTCGACAAGATCGCGGCCGGCCACGACCGCGACGCCAACCTCGTGCTTCTCGATGACCTGTGCGAGCTGATGACCGACGGGTCACTGTGCGCACTGGGTGGTCTCACCCCGATGCCGGTCCGCAGTGCGTTGCAGCACTACGTCAATGACGGCCAGGACGTCGAGAGCACCCGAGGCACCCAAGTCACCATCCAGGAGGTGCAGTCGTCATGACCCTGTTGCACGAGCCCGACCTGGGCACGCCCTCACGTCCCGGCGAGACCGACGTCTTGGTCACTGTCGACGGACTGCAAGTTGCCGTTCCCGCCGGCACGTCGGTCATGCGTGCCGCCGCCATGGCGGGTGTCGCTGTGCCGAAGCTGTGCGCCACCGACTCCCTCGAGGCGTTCGGGTCGTGCAGGCTGTGCCTGGTCGAGGTTGACGGGCGCAAGGGAACGCCGGCGTCGTGCACCACGCTGTGCGAGCCCGGCATGAGCGTTCGCACCCAGACACCCAGGCTGGAGAAGCTGCGCCGCGGCGTCATGGAGCTGTACATCAGCGACCATCCGCTCGACTGTCTCACCTGCCCGGCCAACGGTGACTGCGAGCTCCAGGACATGGCCGGCGTCGTCGGGCTTCGCGACGTGCGCTATGGCTACGCGGGCGAGAACCACTTCGACGCCCCGACCGACGACTCCAACCCATACTTCTCGTTCGACGCAACCAAGTGCATCGCCTGCTCACGCTGCGTACGGGCGTGCGACGAGGTGCAGGGCACGTTGGCGCTCACCATCGAGGGCCGCGGCTTCGACTCCAAGGTGTCCGCCGGTGCAGCCGAGTCGTTCATCGACAGCGAGTGCGTCTCCTGCGGCGCGTGCGTGCAGGCATGCCCGACGTCCACGCTTCAGGAGAAGACCGTCATCGACCTGGGGATCCCGACCCGCACGGTGCTGACCACCTGCGCCTACTGCGGTGTGGGCTGCTCCTTCAAGGCCGAGCTTCGGGGCGACCAGGTCGTCCGGATGGTCCCGTACAAGGACGGCGGGGCCAATGAGGGCCACTCGTGCGTGAAGGGCCGCTTCGCCTGGGGCTACGCCACGCACCAGGAGCGTCAGCTCAACCCGATGGTGCGTGACTCGACCGACCAGCCCTGGCGCGAGGTCTCCTGGGACGAAGCAATCGCCTACACGGCACGCCGACTGCTCGAGATCCAGCAGCAGCACGGCCCGCAGGCGATCGGTGGGATCACGTCGTCGCGGTGCACCAACGAGGAGGTCTACGCGGTCCAGAAGATGATCCGGGCCGCCTTCGGAAACAACAACGTCGACACCTGCGCGCGGGTGTGCCACTCCCCCACCGGCTACGGCCTCAAACAGACCTTCGGCACCTCGGCAGGAACGCAGGACTTCAAGTCGGTCGCCAAGGCCGACGTCGTCGTCGTGATCGGCGCGAACCCGACCGACGGTCACCCCGTGTTCGCCTCACGCCTCAAGCGTCGACTGCGCGAAGGTGCGCGGCTCGTGGTCGTCGACCCGCGCCGCATCGACCTCGTCCGGTCACCCCATGTCCAGGCCGAGCACCACCTGCAGCTCCAGCCGGGCACGAACGTCGCCGTCGTCAACGCGATGGCGCACGTCGTGGTGACCGAGGGGCTGGTCGACCAGGCCTTCGTCGACGAGCGGTGCGACCCCGAGTCGTTCGCCCACTGGGCGCAGTTCATCGCCGGGCCCGAGAACAGCCCGGAGG
>JBAPUB010000365.1:0-3151 GCA_049282455.1 Actinomycetes bacterium
CCTCCGGCGAAGGGGTCGACGACCTCGTGGTACCCGTCGGGGTCGCCGACGGCCACGACGAAGTGGCCGGGCAGCCCGACACCGTAGGCGGGGATGCCGACCCGCCGTGCGACGTCGAGCCACACGACGCTCAACAGAATCGGCAGTCCCCGGCGGCGGTCCAGCACGTCAGGGAGCAGACTGGACCGCAGGTCGTCGTAGTCGCTGGGGTCGCCCTGGAAACCGGCCAAGGTGCGCCGCAGCCGGGTCACCCCGTCACCCTGGTTGGTGACGTCAGCCGCCAGGAACTCCAGCTGCCCGAGCGACTGGTTGAGCGGGTCGACCCGCTGGCGACCGTCCCGCTCGGCGGCCTCGGCTCCGAGCTGGAGGCAGGCGCGGGTGAGGTCGACCGGTTCAGTTCGGACCGTCTGGGCAAACGCTTCGCTCCAGGGGGTCAACGCAGCCGCCGGTAGTGGTACCCGTGGTGGTCGACGAACCCGAACCGCGCGTACAGCGCACGCGCCGGCGCATTGTCCTCGGCGACCTGGAGGTAGGCGAACCGTGCTCCGCGCAGCTGTGCGTGCGACAGAAGTGAGCGCACCAGGTGGGCACCCAGTCCCCGTCGTCGATGACCGTCGACGACGTCGATCGCGGTGATTCCGAGCCAGCCGGGAGTCAACGCACCACGTCCGACTGCCAGTGCGGTGGAGCTGGTGGGGTCCGACGGGTCGCGGACCAGGCCGAAGACCGGGGCGTCCGCTTTGAGCAGCACGTCTCTCGCTCCCGCCGGCAGGGGCGCTCCTCGGTACCGGTAGGCCGACAGCCATGCCGCGTCGGGCCGGTCAGCAAGCTCGACCCCGGGCACGGTGTCGTCCGGCGGCACGGCCATCAGTGCCGCGGTGACGTCGACAACCAGCACCCGGACTGGGTCCTCCAGGACCCACCCCCGTGACTCGAGCTGCTCGTCGAGCCGTCCCGCCCACGGCATCGGCACCTGGAAGGTCGGCACGAGGCCCCGCTCTCGGTACCAGCGGGCCACCTCGTCGACCGCGGCGGACAGCGGTCGGTCGGGCTCGCCCAGGGCGAGCACCGAGTTCGCCCGTCCGGTGAAGCCCCCTGCCGCTCGCAGCAGCCAACCGCCCAGCTCATGGGACTCCAGCGGCTGCCACCCCAGCGACGTGATGTGCTCGAGGGTCGCCGGGTCGACGTCCGCGGCTCGGCGCAGCCGGGTCTCCGACTCGGGAACGAGACGGGCTGCCGCCACCGTGTCGAGGCCGATGGAGACGTCGGTGCCGTCGCGGCGGCGCACCGTCCAGGTGGACCCGGTGACCCCGACCAGCGTTCCCACGACGTCGCGGAATGTGGGTCGTTCGTGGGAGGACGCGGCCTCGGCGGCGAGGACCCGCACCGAGACCCGGCGCCCGACGTCGGCGGGACCCAGCAGCGGCACGCCCACCCCCATTCGCCGACCTGACGTCGATGTCGGTGATACTAGGTCCGCCATATGTCCAGGAGGAGAACGTGACCTACATCATCGCGCAGCCGTGCGTCGACATCCTCGACCGAGCCTGCGTCGAGGAGTGCCCCGTCGACTGCATCTACGAGGGCATCCGGATGCTCTACATCCAGCCCGACGAGTGCGTCGACTGCGGTGCGTGCGAGCCGGTGTGTCCCGTCGAGGCCATCTTCTACGAAGACGACCTTCCTGAGCAGTGGAAGGACTTCTACAAGGCCAACGTCGAGTTCTTCGACGACCTCGGCTCACCCGGTGGCGCAGCCAAGATCGGCAAGATCGAGAAGGACCACCCCGTGGTGATGGCCGTCGCGCCGCAGGGCGGCGACCACTGACGGTGCGTCCGCACCGGCTGCCCGACTTCCCCTGGGACACCCTCGCGCCGTACGGGGACCGGGCGCGGTCCCACCCTGACGGTCTGGTCGACCTGTCCGTCGGCACCCCCGTCGACCCGGTTCCGGACCTGCTGCAGCAAGCCCTGAGCCGTGCAGCTGACAGCCCCGGTTACCCCCTGACGCACGGAACCGCGGTGCTGCGCGAGGCTGCCGTCGGCTGGATGCGCCGTCGGCTGGGGGTGCACGACGTCGCTCCCGACGCCGTCCTCCCCCTGATCGGCAGCAAGGAGTTCGTGGCGTCGGCTCCGTCGATGCTGGGGCTCGAGCCCGGCGACACCGTGGTCGTCCCCGAGCTCGCCTACCCCACGTACGACGTGGGAGCCCGCCTGTGCGGTGCGTCGGTCGTGGCCAGCGACGCCTTGGTTGCCCTCGGCCCGTCACGCGTTGCGCTGGTCTGGGTCAACTCCCCGTCGAACCCCACCGGCCGGGTGCTTCCTGCCGAGCACCTGCGCAAGGTCGTGTCTTGGGCCCGTGAGCGTGGGGCCATCGTGATCATCGACGAGTGCTACATCGAGCTGGGCTGGGAGTCGCAACCGGTTTCGGTGCTCCACCCTGACGTGTGCAACGGGTCGACCGAAGGCGTGCTGGCCGTGCACTCGCTGTCGAAGCGGTCCAACGCGGCCGGTTACCGCGCCGGGTTCGTGGCCGGGGACCCCGGCCTGGTGTCGTCGTTGCTGGAGGTTCGCAAGCACGCGGGGATGCTCGTCCCCGCGCCGGTGCAGGCAGCGATGACCGCGGGGCTGGGCGACGACGCGCACGTCGAAGCCCAGCGCAGCCGCTACCGGCAGCGCCGCGAGCTGTTGAAGGCAGCGTTGCGAGACGCCGGCTTCCGGATCGACCACAGCGAGGCCGGGCTGTACCTGTGGGCCACCAGGGGCGAGGCCTGTTGGGACACCGTGGCCTGGTTCGCCGACCGGGGTGTGCTGGTCGCGCCGGGTTCGTTCTACGGCCCGGCCGGTGCCAGCCACGTCCGCGTGGCGCTGACGGCGTCGGACGAAGACGTGGCGGCTGCCGGCGAACGGCTGGTTACACAGTTCCGGCGGTGACCTCCACGTGCACCTGCCCCACGCCGCGGCGTGAGGCGCCGCCTTCAGCTGCCGTGGAGCCGCGCCACCCCTCGGGGGAGCGGGCGGCCGTCCAGACGTGTCGGTCGTAGGCGACGACGGAGATGTCGAGCTCGTCGGCGTGGGCCACCAGCCAATGGGCCACGGCCCAGCCGTGACGTCGCTGGGAGCCGGTCGAGGCGCCACTGACGGCCACGACG
>JBAPUB010000366.1:0-6481 GCA_049282455.1 Actinomycetes bacterium
TGGCTCCCCCAACGGTGCGGCGCGACGACGGCGCCGGCTAGGGGCGAAAGTCCCACAAGAACTGCACATGGTCTGCACACGACGGGGACGCCGGCTGCACTCCGGTCAGGTGCACTGAGGGTGAAGCGGGGGAAGGAAAACAAGAGGAAGGTGAGAACGATGAGGACCCGAACAGCAAGCTTGATCGCAATCCCAGTCGCGTTGGCAGTTCTTGGCGGAGGGGCCGCAGTTGCAGCCACGAATCCGTCGCAGGGGAACGGTGCCGGAAGCGTGACATATCAGACCCAGGCCGGGCGTCACATGGATGGTTATGACCACATGACCCGTGGTTCGGTGTCGGGCAACTCCAAGTCCACGACGGCGCGCCCAACAATGATGGGTACCGCCAACTCGGTAACTGGGATCCGAACCGACCGCCACTCCGGCAACAGCTGGACATACCACCGGAACCACTACGGGACCCACCGCGAGGCCAACTACGGGACCCACGACCGCTATGACCACCGTGGCGGGTGGGGTCACGACAACCACCGGTGGGGCGACCACCACGGTTCTTGTGGCTGGTGATCACCGATGGTGACCTTGGTTCAATGTGACGAGCATCAAGCCGCGCACGTTGGCGCCGGAGGCCCACCCCAGTTGGGGACGTGGGCCTCTGGCGCTGCTTCGAGGCAACCGATTTGCTGCAACGCGTGTGATCAGTGAGGAGGACACCATGACCTCACCAGGTCGATGGTTCGGATCGCTGGGTTGGCGGCTTCTGGCGGCGTTCGTCACGGTGGCTGTCGGGGCGATCTTCCTGCTGGCGCTTACCGCGGCGGCATCGGTGGACCGGCACACCTCTGACCTGATCGCTACGCAGCGTGCGGCGCTGAAGAGCCAGGTCGCCTCCGCTCTGGCCGCCGCCTACACGGCCGGCCGCGGCTCGTGGACATCGGCTGACCTGCGGTCCGTTCGGTCCCTCGCGCAGGCGCAGGGATCGACAATCCTCGTGATGGACGGCTCCGGTCACCGGGTTGCGATGATGGACGGCCACGACTGGATGCACTGGCCCACCGACGGCTCGTGGGATCAGCCGACCGGGCCGGCACAGCCGACGCCGAGCACGGACCAGCACCACAGCCGTTCGTCCGGGAGCGGCGGCGGCGGTGGCAATGACCGTAATGACTGGTCGCCCAGTCCGGGAATGTCCTGGCAAGACATGAATGAACCCAACCCTTCGACGAGCCCCGTTCAGAGCCTGCCGACAGCCGCGGCCAGCCCGGCCATCGTGCTGGCGGCAGCGTCGCCGTCGCCCTCGCCGGCACCGGGGTCCGGAACAACCGTGACGGTGCCGATCGTCGTGGACGGTGCCCAGGTCGGCACCGCCCAGGTGACCCTTCCCGCCGGCGCTGAGTCGTCGGTGACCGCCGCCCGGGCAGCCCTGCTGCGCAGCCTGTGGCTGGGCACCGCCCTGGCCGTGGCGCTGGCTGTGGCCGCCGCCGCGGTCGTGACCCGACGGGTATCTCGACCGTTGGTCGCATTGGCATCGGCGACCCGAGCGTTCGCCGCGGGCGAGCCGCACCCCGAACTGCTGCTGCGCCGAGCGCCGGGCGAACTGGGTGAGGTCGGGCAGGCCTTCACCCAAATGACCCAGCGGCTCTCACAACAGGACGAGGTGCGACGAACACTGGTGGCCGATGTCGCTCACGAACTGCGGACCCCGGTGACCATCCTGCGCGGGCAGACCGAACAGCTGCTCGACGGGATCGCCGACCCGACCACGGAACGGCTCCTATCCCTGCACGACGAGGTACTCCGCCTCGAGCGGCTCACCGAAGACCTGGCCACCTTGTCCACCGCGGACGCAGCTGGCCTGGCGCTGCACCGCGAGCCGGTCGATGTCGGGCAGTTGGCCGGTCAGGTTGTGGCCGCGATGCAGTCGCAGTTCGACGACGCCGAGCTGGCAGTCAAACCTGACATCGCGGCAGCAGTAGTTGACGGTGACAGTGCCCGCCTTGCCCAAGTGATCACCAACCTGCTCACCAACGCCATCAAGTTCACCCCCCCAGGGGGTGAGATCAGTGTCGCCGTGACAAGTTCGGCGTCGGAGGTCCAACTCACGGTCACCGACAGCGGCACCGGGATCCCCACCGACGAGCTGCCGCACGTTTTCGACCGGTTCTGGCGCGGGCGCGGCGCAGGCGCACGCAGCGGCACGGGGATCGGGCTGGCCGTGGTCCACTCCCTCGTCGAAGCACACGGCGGCACGGTCACCGCCGGCTCTCCCAGCACCGGTGGGACCGTGTTCACCGTCGTCCTGCCCGCACTGGCAGCCGGGACGGTCGCGAGCGGTCACAACCGCATGCCCCAGGCCTTGTGACGGTGAACGAGAAGGTGCCAGGTTGAGACGAGGAGGTAGTCGGTGCACGCCAGCGTCCTGATCGTCGAAGACGAGCGCAAGATTCGTGACCTGCTGCGCTCCTACCTCGAACACGACGGACTGTCAGTGCTGACGACCTGGTCCGGCGCGGAAGCGATCAGTCTGGCGCGAGAGGCCGCCCCAGACCTGCTCGTCCTGGACCTCGGGCTGCCCGATGTCACCGGACAGGAAGTGGTGCGTGAGGTCCGCTCCTTCTCGACGGTCCCCATCCTGATCCTCACCGCCCGCGACGACACAGAAGAACGAATCCGCTGCCTCGAACTCGGCGCGGACGACTACGTCACCAAACCATTCAGCCCACGAGAGGTGACGCTTCGGGTTCACGCGATTCTGCGGCGACTCCACCCCGACGGCACCGCCGACGACATCGTGACGTACGGCGACGGCGAACTGATCCTGGACGAACCACGACGACAAGCCACCGTTCGCGGACACGCCGTGGACCTCACAGCGACGGAGTGGAAGCTGCTGTGGGCACTGGCCGGGAATCCCGGTCGGGTCTTCTCCCGCTACGAACTGATCAACCGGATCCGCGACTACGACTTCGAAGGGTACGAACGCATCGTTGATTCCCACGTCCGCAACCTGCGACACAAGGTCGAGGCGGACCGCAGCCACCCACGAATCGTCCAAACGGTGGTTGGTACCGGGTACCGGCTAGGCGTTGGTCGAGACAAAGGCAGGGTCCGTGGGCCGGGATCGCCTGACAGGAACGAACCTTGACCGCGACGATCACGCGACCTTGTTCGTTGGACTAGCACTGTCCCAGGTCGCCGAACCTCCGGCAGGGTCCGCGTCACGGTTGCTCCAGCGGTGATCGGAACGCGAGGAGCAAGGTGTCCGTCACGCTATGACCGTCAATCTTGGAGGGTGGAGCACAGGTTCGCCCTTCCGGCGTGACTGGACGGTAGCCAGGTGGTCTATCATCGCTGTATGACGATGAAAGCGTCCACTGGCACTCGATCGACGCCGGTGCCCGACCCGCATTGGACGGCCGACCTGGTAAGTCTGGCACCCGCGGCGAGCCTGTTTCGCAGCCTGGGTGATCCGTCGCGGTTGGCGATCTTGGGGCATCTGGCGTTGGGGGAGCACAAGGTTCGGGAGTTGACCGATCACCTCGGTTTGGCTCAGTCCACGGTGTCTGCGCACCTACGTTGTCTGCTGGACTGCCGGCTGGTGGCGGTCCGGGCCGTGGGTCGCTCATCGGTGTACTCACTTGCGGTCGAGGCAGAAGTGCTCGGTGTCCTCGGTGCGGCGGAGACTCTTTTGTCGGCGACCGGCGATGCGGTGCTGCTGTGTCCTCGCTACGGCACGAGCAGGGTCCGATGAGCGCCACTCCGGCGACCGGGTCGCAGCCGGCAAGCGCTCCCCTCCTGACCTCGGAGCGGCGGGCCCAACTGGGTCGCCGCGCGCAGTTGCTGGCCGGCACGTCGGTGGCCTACAACGCGATCGAGGCCGTCGTGGCGATCGGCGCCGGGGCGGCGGCATCGTCCATCGCCCTGATCGGGTTCGGGCTCGACTCGATCGTGGAGATGTCCTCGGGCCTGGTCATCCTCTGGCAGTTCCGTCACCCGATGCCCGAGACGCGCGAGCGGCGGGCGCTGCGCCTGATCGCGTTCTCGTTCTTCGCCCTCGCCGGGTACGTCGCCTTCGAGTCGGTGCGGTCCCTGATCGGCGGGGACCAGGCGGAGTCATCCACAGTGGGCATCGTCATCGCGGCTTTGTCGCTGGTGATCATGCCGCTGCTGTCATGGGGCCAACGCCGCACCGGGCAGGCTCTGGGGTCGACCACCGTGGTTGCCGACTCCAAGCAGACTCTGCTGTGCACCTACCTGTCCGCAGTCCTACTGGTCGGACTACTGCTGAACGCCACGGTGGGCTGGTGGTGGGCCGACCCGCTGGTTGGTCTCGTTGTCGCCGGGTTGGCGGTTCGCGAAGGGCGCGAGGCCTGGCGTGGTGAGAGTTGCACCTGCATCCCGGCCGTGCCCGACGCCATCGACGGTGCATGCGACTGCGCCGAGGGCGGGTGCCCCACATGAGCGATAACGGGCACTCCCACGGACCCTCCATTAGTGCCGGCGGGATGCGCCGCGGTCGCCTGCTCACGGTCCTGGGCATCACCTCAGCCGTGCTCGTCGCCGAACTGGTCGGCGCCAAAGTCACCGGCAGCCTCGCCCTGCTCGCAGATGCCGGCCACATGTTCACAGACGTCGCGGGGATCCTGCTGGCGGTGCTCGCGGTGACCTTCGCCAGTCGGCCGGCTACGGAGGAGCGGACCTTCGGGTACTACCGGCTGGAGATCCTCGCCGCAGTCGTCAATGCGGTCCTGCTGTTCGGCGTTGCATTGTTCATCTTGTGGCAGGCCTGGCAGCGGTGGTTCAGCCCGCCGGAGGTGGAGGGCGGACTCATGCTCGTGTTCGCCGCGGTCGGCCTGATCGCCAATGCTGTGGGGCTCGTCGTTCTCCGCGACGGAGCCAAGGACAGCCTCAACGTCAAGGGTGCCTACCTGGAGGTCCTCGGTGACTTCCTCGGTTCCATCGCGGTCATCGTCGCCGCGGTGGTGATTGCCACCACCGGATGGCTGCGCGCCGACGTGGTCGCCTCGGTCGCGGTCGCGCTGATGATCCTGCCGCGCACTTGGATGCTGTTGCGCGAAGCGGTGGACGTTCTCTTGGAGGCTACTCCGCGCGGCGTCGACCTCGCCGAGGTACGCCGGCACATCGTCGAGACCCCGGGCGTGATTGGCGCGCACGATCTGCACGCGTGGACTATCACCTCTGGTCTGCCCGTGTTGTCGGTGCATGTTGTCGTCACTGATAAGGCGCTGGCAGACGGCGGCGGCGCCCGCGTCCTGGACTCGCTGGGAGTGTGCCTGGCCGACCACTTCGACGTCGAGCACTGCACCTTCCAACTCGAGCCCGCCGGCCACGCAACACACGAGTTTCCTGCGCATGCGTGACCGCAATCCGTCAACGTTCTGCATTCGCCACCACAACTTCCCGGCCTGACCGCTGGGGCTGTTGACGGTGGACCCGCGGCGTTGTCGCCTCAGGTCACTGAGTCAAGCCTTCTGCGTCGTGCGGTGCGGGCACCTCAAGTCGCTTCAGGCGGATGGCAGAGCAAGGGTGAATGTGCAACCGGCACCGGTCCCTTGGCTTGCGGCCGTCAGGGATCCGCTGTGGTCTTCGGCGATGGCGCGGGCAATGGTGAGCCCAAGGCCGCTGCCACCCCCGTCCTGGACGGCCCGCGCTGGGTCGGCGCGGTAGAACCGCTCGAAGATGTCGTCCAGCTGATCGGGCTCTATCCCATCGCCGTTGTCGGTCACGGTGATGCTCACGGACTTGCCGCCTCCATCACCTATCGAGACCTCCACACGTCCGCCGGCCGGCGTGTGCCGCAGGGCATTGTCAAGCAGGTTGGCCAGCACTTGCTGGAGTCGTTCGGCATCGGCCCGGACGAGCGGACAGTTCGGTTGGTCTACCAGCAACAGGTCCACAGCCTTGTTCTGATAGCTGGGACGTGCGGCCGCGACCGCATTGCCGGCGATCGCAACCGGGTCCACGGGGGTCAACACCAGTCCCAGTGCGTGCTCCTCGGCAGCCGCGGCCTCTTTGAGGTCGCCAGCGAGTCGGCGCAGGCGCGCGACCTGGTCGCGCATCACCGCGTAGGAGGGCGCGTCGGAGGAGACGACATGATCTTCCATGCCATCTATGTAGGCCTCGAGGGTGGCCAGCGGGGTCCTCAACTCGTGAGCAAGATCGGCGAGCATGCTGGTGCGGGTGGCATCGGTGGCGGCCAGTCGATTCGCCATGTGGTCGAACGCCTCGGACAGGCGCGTGAGCTCGCTGCCGAAGCCGCCAGCAGGCACTCGTACCGCGTAGTCGCCGGCCGCCACGGCGTCGGCGGCGTCGGCGAGCTCGACGACGGGGTGGGCGACGCGGCGGACCAGGAACCAGGACACCAGCCCGGCGGCGGTGAGAGCGGCCACCATCGCCAGGGTGAGGGCGATCGCGAAGGACGACGCGAACGCCTCCTCGGCGTGCTGCTGAACCATGGGGG